>NZ_JAQGKF010000251.1 GCF_028290205.1 Enterovirga sp. | reverse complement strand
GGACGCTGCGGTCGACGTGGCCGACCTGCAGGTCGTTGTCGAGCACGGCCCGGAAGCGGGTGATCTCGGCCGAGCAGCCGCTTCCCGACGGCAGTGCGGCGAGGGCGGGAGCGGGCCCGGCCGAAGGGGCCGCGCCGCGAGGCGCCGCCGTTTGCTGCGTGCAGTTCGCCAGCATCGGCAGGGTCAAGGCCAAGGCGAGGCCTCGAACGGTCCAGGGCATCGGGTGCGGCTCCGGCAGGGGAAAGGGGCGGCCCTCATGCGCCGCCGCCTCGCCGGAGGTCAATCGGCCGCCGCGCGGGCCCAGCCCCTCAGATCAGCTCAAAGGCGAAGACCAGCGACAGGACGGACAGGCTCGTCAGGCCGACCAGGAACATCGCGTCGGCCCCGCGTTCGAGCCGGCTGCTCAGGGCCGGACGAGGCTCCGTCCGGATCGAGCTGTAGGACAGGATGGCGCTGAACAGGAAACACGCGCCGACCAGGCCCGCGAACTCGTCGACCAATGTGGCGACGCTCTGCGTTTCCAGGAGTTTCACGAGCCCGATCAGCGTCGTGCAGATGCCCAGCATGGTGCCGGCGATGGGCAAGATGTGCTGCGTCAGTCCGGCCGGCCGCGGCCGCTGCGTTTCGCTCAACCGTCGAACTCCCGTCGCGTCAGGGCGGCCACGCAAGCGTGAACAGAGTGGGCGCACCGGGCCGGAACCCGCCTTCGCGGCCCGTGTTGACCGGCCTCTCGGAGGCGACGCGATGGCAGCCAAGACCTTCAAGGCGGGCGACAGCGTGAGCTGGCAGACGCCCCAAGGCAAGACCGAGGGCAAGGTCGTCAAGGCGGAGACCGCGACGACGAAGGCCGGCGGTCACACGGCCAAGGCCACACAGGCTGAGCCCCAGTACCGCGTCCGGAGCGACACATCCGGCAAGGAGGCGGTGCACAAGCCCGAGGCGCTGCGGAAATCGTGAGCGTGCGGGCGCTCCGGCTCGGCTTCCCGGTCAAGGTTCTGGCCCGGCCCGACCTGAAGAGCAACGACACGCGGCGCTGGCAGAAGGAGCCGCACCTCAAGACGTCCCTCGAATACGTGGACGCGATCCTGGACCATCTCGCCCGCCATGCCATCGGCATGTACCGGCTGTCCTCGGATCTCGCGCCCTACGCCACCCATCCGGACATGCCGCAATTCCACGGCATGGTGCGGGAGAGCGACGCGGAGCTAGGGGCGATCGGCCGCAAGAGCCGCGACCTCGACATCCGGCTCTCGTTCCACCCGTCGCAATACGTGCTGCTGAACAGCCCAGATCCCGTTCTGACCGCGAAGAGCGTGGCCGACCTCCTGTCGCAATCGGAGATGCTGGACCGGATGGAACTCGGCCCCGAGGCCGTCGTCGTGACCCATGTGGGCGGCACCTACGGCGACATCGCGGCGAGCCGCGAACGCTGGGTCACGAACTGGGAGCGCGTGCCCGAGCCCGTGCAGCGCCGGCTCGTCCTGGAGCATGACGACCTGCGCTTCAGCGCCGCCGACATTCTGTGGATCCACGAGCGCACCGGCGTGCGGCTGATCTTCGATCACCAGCATTTCTGGTGCCTGAACCCCGAGCGGCTCGACATGGTCGAGACGGTCGGCCGGATCCTGGCCACCTGGCCGGAGGGCGTCAGGCCCAAGGTGCATTTCTCCTCGCCCCGCACCGAATTCCGCAGCCTGCAGCGGACGGACCGGAAGACCGGGCGCAAGAAGACCGTCCAGGCGCCCCCGATCTGGACGGGCCATGCCGATTTCACGAACCCGTTCGAATTCACCCGCTTCATGCGGGACACGGCGCGCTTCACCTTCGACGTGATGCTGGAGAGCAAGGCCAAGGACGTCAGCCTGATCAAGCTCCGGCCCGACCTCGTCCGCTATGCGCCGGACGTGGCGGCGCGCTTCGGGCTGCAGGAGAGCGACGCGGCGCTGCTTGACGCGGAGGAGGCCGTGCTGGAGGTGGACGGGATCGAGCCCGGCGACCGCGACGAGGCGGCCTGACCGCAGCTCCTCTGCTGCCGGACGAGCCATGGCGACCGTGTTCCTGACCCACGAGCCGGAGATGCTCGAGCGGTATTACGGCGCGCGGGCGCTTGCGGCCTTGCGGGAGCTGGCCGAGGTCCGGATCAACCCGACCGGCTGCGTCCTCGACGCCGACGGCCTCGCCCGGCATGCGGCGGGCTGCGCGGTCGTGGTGTCGGACCGACAGACGCCCGGCTTCGGCTCCTTCTTCGAGCGCGCCCCCGATCTCGTCGCCTTTCTGCGCTGCGCGGTCGACATCCGGAACCTCGACGTCCAGGCCGCGAGCCGGCACGGCATTCTGTGCACCCGGGCGACGCCCGGCTTCACGGTGTCGGTCGCCGAGATGGCTGTCGGCTACATGATCGACCTGGCCCGCAACATCTCGGCGAGCGTGGTCGCGTACCGGGCCGGGCAGGAGCCCGCCGTCAAGGAGGGCGTGCAGCTCAGGGGCGCGACGCTCGGCCTGATCGGCTACGGCGCCATCGCCCGCGAACTCGCGCCCCTCGCGCTCGCCTTCGGCATGCGGGTGGTGGCGAGCGACCCGCATGTCAGGGTGGAGGACCGCCGGGTGGAGCAGGTCGGCATGCCCGAGCTCCTGGCCCGCTCGGACTTCGTCTGCTGCCTCGCCGTCGCGAATGATGAGACCGAGAACCTCCTCGACGCGGCTGCCTTCGGGCAGATGAAGCCCGGCAGCTTCCTGCTCAATCTGTCGCGCGGCAATCTGGTGGACGAGGCCGCGCTCGCCCGGGCGCTGGACGAGGGCCGGCTGGCCGGGGCGGCGATGGATGTCGGGCGGGCCCCGGATCAGCGGCCGTCGCTGGCTCTCGCGAGCCGCCCGGACGTGATCGCGACCCCCCACACGGCCGGGCTCACGCCCGCCGCCATCGAGCACCAGGCCTTCGACACGGTCGCCCAGGTCAAGGCGCTGCTGGCCGGCGAAGTCCCGGCCGGAGCCGTGAACCTCGAGGCCGCGACACGGCTCGGGCGGTTGCGCGCGCCGGCCGCTCCGGGTCGGTGAGCCAGCGCGCCTGACGGGCCCCGCCTGCGTTCAGGTCAGCGTCGCCAGCAACCCGGCAAACAATCGGGCCCGGTCCACCAGGCTCTTGGCCTGGATATTCTCCTCGAGCGTGTGGTGCTTCTCGCCGATCGGCCCGAGGCCATCCAGCGTCGGAATGCCCATGGCGCCGGTGAAATTCCCGTCCGAGCCGCCGCCGGCCGGGCCGTGCGGCAGCTCCTGGCCGAGGTGGTGGGCGATCCGCAACGCCGTTTCATACAGCGCCAGGGTGCCGTCGTCGGGCTCCCAGACCGGCCGCGTGACGCCGCGCGTCACCGAGAACGAGACGCCGTCCGCCGTGCCGGACAGCGCCAGCATGCGGTCGATTCCGCGGTCGAGATCGGCCTGCCGCTTGGCCATGGACAGGGCCTGGCCCGTGCAGGTGGTGGCCACGCAATTCACCCAGGTGCCGCCCTGCACGACCCCGACCGAAAAGGTGCAGTTCTCCGTGCTCATGTCCTCGATCTCGAGGAGTTTGCGGGCCATGGCCCGGATGGCGGAGCGGCCCTGGCTCAGCGTCGCCCCGGCATGGCTCGGCCGGCCCGACGCCGCGAGGTCGAAGCGGGCGATGGCGTAGCGGCCGGTGACCACGCCATTCCGCTCCCGGCCCGGCTCCGGCACCAGCACGTAGCGGTGCCGCGCGGCCTCGGCCTCGATCAGATCGCGGGTGGAGGGCGAGCCGATCTCCTCGTCGGAGGTGAACAGGAGGGTGACGGGCAGAGGCGTCACGACATGGGCGCGGGTGAGCTGCCGGATGGCTTCCAGGGCCAGGTAATTGCCGCCCTTCATGTCGCCGATGCCCGGTCCGTAGCAGCGCTCGCCCTCGCGCCGGAAGGGAAGGTGGGCCAGCGTCCCGACCGGATGCACGGTGTCCATGTGGCCGAGCACCAGGATGCCGGGCCCGGCATCCGGATGCGGCACCCGCGCCCGGACGCAATCGCCGAGGCCCATGCGGCCCGGGATCATTTCCACGCTCGCGCCCAGGATGGCGAGGTCGCGCGCCGCCAGCGCCATCATCCGGTTCACAGCCGCCCGGTCGTAGGTCGGGCTCTCGCATTCGACCCAGCCGCGCAGGCCCGCCAGCATGGTCTCGAGGTCGAAGGGCAGGTGCGCAGGGTTCATTCGGGGCTCCCGAAAGCGGCGTCGTTCGAGCCCGCGAACGGGTCCGGGTGCCGCGGCCAGTAGGGGGCGACCCGCTTCGTGTAGGGGATCGCCGCGTAATCGGGCGCGACGGCGCCCGGCGCGGCCAGGTAGCGGATTTCACGCGCCAGCGGCGCAAAGGCGGCGTGGAAATGCTGCATCGACTTCACGGCGACCAGCCGCTTGTCGGTCAGTGTCAGGCCGAGCCCCGTGAAACTGTCCGGTGCAAAGGTCTGCTGCCGGATCGTGACCAGCACGATGTGGAGCCCCTCCGCCTCCACCCAGGTGGCGGGTCCGAGCAGGGCGCGCCCGCCGCTGAGGCCGGTCTGGCTATGGGCCTCCGACACGGCCCGCACGGTGACCCGCAGATCCACGGGATCGCCGGAGGCGGGTCCGCATTTCCCCCCGATGCGGAGCTCGAAGGTCGCCCCGACCCCGGCCTCGCGGCAGATCGCCACCGCGACCGGGTCCCAGTAGAGCCCGGTCACGGCGTCGCGGACGCCCCGGGCCACGAGCCGTTGCAGCACGGCGGTCGAATCCGACGAGGCGCCCGCGCCGGCATTGTCGGCCACGTCGGCCAGGACGAGCGGGCCCGCGCCGGAGGGGCCGGCCAGGGCCCGGTCGATGCCCTGGTCGATCGTGTCGTAGGGCGTGTCGGTCTCGGCCCGAAGCGCAAAGAACTCGCCGGCGAGCTGGCGGGCGAGCCGGTCCGCCGCCGCCTCGTCGCGGTCCGCCACCACCACCACCTTGGCCCCGACCTCGGCGACGTCGGCCCAGGGAAAGCCGTGGCCGAGCGACACGGACAGGATGCCGTCGCGCCCCTCCAGCGAGGTCATCCGCTCGACGAAGCGCCGCATGGGCGGAAACGGCGTCCGCCACATGGAGATCATGCGGCAATCGGCAAAGGCCGTGACGGGGCGGATCTCGCCGCGCGCCGCCGCGAGGCAGATTCGGTAGAGCTCCGGCGCCCGCAGCGCGATGTCCGTGTGCGGGTATTCCTTGAACAGCACCGTGGCGTCGGCGCTTCGCCGCATCAGCTCGGTCAGGTGGCAATGGAGATCGAGCTCGATTCCGATCGTGGCCCCGGGACCGACGATCTCCCGCACGCGGCTGAGCGTGTCGCCTTCGCAATCGTCGTAGCCGTCCGCCACCATGGCGCCGTGCATGAACAGCAGCACCACATCGACCGGCATGGCGGCCCGCAGGTCCTCCAGCAGCGTGTCGCGCAGCTCCTCATAGACATGCCGCAGGGTGGTCCCGCCCGGCTGGGCGAAGGCGGAGAGGCTTTCGACCACCTCGTGGCCGTCCGC
>NZ_JAQGKF010000243.1 GCF_028290205.1 Enterovirga sp. | reverse complement strand
GCCCGAGGTCAGGACCAGGTCGGCGCCGGCGGCAGCCGCCTGGATCTGGCCCGCCACGACCTCGACCTCGTCCGGCAGGACGCCAAGGTCGCGCACCTCCACCCCGAGCCGGCCGAGCAGGGCCCGGCGCATGACGCGGTTGGAATCGTGCACCGCTCCGGGTCGGAGGGGCGCTCCGGGCTCGGTCAGCTCGTTTCCGGTCGAGAACAGCGCGACCCGCAGCCGCCGCCGCACCGGGAGCCGCTGCAGCCCGACCGCAGCCGCGAGGGCGAGGTCCTGCGGCCGCAGCCGGCGCCCGGCCGGGATGATGACCTCGCCGCGCGCCGCGTCTTCCCCGGCGAGCCTGCGATTGGCTCCGGCCTTCAAGCCCGGGGGCAGGACCACGCGGCCGCCCTCGAGCCGCACGTCCTCCTGCATGAACACCGTGTCGGCGCCCGGCGGCATGGGGGCGCCGGTGAAGATCCGGATGGCGGCGGCCGCGACGGCACCCTCGGGCGATTGCCCGGCCGCGATCCGGCCGGCGACTGGCAAGGTCGTGTCACCGGCCGGCGCGAGGTCGCCGTGTCGCACCGCGTAGCCGTCCACCGCCGAGTTGCTGAAAGGCGGCAGGTCGAGCCCGGCCCGCACGTCCTCGGCCGCGATGCGGCCGTCCGCCTCCGCCAAGGCTGCCCACTCGGCCTCGGCCAGGACGGGCAGGCGCTCCTGCATCAGCGCCACGGCCTCCTCCACGGAGAGGAGTGGTCCGCCAAAGGCGAAGCAATCGTCACTGAGCTGCGCCACGGAGCCTCCTCAGCACGGTGTCGACGGGCTCCGCCCAGTCCGGGATGCGTCTTGCCAGTTCCGCGACGTCGTCGAGGTCCAGGACCGGGACCCGGGCCTCCGGAAAGGGAACGTCGCTCGCCACCGCGACGATCCGGGCATCCTCCGGATGGAGGGGAGGGCGCCCGTTGGGGGCGCGAAACACCTCGAGTTTGGGATGCGCCTCGCGCTTGAAACCTTCCACCAGCACGAGGTCGCAGGGCGAGAGCCGGCCCAGCAGGTCCGGCAGGCTGGCTTCCGGCTCGCCGCGCGCCTCGTGGATCTGCACCCAGCGCCGGGCCGAGGAGACGATCACCTCCGTGGCGCCGGCCTCGCGGTGGACAAAGGAATCCTTGCCGGGCTGGTCCACCTCGAAGCCGTGATGGGCGTGTTTCACCGTGGACACCTTGAGGCCCCGCGCCACCAGGGCCGGGATCAGCCGGGCCAGCAGGGTCGTCTTGCCGGCGCCGCTCCAGCCGGCGAGCCCGATCACCCTCATCGCAGCCCCGCCCGGGCCGCGTCGCCTGCCGTGGGCGCAAAACCGAGCCCGCCGAGGGCGGCGGCGGTTTCCGGCTCGGCCAAGACGGCGAGCAGCGCCGCCACGGCGGGCTCGGTGCGCCGGTCGGCCCAAAGCGCCAGGTCGTAACGCTCCTCCGTCAGCGGCAAGAAGCCCAGCCCGTAGGCGCGCGCGACGGTGTCGATGGCCACCCCCCAATCGGCCCGGCCCTGCCGGATGGCCGCCGCGACGGCGTTGTGGGAGCGGGGCTGGTTCCAGTAGCCGGCCGGCCGTTCGCCGCCGAGCAGGCCATCCACCAGGACCCGCGTGCCGGACCCGGTGTTGCGGTTCACCATCACGCTCTCGGGATCGGCCGAGACGGCCCGCACGGCCTCCGCCGCGGGCCTCGCCTCGAAACGCGGGTCGCCCGGCCGGAACACGACCCCCTGGAGGCGCCCCCAGCCGCCCGCGAGCTCCATGCCGGGCAGAAGGAACGGAGCGTTGTAGCGGCCGGTCTGCGGGTCCAGCAGGTGCATGGCGGCGACGTCGCATTCGCGCCGCTTCAGCGCGGCGAGCCCTCCGGCCGAGCCGACCCAGATCGTCCGGACCCTGACGCCTCGGTCGGCAAGCCGCCCGACCAGCAGATCGAGCCCCAGGCAATGGCTGCCGACGACGGTGAGGTCCGGCGGCCGCACGGCCGCGCCGAGCCGCGTCACGGTGACCCGCTCGCCGGGCTCGAGCGCCGGCCGGTCGGCCGGGATCGCAAAGAAGCCGTCCGCCTGGGAGAAGGCCGTGACGGAGCCCGACCCCTTGCCGAGCGGCAGGGCCACGAGGCCGCCCGGACCGCGAGACAAGGAGGCCATCACGAACTCGGTGCGGCCCAACTCGGAGGGCACCCGGGCCGGCACGGTCGCGTCTACGCTCTCCTCCTCGCGCGGCGGCAGGCCGGACAGGGCCCGCACCAGCGGCACCACGCTGTCCTGGAAGGTGAACATGGCCGAGGTCGGAAAGCCGGGCAGCACCACCACCCCCTTGCTTCCAACCGCGGCCAAGCAGAGGGGCTTGCCCGGTTTCAGCGCGACGCCGTGAACCAGGATGCCGGGCGGGCCAAGGCGCGACAGGATGCGGTGCGACACGTCGCCGGCCCCTTTCGAGGTGCCGCCGGACAGCACCACGAGATCGCAACTGGCCAGCGCCTCCCGCAGGGCCTCTTCCAGGGCAGCCTCGTCGTCCGGCAGGATGCCGAAGGAGATTGGCTCGCCGCCATTCTCCCGCACCGTGGCTGCCAGGATGGCGCTGTTGGAATCGTAGATGCCGCCCGGCCGCAGCCTCTCGCCGGGCGCCACCAGTTCATCCCCCGTGGACAGAACGGCCACGCGTGGGCGGCGCACCACCTCGAGGCTGGCCAGGCCGCACGCGGCCAGCATGCCGATCTCGCGTGCGGTGACGAGCGTGCCCCGGCGCAACACCGTCTCGCCCTGCGCCATGTCGGACCCGGCATAACCGACGAAGCGGCCGGGCGGAGCGGCCTCGGCGAGGTCGATCGCGCCCTCGTCAGGGAGGAAGTCGGTCGCCTCCACCATCACGACCGCGTCCGCTCCCCGGGGCAGCACGCCGCCGGTCGCGATGGGGGTCGCGGTTCCGGCCGCCACGGCGAGGACGGGTTCAACGCCGCAGGCCAGGATCTCCGGATTGAGCGCCAGCCGCACCGGCGCCGCCCCCGTGGCGCCCTGCGCGTCGGCGGACCGGATCGCGAAGCCGTCCACCAGCGCCCGGTCGAAGGGCGGCACGTCGACCGGGGAGGCGATGTCGGCCGAAAGGACCCGCCCGAGGGCGTCGGCGAGCGGAACCGCTTCGGGCGGCAGCGGCGCGTGCGGAACTGCGGCGCGAAACCGGGCGATCGCCTCCTCGCGCGTCACCACGGACAGGAACTGCTCCTGCCGCGAGGCGCGGGCGATCCGCTCCGCGAGGTCGTCCGCCGGACGCTTCACCTGGGGCTCCACACAGGCATCATCTCAACCGCCGCGCCCTGGGGATAGCCCTCCCGGTCCGGTGGTACGAGGAGGGCCCCTTCCACCTGCAGAAGGCGGCGCAGCGGGATGTCGCTGCCGCCGAGCGCCTCGAGCCCCGCCGCCCCTCGGCGCAAGAACACGATTTCGCTGAGCCCGAGCGCCGAGGACACTTTGCGGCTGAGCGGCAGGGAAAGCCGGGCCGGCGGCTCGGCCAGGCCGGCAAGGCGACCCAGCAGAGGGCGGCCGAGTGCCAGAAAGGCGGCCAGGGCCGCGTCCGGTCGGCCGGGCAGGAGCAGCACCGGACATCCGGCGACGCTGCCGAACCCGGCCGTTTCGCCGGGCCGGAGCGCCACACCGTGCAGCGCCAGGGTCCCCGCCCGGGCGAGCGCGGCGGCGCTGCAATCGGTGCGGCCGAATCCGGTGCCGCCGATCACGAACACCAGGTCCGCGCTCTCGGCCGCGGAAGCGATCGCGCGGGCCGTTGCCAGGAGGCCGTCCTCCGCGGCGAGGATCGGGGCGGTCTCAGCGCCGCACGCGCGCGCCAGGGCGGCCAGCGCCGGCCCGAGGGCGCCGTGCTCCCGGGCGCCTGCGGTCTCAAGTAGGGCGACGCGCGGGACCCGGATGCCGACCTCGCGGATCCCGGCGCAGCCGAGCGCCAACAGATGCTGCGGGCCGATCCGGCTGCCTGCGAGGAGGATCGGGTCTCCGGCCCGGAACTCGGTGCCCGCCCCGATCACGCCTTCGCCCGGCGCGGCCTCGGCGCTGACCTCGTTGGCAGGGTCGGGCTCAAAGGCGTCGGGCGGCAGCACGGTGTCCGTGCCGGCCGGCATGGCGGCGCCGGCGTCGACCCAGGGCGGCGCTGCCGCAAGCGTCACGGGCGAGCCCGGCGAGGCGCCGGCCACCGCCCCGAAGAGGACGGCCCAGCCCTCGCGGCCCGCGACGGCGCCCGCCGGGAGGTCGGCCGGCGCCGCCACGTCCTCGGAAGCGGCGGCCCCGAGCGCGAGGGCAGGCGGGAGCCGGCGCGGGTGGACGCGCTGCACCCCCAGCAGGAGCCGCTCCAAGGCCGCCCCGAGCGGCAGCAATGCGGCGGACGGGGATCGCTGCATCAGGTCCGCCCGGTCGGGCCGAGAGCCGTGGCCGTCGACAGGCGGAGCGGGAACGTCCTATTCAGGCCGCCCCTGGTGGCCTGCCGCATGACCGACCGCATCCTCGACCTGCGCGGGCTCAAATGCCCGCTCCCGGCGCTCCGCACCCGCAAGGCGCTGCGCGAAGCTGCGCCCGGGGCCCGGCTGCGTGTGGAATGCACCGACCCGCTGTCCTCCATCGACATCCCGAACCTCCTGCGGGAAACCGGCGACGCGCTCGAAGCCTCGGCCCGGGAAGGAGATGTCCTGGTGTTTCGCATCGTCAAAGCGGCGGGCTGAGGGCGGAGCGTCAATCCGCGAGCCGGCCGAGCAGCGCTTCGGCCTCCTCCAGATCGGCCGGCCGGTTGGCGTTGAAGAAGGGGTCGAGCGGGACGGTCGGCCACTCAACCACGGCCATGCGGAAGCGGGCGGTGAAACGGTCGATCTTGCGCTCGCCCTCCTGCGTCAGGGCGCGCCGCAACTCCTCCCGGATGCGCACGGGCCAGAGCCCGACCACCGGGTGTGTGCGGCCGTCGGACCCCGCGCAGGCGAGCTCCGCGCCGGCTGCGTCGCGCTCTCGCAGCAGCCGGCCGACCAGATCCCGCGGCAGGAACGGCGTGTCGGCCGCGACGCTGACCACCAGATCGGCATCGGGCCCTGCGGCGGCCGCGTGGTCAAGGGCGGCCAGGATGCCGGCGAGCGGCCCGGCGAAGTCCGGGACATTGTCCGGCACGACCGGCAGGCCGAAGCCGGAGAAGCGGTCCGGGTCGCCGTTGGCGTTGATGATCAGGCGCCCGCATTGGGGCCGCAGCCGCTCAACGACACGGTCGAGGATGGTGCGGTCGCCGACCGTTTTGAGTGCCTTGTCGCCGCCGCCCATGCGGCGGGCCAGCCCGCCGGCCAGGATCACGCCGAGCACGGCCTCACTCATCCTCGCCACCCTTGCGGCTGTGCCGCCCGCTTTCACGCGGCACGAGGGCCGGATCCAAGTCGAACACGATGCGGTCCTGGCCCGACAGCGCCAGGAAGCGCTGCCCGCGCGCCCGGCCAACCAGGGTCAGCCCGGCCTTGCGGGCGAGTTCGACGCCCCAGGCCGTGAAGCCGGACCGCGAGACCAGGATCGGGATGCCCATGCGGACGGTCTTGATCACCATCTCGGAGGTGAGCCGGCCGGTCGTGTAGAAGATCTTGTCGGCGGGATCGACGCGTTCGCGGAACATCCAGCCGGCGATCTTGTCCACGGCGTT
>NZ_JAQGKF010000214.1 GCF_028290205.1 Enterovirga sp. | reverse complement strand
CAGATTCAAATTCCTCTGGGCGACGGTGGTCGTCGCCTTCGACGAGCCGGTGCTGTCGCGGCTCCTCGGGCGGCGGCGCGGCTGGATGGCGCTCGCGCAAGGCTGCGCCTTCCTGTCCCTTCTGGCCATGGCGGCGACGGACCCGATCTCGTCGCTGCCGCTGCTCGGACTGGCGGCCTTCCTGCTCGCCTTCTCGGCCGCCACCCAGGACATCGTTGTGGACGCCTGGCGCATCGAGGCGGCGGGCATGGAACGCCAGGGCATGATGCTGGCGGCCTACCAGCTCGGCTACCGCTTCGGCCTCATCTCGGCCGGCGCCGGGGCGCTCGTGTTGGCGAGCTCGTCCGGATGGCAGGTCTCCTACCTGACCATGGCCGCCCTGATGCTGATCGGGCTCGTGGCCTCGCTGCTCGCGCCGGCCCCGCCGGAACGGGAGCGCGTCCCGGCCGGCGCGCCGCGTCCGCCCTTCTCGTTCGGCCGCGCGGTCTGGGCGCCTCTGGCCGACCTGTACCGCCGCCAGGGTCGCAAGCTCGTCGCCATCCTGCTGCTGGTCGCCTTCTACCGCATGCCGGACTTCATCTCCGGCGTGATGGCGAACCCGTTCTACATCCGGCTCGGCTTCACCCTGCCGGAGATTGCCGCGGTGTCGAAGCTGTACGGCATCTGGATCGGCATGATCGGCGCCTTTGTCGGCGGGTTCTCGATCCTCCGGTTCGGCCTCTATCCGACGCTGGTGGCCGGCGCGATCGCGGGCGCCGGCTCGAACCTCGCCTTCTCCTGGCTCGCCTACGGGCCGCCGGAGGTGTGGCGGCTCGCCGTCGCGGTCTCGATCGACAACTTCTCCGGCACCTTCGCGGGCACCGCCCTGATGGCCTACATGTCCGGGCTCACCGGGCTGGGCTTTGCGGCGACGCAATACGCGCTTCTCTCCTCGCTCTATGCGCTGCCCGGCAAGCTGGTCTCGGGCCTGTCCGGCTTCGCGGTTGCGGCCTGGGGCTTCCCGGCCTTCTTCGCCGCGACGGCGGCGGTCGGCATCCCGGTTGTGGCGCTCTGCCTGCTCTACGGTCGGGCGGTGCGGCCGCCTGAACCCGCGGTCGCGGCAACCGCGGTCGACCCCGTCGAACCCGACACGCTCGCTCCCGCCCGTCCGGCCTGACATGGACTCGTCCGGCGACCTGCTGGCCGACCGGCGCTACGCCTATGCCGAGGCCTCGTTCCAGGAGGGCGACCTCGAAGCCGCCGCCGATCTCGCCCGCCAGGTGCTCGATCTGGTGGCCGGCTACGCGCCCGCCTGGTTCCTGCTGGGGCAGGCCCGCGAGGCGCAGTTCCGGGCCGGAGACAGCGGACCCGAGGCCTCCACCCTGTTGCGCGACGCCGTCGCGGCCTACGAGAACGCTGTCCGGTGCGCGCCCGAGGACCGGCAGGGCGCCCGCGCCCGGCTGGCCGGGCTCGGGATCGGCGATCCCCTCCAGGCCGTGGCGCCCGCCTATGTGCGAGCGCTGTTCGACGATTACGCGATCCGGTTCGACCGGCATCTCACCCGTTCGCTGCGCTACCGGGGGCCCGAACTTCTGCACGACGCGGTGCGCCGGGCATGCTCGCTGCGGTTGCGGCCCTTCCGGTTCGACACCGCCCTCGATCTCGGCTGCGGCACGGGGCTCGCGGCCGAGCTGTTCCGGCCCGCATGCCGGCACCTCGCCGGCGTCGACCTGTCGCCGGCCATGCTGGAGAAGGCGCGCCGGAAGAATCTGTACGACGAGGTCGAGGAGGCCGACCTCGCGGCTTGGCTGAGCGGCCGGCCGTCCGGGGCCGCCGACCTGATCCTGGCAGCCGACGTCTTCGTCTATCTGGGGGACCTCGATCCGGTCGTGGCCGCGGCCGCCGCGGCGCTCGCGAAGGACGGGCTGTTCGCCTTCACGGTGCAGGCGCACGAGGGCGAGGGCGTCGTGCTCGGCGAGGACCTGCGCTACGCGCATGCGGAGCCTCACCTGCGGGCCCTCGCGGCCCGCCACGGCTGGACCGTGGTTCTGTGCGAGACCGTCTCGACTCGGGAAGACCGCGGCGTGCCGGTGCCGGGGCGGCTCCTGGTCCTGGCTCGCTGACGCAGCCCGCGGCTCGCCGCCGGTTTGGAGAGGGCCCCGGCTCCTGTGTACAGGGGTGCGTGACGTATCCGGATCTTCCGCCAGCATTTCAGGACTGGTTCGCCTCCCGGGGCTGGGAGCCGCGGCCGCATCAGCTCAGCCTCCTCGAGAAGGGCAGGGCCGGCCGCTCGGTGCTGCTGGTCGCCCCGACAGGGGCGGGCAAGACCCTAGCTGGCTTCCTGCCGAGCCTGGTGGAGCTGTCCAGCCGGCCTCCGGAACCGGCCGGCCGCGCGGCCCCGGCTCGCCGCCTGCACACGCTCTACATCTCGCCCCTCAAGGCGCTCGCGGTCGACGTCGCCCGCAACCTGGAAACGCCGGTCGCCGAGATGGGGCTGCCGGTCGCGGTCGAGACCCGCACCGGCGACACGCCGCCGCACAAGCGCAAGCGCCAGGTCGAACGCCCGCCCGACATCCTGATGACCACCCCGGAGCAGCTCGCGCTGCTGTTGGCCAGCCGCTCGGCCGAGGAGCTGTTCGGGGGCTTGCGGCGGGTGGTGCTGGACGAGCTGCACGCGCTGGTGACCTCCAAGCGGGGCGACCTCCTGGCGCTCGACCTCGCCCGCCTGCACCGGCTCGCGCCCGGGCTCCAGGCGGTCGGCCTGTCCGCCACCGTGCGCCAGCCCGAGGCGCTGCAGCGTTACCTGGTGCCGTGGCGGCGGCCCGAGACGGAGCCGGACGCCGCACCGGCCGGGGAGGGCCGTGAGCCCGGGCCCCTGGCCGACCTCGTGGTGGTGGCCGGCGGGGCGGAGCCGGACATCCGGCTCCTGACACTCGACCGCGACCTGCCGCTGGCCGGCCATATGGGCGCGCTGTCGCTGCCGGCGATCTACCGCCTCATCCAGGACCACAAGACGACGCTCGTCTTCACCAACACCCGCTTCCAGGCCGAGTTCACCTTCCAGGAGCTGTGGCGGATCAACGAGGACACCCTGCCGATCGCCATCCACCACGGCTCGCTCGACCGCGAGCAGCGGCGGCGGGTCGAGGCCGCCATGACCGCCGGCAAGCTGAAGGCCGTGGTCTGCACGGCCACGCTCGACCTCGGCATCGACTGGGGCGACGTCGACCTCGTCGTGAATGTTGGGGCGCCTAAGGGCGCCTCGCGCATCATGCAGCGGATCGGGCGCGCCAATCACCGCCTGGACGAGCCGTCGCGGGCCTATCTCGCGCCCACCAACCGGTTCGAGATCCTGGAATGCACGGCCGCGCTCGATGCCGTGCACGAGGCCGCCCAGGACACGCCCGATCCCCGGCCCGGCGCCCTCGACGTGCTGGCCCAGCACGTGCTCGGCATGGCCTGCGCCGGGCCGTTCTCGATGGAGGAGCTGTACGAGGAGGTGACCTCGGCCTCCCCCTATGCGGACCTGTCCTGGGAGGATTTCGAGCTCGTCGTCGATTTCGCGGCGACCGGCGGCTACGCGCTGCGGGCCTATGAGCGCTTCGCCAAGATCCTGCGCGGTCCGGACGGGCTGTGGCGCATCCGCGACGGCCGGGTCGCCCAGCAATACCGCATGAATGCCGGCACCATCGTGGGCGCCGGCCTGCTCAAGGTCCGCCTGCTGCGAAGCTCCCGCAAAAGCCCCGGCTCGCTGGTTCCGCGCGGCAAGGTGCTGGGCGAGATGGAGGAAGGGTTCTGCGAGATGCTGAGCCCCGGTGACACCTTCGTGTTCGCCGGCGAGGTGCTGCGGTTCGAGGGGATCCGCGAGGACGAGGCGCACGTGACCCGGGCCCCGGCCGGGACCGAGCCGCTGATCCCGAGCTGGGGCGGCTCCAAATTCCCGCTCTCGACCTTTCTGGCCGCCCGCGTGCGGCGCCTCCTCGCCGATCCGGCCGAATGGGGGCGGCTGCCGATGGGAGCCGACGAGTGGCTGCGGCAGCAGCAGCGCCGGTCGCTGATCCCGGAACCCGGCGATTTGCTGGTCGAGACCTTTCCCCGGCAAAGGCGGCATTACCTCGTGGCCTTTCCATTCGAGGGCCGGCTCGCCCACCAGACGCTGGGCATGCTGCTGACGCGGCGTCTGGAGCGCGCCCGCCTGCGCCCGCTCGGCTTCGTGGCCAACGATTACGGCATCGCGGTCTACGGCCTCGGCGACGTCGCGGCCCGGGTCGAGGAGGAGCCCGGCTTCCTGGACGAACTGTTCAGCGAGGACATGCTGGGCGACGACCTCGAGGACTGGCTGCACGAGAGCGCCCTGATGAAGCGGACGTTCCGGGATTGCGCCGTCATCGCCGGCCTGATCGAGCGCCGACATCCGGGCGAGAAGCGCCGGACGCAGCGGCAGACCAACATCTCGACGGACCTCGTCTACGACGTGCTGCGCCGGCACCAGCCGGACCACCTGCTGCTGCGGGCGGCGCGGGCCGACGCCGCCACAGGTCTCCTGGATGTGAAGCGGCTCGGGCTGATGCTGAGCCGCATCCGCGGCCGAATCAGGCATAAGCCGCTCGACCGCGTGTCGCCGCTCGCCGTGTCGCTGATCCTCGAGATCGGCCGCGAGCGGGTGTCCGGCGAAGCCGCGGACGAGATCCTGGCCGAGGCCGAACAGATGCTGCTCGAGGAAGCCAACGCGTGAGCGCCGCCTTGTTGGCCCAACAGTTGCGCCCCGAAGGGGTCGAGATCCGGCTGGCCGGCAGCCCCGCATTGCTGGATTCCTCCGGCGCGCTCTACCTGCCGGACAGCGAAACCCTGGTGGTGGCCGACCTCCACCTCGAGAAGGGTTCCTCGCTGGCGCGCCGCGGCTCGATGCTGCCGCCCTTCGACACGGGAGCGACCCTCGCGGCTCTCGCGGAGGCGATCAGCCATTTCCGGCCGGCCCATGTGGTGGCGCTGGGGGACAGCTTCCACGACCGGCGCGGCCCAGACCGGCTCCTCGCCTCGGATCGCCGGACCCTGGCCGCTCTGGTCGCCGGCCGGGACTGGACCTGGATTCTCGGCAATCACGATCCGGCGCTGCCCGAAGGCTTGGGCGGCCGGACCGCGGAGGAGGTCGAACTCGGTCGGCTGATCCTGCGGCACCATCCGGCACCCGGCTCCCAGCGCGAACTCGCCGGTCATCTCCACCCGGTCGCCAAGGTCGTGCTGCATGGCCGGGGCGTGCGGGCCCGGGCCTTTCTGACCGACGGGGACCGCTGCGTCCTGCCGGCCGTCGGGGCCTATGCCGGCGGGCTGAACGCCTGCGACCCCGCCTTCGACGAGCTGTTCCCGCGCGGCTTCACGGCGCATGTGATCGGCCGCCAGCGCGTCTTCTCGCTGCCGCGCGCGGCGCTCTGCGGCGACTAGCTGCCCGGGAGCACGTGCTGCCGGGCCCGCCAGCGGGCGGTCAGTCGCGCCGGAAGATCACGCTCGCGACCCAGCCGAAGGCGAGCGACAGGGCGCCGATCATCATGCCGTAGATGAGCGAGCGGTCCTGGGCGAAGACCGTGATCTGCTCCTCGAACCCGGTCTTGACCACCTCGAAGCTGGCATGGCCCCGCGCCAGCACCGCACCGCCCGACAGGAGGATGACCTCCACGTCGTAATTGCCGATGGTCGCGGTGGCCGGGATGGCCATGGGCGCGCGAAAGAACTCGCGGGTCACGAACACGACCCCGCGCTCGTGCTGGCTCCACAGCCCGTCGCGGGTCTTGAGCCGGATCAGGCCCGCCCGGAACGGGTTGTCGTCTTGGCCGCGGTCGATGGTGAATTCCGGCGCCTGCACGATGGCCGCGAGACCGAGGCGCAGTTGCGCCCGCAGCGCCGGGGGGGCGATCTCGGCGAGATAGCGCGAGGACAGGACGGTGAGGACGGACGGCACCGCCACGAACTTCTGCTGGCTCCGGTTCAGCCAGACGGGGCCGAACGGCTCCTTGCGGCGAACCGTGACGGGTTCGCGCGGTCCCCGCATGGTGACCACCACGTCATAGCCGTCGGGCCGGTCGGCGCTCTGGCCGTCCCGCTCGATGATGCCGAAGATCACGAGCTGGGCGCCCGTGTAGTTGGACCCGATGGCGACCTGGTTGGCCGACAGGGACGTGACCAGCCGCTCGGCGAGGGCCGGCCCGCTCCACAGACAGGCCAGCGCCAGCAGGGCGAGGCGGGCCCTCACCGGCGGCCCTCCGGCAGGTGCAGCGAGAACGGCTCGGCCGGCCGGACGGCGATTTCGGCCGCGAAGCGCATGCCGACGGCGAGGACCAGGATGCCGAGCAGGACCCGGAACAGGTCTGCCCGCAACGCCCGCCCGGCCCTCGCGCCGAACTGCGCCCCAAAAACCCCGCCGATGATCAGCATGATGGCCAGAACGATGTCGACCGCGCCATTCACGGCCGATTGGAGGATCACGGCGAGGAGCGCGGTGGAGAGCACCTGCACCTGTGAGGTGCCGATCACCACCCCGGTCGGGATCCGGAACAGATACAGCAGCGCCGGCACCACGATGAAGCCACCGCCGATGCCCAGCAGCGTGCCGACGAAGCCGACGGACACGGACAGGGCCAGGATCGGCAGGACGCTGGCATAGAGCTGCGAGCGCGGAAACCGCATCCTGAACGGCCAGCCGAACACCTTGGGATGCGAGCCGGCGCGCCGCCGCGGCCGCACCACGCCGCGACGGGTGCGGAAGAACTCGCGCAGGCTCTCGGCCAGCATCAGCGAGCCGATGGCGGTGAAGAGCGTGACGTAGGAGAGGACGATGACGAGGTCGAGCTGACCGGCCCGGCGCATGGCGGCGAAGACCCAGACGCCCGCGGCCGTGCCCACGAAGCCCCCGAGCGTGAGCACGCCCGCGAGCCGCAGGTCCACCGCGTCGCGCCGCAGGGCCGCGAGGGCGCCGGTGGTCGAGGAGGCCGTGATCTGGGCCGATTGCGTCGCCACCGCCACGGCGGGCGGAATGCCCAGGAAGATCAGGAGCGGCGTCATCAGGAAGCCGCCGCCGATCCCGAACAGGCCGGACACGAAGCCCACGGCCGCGCCCATCCCGAGGATCAGCAGAACGCTGACTGGCATCTCGGCGATGGGAAGGTAGATCTGCACGAATCCGCCCGGCAGGGCTCTCCCGACGAGCCCTCTCCATCTCACGGCGGGACCGCCCCGCGTCAACGGTCCGAGCCGACATGCCCGGATCGCTCAGATCAGCCCGCGCCTGAACGCCCGATGAGCGGAACCCTCGAGGCCGAAGGGCTTAGGCGCGCGCCTGCTTGGCGGGGCGCTTGCCCGGCGAGGCCGGTTCGGGCCAGCCCGCGGAGGGAGCCTGGACCTCGTTCGCGGCGCTGGCGGCAGGGATCGGGCGCCAGCGCTCGACGGCTGCTTTGACGCGGGCCAGATCCGGCGCCGGAAGGCGCTTGGCCAGTTCGTCGCGCTTGCGGGCCGCATCCTCGTCGCCGTCGGCCGCGGCCAGGGCGAGCCACTGATAGGCCTTGGCCACGTCCTGGCTGGTCCCGAGCCCGCGCGCGTGCAGAACCGCGAGATTGAACTGGCTGTCCCGCACACCCCGTTCCGCCGCGCGGGTGAACCAGATCACCGCTTCGGCGTAATCCGGCTTGCCACCGCCATCGGCCAGAAGCACGGCCAGGTTGTGCATGGCCCGGACATTGCCGCTCTCGGCAGCGCGCCGGTACCAGAGCTTGGCGGTCGCGAGATCGCGCGGAACGCCGAAGCCCTTCTCGTAGATGTTGCCGGTCCGGTACTGAGCCGGCGCGAGGCCCTTGGCGGCGGCCTTCTCGAACAGCTCTGCGGCCGCCTTGGGGTCGCGCGGCACGCCGCGACCCTCGGCGGTGCGAACCGCGAGTTCGTGCTGGGCGACCGGATCTCCGGCGAGCGCGGCGCTGCGGATGCCGGGCGGAAGCGCCGAGGCCTGATCCGGGGCGGGCCTTGCGGGCGGCATGGCCATGGGCACGGCGGCCTGCCGCTCGGCCTGAGCGGCTGGAGGCGCCGCGACCGGGGTCTGGTCACTGGCCACGGACGGGGCGGCCGGGCCGGGCGGCGTCGTGGCGCCCTCCGGGGCCCCGGCCGGGCTTGCGTCCCCGGCAGCGGCGGCCGGCATCGACGGGCTCGCCCTGGGCGCGATGGACTGGGTGGTGATCGGGTCCGGGACGCTCGGGGCCGGCAGTTCCGCAAGCCGCACCGTCGCGGCCGGGGCCGGCGCGATCATGGTGGCGGTCGGCGTGTCGCCCTGGGGCTCCGTGCCGACGGCGTTGCGGACGGCCTGCAGCGTTCCGATGGCCAGAACCAGGGCGGCCGCACTCAGCAGCAGCGGCCGGCGCCGCTCGTCGATCATGCGGCGCAGCCGGCGCACCAGATCGGCGGGCGAGAGCCGCGGGTCGCTGCGCGAGGTCTGAACCGAGGGGCGGGCGCCGCGCGGCTGCGCGGATTCGGCGGCGGCGGCCTGAGCCGCCCGGCGGGCGGCGGCAATGAAGCTCGAGCGGATGTCCGCCGGATCGGACCCGGCTGCCTCCAGGGCGCGGCCGGGAGGCGAGCCGGCCGGCGGGTTCGGGCGACCCGCGCCCGGCTCGAGCAGGATCTCGTCCTGCGCGGGGGCCTGCGGCGCGTCGTCCTGCGCGAGAGCTCGCAGGGCCGGGAGATCGGCTTGCGGGGAGTCGGCCGCCCCAAGCGCTGCAGACGCAAGCTCCGGCGGGGCCGCGTCCGGCTGGGCCCGGGAGGGGCCCGGGAGGGCGGGAACGCGGCTCGGGGTCGGGGCCACCGCCTCGGCGCGGGCGGGCGGGCCTTCGAGCGAGGTGATGCGAGTCACCACGTCTTCAAGCGTCGCGTGAACCGTGGCCAGACTGGCCTGCCTGCGCTCCTCGGCGGCGCTGTAATGCTCCTGGAAGCTGGCCAGGTGGCGCTCCACCTCCGCGGCGATCGGCAAGGCGCCGGCAGCCTCGGCCACCGCCGTGCGGGCGGCGTGCTCGGCGGCCGCGATGGCGCTCTCGCGCCAGCTCGCCACCTCGGCGAGCAGCTCGGACATGGAGCGTTCCAGCAGACCGAGCGCCGGGTCGCGGCCCGTCTGGGTCTCCTCGATCCGCGAGGCGAGCCCCTGGATCTGGCGTTCCAGGTGGTCCAGCGCGTCGGGGTCCTGGATGCGGCGCTCCACCCGGTCGAGCTTGTCGATCAGCGCGCACAGCATGGTCTCGATCGGCTGCCCGACCTCCCGCACCGCTTGCGCCATCTCTCGCCCGGGAGCCTGCCCGGAGGCTTGCAGCGCCCTCTGCACCTCGTCCAGGGCAGCCCGCATGTCGGCGAAGTCACCGGCGTCGATCTGGCGCCCGCCGAGTTCGGCGACCTCACGTTTCAGATCGGCGAGGTGCGTGCTGACGAGGGACAGGGCCTGCGGGGCGGCGGCGCTGGTCAGCAGATCTCTGACCTCGCCCACCTGGTGGGTCAGCGACCCGATCATGGCGGGATCGACCCCGCTCGCCGCGATGATGTCGAGCTTGTGCGACAGGATCTCCATCTCGCGCGAGTTGGTGATTCCGGAGCCCTGCACCTGCTGGTCCGCAAGCCGCCTGATCTCGGCCTGGAGCGCCTGCAACTCGGGAGCCTCGAGCTGGCTCTGGCTGGCCACGCGGAGCTCCGCGATGTCGGCCGTGAGGGACTTGATGCCCTGTTCGAGGCGGTCGAGGTCGTCGCGGGTCGCCACGGAGCTGCGCAGGGTGGCGATTTCGCCCCGGAGGGCGTCCGCCCCTTGGCTTGCGGCCGGGACGACCTCGTCGAGCCGGCCGGCGATGCGGGCCACATCGGCCTTCAGCGTCGTCAGGATCGCCGTCTGGGAGCGGGCGAGGGTGCCGAGGGCCGGCAATCCGGCCGGGGCCGGGGTCCGCAGCGGCCCGGCTTCGAGCTGGCCCTGGTGCTGGCGGATTTCCGTGACGGCGCTCAGCACTTCGGCGTCGATGGTGAGGCCGCGACGCCCGAGCGGCTTGGCGCCCCCGATGCGATCGCTGAGCTCCTGGATCCGGCTCTCGAAGCTGCGCAGCGCCTGGTCGAATTCGGAGGGGCCAGGCCTGTCGGAGGTTTCGGGCTGCGCGCTGAGCCGGGTTTCGATACGCTGGATCGCGCGGAGCGCCTCGTCCACGGCCGCCGGGTCCGTGGACTCGACCTTGCGTTCAATGACCTCGAGGCGCTGGCCGAGCGTATCCACGACGCCGGTGATCGTGGCGGCGGTGTCTTCCTGGGCCCGCGAGGCCGCGGCTGCGGTCTCGGCCAGTTGCTCCTGCGCCCGCTCGATCCAGGAGGCGACGGAGCCGAGAGCGGCCGCGGTCTTGGTGGCAGTCTCGATGGCGCGTCGCTCGCTCGCTCCGGTCACCGCGAGGAGCGCGTCGTAATCGACGGCCTGCTTCCGCCCGGCCCGGGCGGGGCGTTCGCTCGGCGCGGCCCCGGTGGTGTCGAGCTCTTCGGGACGGACGGCGCTTTGGGTCATGGCTGCTCGCACTTGCCGACGGGGAGAGCCGACGTCCCGCCGCCCCGTACGGGCAGGAAGCCGCGCCGCAGGCCGGCCGAACCGAGGTCAAAGCACTCGCAAATCGCCGGCCGCGTCGCCCTTACAATGTTGTCAACTAAGGTAAACGGGCGGTTAAGACAGGCCGCAATGGCGGCTTGATTGCTTTGTCTGAGAGATGACTTGCCGTAACATGCAAAGCCGGTTCGACACCGAACAGAGGATCAAGAATGCCGAGCTACAAGGCGCCCGTCGAGGACGTGCTGTTCATCCTCAACGATGTTCTGGTGATGGAGCGTCACCGCAACCTCGCGGGCTTCGCCGATGCAACGCCAGACGTCGTGGAAGCCGTGCTGCGGGAAGGTGCGAAGCTCTGCGAAGAGGAGATCGCGCCCCTGAATCGGATCGGCGACACGGAGGGGTGCCGGCGCGACCCGGACGGCGCGGTCCGCACCCCGACGGGCTTCAAGGCGGCCTATGACGCCTACCGGGCGGGCGGCTGGATGGGGCTCTCGGCGCCGGCCGAATATGGCGGTCAGGACCTGCCCACGACGCTCAACACCGTGATGCAGGAATTCATCTCGGCCGCGAATCTCGCCTTCGGCATGTATCCGGGCCTGACGCAGGGCGCGATGGCGGCCCTCGCCGTGCACGGCACGCCGGAGCAGAAGCAGCTCTACTTGCCGAAGATGGTGGAAGGCGCCTGGACCGGCACCATGAACCTGACCGAGCCGCATTGCGGCACGGATCTCGGCCTCCTCAAGACCAAGGCCGTCCCCAACGGCGACGGCTCCTACGCGATCACCGGCACCAAGATCTTCATCTCGGCCGGCGAGCACGACCTGGCCGAGAACATCATCCACCTCGTCCTCGCCCGCATCGAGGGTGCGCCGGCTGGCACCAAGGGCATTTCGCTGTTTCTGGTGCCGAAATTCCTGGTCGGGGAGGGCGGCGCGCTCGGCGCCCGCAACGGCGTGTCCTGCGGCGCCCTCGAACACAAGATGGGCATCCACGGCAACGCCACCTGCGTGATGAACTACGACGGCGCGACCGGGTGGCTGGTCGGCGAGGTCCATCGCGGCCTGAACGCCATGTTCGTGATGATGAACGAGGCGCGGCTCGCGGTCGGCATCCAGGGGCTCGCCCAGTCGGAGGTCGCCTATCAGAATGCGGTCAGCTACGCGAAGGACCGCCTTCAGGGCCGGTCGCTGAACGGCGCGGCCGCGCCCGACAAGCCAGCCGATCCCATCATCGTCCACCCGGACGTGCGTCGCACGCTGATGTTCATCCGGGCCTTCAACGAGGGCGCCCGCGCCCTGGCGCTCTGGACGGCCTTGTCCTCCGACGTGGCGCACCGCTCGGAGGACGCGGCCGAGCGGCAGGCGGCGGACGACCGGCTCGGCCTCCTGACCCCCGTGGTGAAGGGGGTGCTCACCGATCTCGGCTTCGACTGCACGGTGAAGGCGCAGCAGGTCTTCGGCGGGCACGGCTACATCGCCGAATGGGGCATGGAGCAGTTCGTCCGCGATGCCCGCATCGCCATGATCTACGAGGGCGCCAACGGCATCCAGGCCATGGACCTGGTCGGCCGCAAGCTCGGCCGCGACGGCGGCCGTGCCGTGATGGCCTTCTTCGGCGAGGTGGAGGCGTTCTGCCGCGACAACGGCCAGGACCCCGCCATGAAGCCGTATGTCGAGCCGCTCGCGAAGGGGCTCGGCCACCTCCAGGGCGCCACCATGTGGTTCATGCAGAACGCCATGGCGAAGCCCGACAATGCCGGCGCGGGCGCCACCGAATACATGCACCTGATGGGGCTCGTCGCCCTCGGCTACATGTGGGCCCGCATGTGCAAGGTCGCGCTGGACAAGCGGGGGGAGGGCAACGGCGCGGCCGCCCGCATGGACGCCAAGCTCGTCACCGGCCGCTTCTTCATGGAGCGCATGATGCCGGAGACCGGGGCCTTGTCCCGCCGCATCCAGGCCGGATCCGAGGCCATCATGGCCCTGCCGGCCGAGATGTTCTGACGCCGAGGGCTCGCGCGCCCGGCCGGGTGGCTATGACGGCCAGCCGGGCGCCACTATATCTTGGGCAGCGAGCGACCCGACAAGCCGCGCGAGGGCAGCATGGCCGAGGCCTTTATCTACGATCACGTCCGCACGCCGCGGGGGCGGGGCAAGGCGGACGGATCCCTGCACGAGGTCACGGCCTTGCGCCTCGCCGAGACGGCGCTGCGGGCCATCCGTGAGCGCAACGGGCTCGACACCCGGCTGGTCGACGACGTGGTGCTGGGCTGCGTCGATCCGGTCGGCGAGGCGGGCGGCGACATCGCCCGGGCGGCCGCCATCACGGCGGATTACGGCAACCACGTCCCGGGCGTGCAGATCAATCGCTTCTGCGCCTCGGGGCTCGACGCCGTGAACTTCGCGGCCGCGCAGGTGATGTCCGGCCAGCACGACATGGTGGTGGGCGGCGGCGTCGAGTCGATGTCGCGCATCGGCATCGGGGCCTCGGGCGGGGCCTGGCCGGTGGATCCCGCCATCGCCATTCCGTCCTACTTCATGCCGCAGGGCGTCTCGGCCGACCTGATCGCCACCAAATACGGGTTTTCGCGCACCGACGCCGACGCCTACGCGGTGGAGAGCCAGCGGCGCGCCGCCCGCTCCTGGGAGGAGGGCCGGTTCGCGAACTCCGTGGTCCCGGTCAGGGACGTGAACGGCCTCACGGTGCTGGGCCATGACGAGCACATGCGGCCGAAGACCGACATGCAGTCGCTCGCCAGCCTCAAGCCATCCTTCGTGCAGATGGGCCAGATGGGCGGGTTCGAGGCGGTGGCGATCGATGCCCATCCCGAGATCGAGGCCCTGAACTACATCCACCACGCCGGCAATTCCTCCGGCATCGTCGACGGCGCAGCGGCCGTGCTGATCGGCTCCCGCGAGGCCGGGGTGGCCGCCGGGCTCAAGCCGCGCGCCCGCATCCGGGCCTTTGCCAATGTCGGGTCCGAGCCGGCCCTGATGCTGACCGGGCCGGTGGACGTGACCGAAAAGCTGTTCCGGCGCAGCGGCATGACCAAGGGCGACATCGACCTGTTCGAGCTGAACGAGGCCTTTGCCTCCGTGGTGCTGCGCTACATGCAGGCCTTCGACCTCGACCCCGCCGAGATCAATGTCTGCGGCGGTGCCATCGCCATGGGCCACCCGCTCGGCGCCACCGGGGCGATGATCCTCGGCACGGTGCTGGACGAGCTCGAGCGGACCGGCAAGGGCACGGCCCTGGTCACGCTCTGCATCGGGGCCGGCATGGGCACCGCGACCGTCATCGAGCGCGTCTGAGCCGTCCTGCCGCGCCGCCTTTTCCTTTGCCGCACCGAGGCTCCTCGATGGATCTGACCAATTTCCGCCTCGAGACCGACCCGGACGGGATCGCGCTCCTGACCTGGGACATGCCGGGCCGGTCCATGAACGTCCTGACCGCCGAGGTGATTGGCGAGCTGTCGCGCGCCGTCGAGCACGTGGCCGGCACCGAGGGGATCACCGGCTGCGTCGTCACCTCGGGCAAGCCCTCCTTCTCGGGCGGGGCCGACCTTTCCATGCTCCAGGGCCTCGGGGCCGAATACGCCCGGCTGGCTGCCGAGGCCGGCCCGGAGGAGGCGATGCGCGTCTTCTTCGAGGAGAGCCGCAAGTTGTCGCTGCTGTACCGGCGGCTCGAAACCTGCGGCAAGCCCTTTGCGGCGGCCGTGCACGGGACCTGCCTCGGCGGCGCCTTCGAGTTGGCGCTCGCCTGCCATTACCGCGTTCTGTCCTCCGACGAGTCCACGCGGGTCGGGCTGCCCGAGATCAAGGTCGGGCTGTTCCCCGGCGCGGGTGGCACCCAGCGGGTGGCCCGGCTGATGCAGACCGGCGACGCCCTGCAACTCCTGTTCCGGGGTGAGCAGACGCGGGCCCTGATGGCCAAGAACATGGGCTTGGCGCACGAGGTCGCGAAGCCGGAGGAGATCGTCGAGAAGGCCAAGAGCTGGATCCGGGCCGGCGGCTCGCCGGTCGCGCCCTGGGACCTGCCGAAGTTCAGGCCGCCCTCCGGCAAGGTGTATTCGCCGGGCGGCATGATGATCTGGCCCCCGGCGAACGCGATCTACCGCCGCGAGACGCACGACAATTACCCGGCCGCCAAGGCGATCCTGCAATCGGTCTATGAGGGCCTGCAGCTCCCGATGGACCTCGCGCTGAGGGTCGAGAGCCGGTACTTCGCCAAGATCCTTCGGTCGCCGGAGGCGGCCGCGATGATCCGCACCCTGTTCCTGTCCAAGGGCGAGCTCGAAAAGGGCGCCCGGCG
>NZ_JAQGKF010000204.1 GCF_028290205.1 Enterovirga sp. | reverse complement strand
GGACGCCGTCCCGCCGAGCCGGTCGGCCTCGGCCCGCAAGGCCTCGTCGCGGTGCCGGGCCGGATCGCTGGCGCGGCGCTCGCGCAGGATCGCGGGCCAGTTCTCGTGCGCGATGCGGAGGAATTGCAGGGTGCTGCCGAAATGCGCCGAGAACTCGGTCTCGACCACGCCCTGCAGCGCGTCCCAGGGGATGCTTTCGGTCGCCAGCGCGTCCATGAGCGCTTCGAGGTCGGAGGCCAGGAGGATCGCCTCGGCCGGCGAGCCGGCAAGTTCGGTCCCTTCCGCCTGCCGGGCGGCCCAGGCCGCGATCAGCCGGGCCAGAATGAGGCGGCGCTCGAGCCCGGTGAGCGGAGGCGGCACGTCGGGTGCGGCCGCCCAGCCAACCGGGTCGCTCTCCTGTTCGCCGAGGGGGATGATCCGGGGCAGCAGCGTGGCCCGGGCCGGCCCGCGCTCGGCCAGCACGGCCGCAAAGGCCCGGCAGGCGCGCCGGGTGGGCAGATACACGGTGGCATCGGCCAGCGAGGCCCCGACGGGCCAGCCATCCGTGAGGGCGCCGTCGAGCAGCGCGTCGGCGAGGGTCGGCAGGAACGAGGCCCCGGCCGGGATCGTGAAGACGCGGGCAGGCCCGCCGCGCACCGTCACACGCGCCCGGAGGGCGGGCTAGCGCGTCGCCGCGAGCCGCTCTTCAGCCGCCCGGATCGCGTCCGGGGTTCCCACATGCAGCCACTCGCCATCGAGTCTCAGACCATAGAGCCGATCGGCCGCGATGGCACGGTCGAAGACGAGGTTGAGCGAGAACGCTCCGTCCGGCGTGTCCTGGAACGAACTCGCCTTCAGGATCCCGACCCCGGCATAGACATGCGGGGCCACGCCGCCCGGGCGTCGCCGCGCCAGGCGGCCGGTCGCGTCGAGATCGAAATCGCCGGCCCCGTCGTAGCCGAGGCTGTCCCGGTCGGCGAGGAGCAGGAGCGCGTCCATCCGGGCCGGATCCCAGGCCGCGAGCAGGCGGCCGACATTGCTCTCCTGGCGCTCGGTCCAGAGCGAGTCGGAATTCATGACCAGGAATTCCGGGCCGAGCAGCGGCAGGGCGCGCTTCACGCCGCCGCCGGTTTCGAGCAGCGCATCACGCTCGTCCGACACCGTCACGGCGACGCCCCGGACCTGGCCGAGATGGGCTTCGATCTGCCCGGCGAGATGATGCACGTTGACGACGGCGCGGGCGATCCCGGCCTGTTCGAGCCGGCCGAGCGCGTGGTCCAGCATGGGCCGCCCGCCAATGCGGACGAGCGGTTTGGGGCAGCGGTCGGTGATCGGCCGCATGCGCTGGCCGAGGCCGGCGGCCAGCACCATGGCCGTGAGGGGCGCGCTCACGACCCCTCCCCCTCGGCCGGACCCGGCTCGGCGGGGGCCTGCTCGGGCATGAGGCCGGGCACGTGCTCCCCATACCAGCGCCGCAGCCGCTCGAGCGCCGGGTGGTCGAGATTGCGGACCAGGTAGGCGCGGATGCGCGGTAGGTGGGCGAGGTATTGCGGCTTGCCGTCACGGCGGTTCAGGCGGGCGAAGATGCCCAGGATCTTGGTCGCCCGCTGGGCGGCCACCACCGCATAGGCGGCCGCGAAGGAGGCCATGTCGAAGCCCGGATCCTCGGCCCGCCGCGCGGCCGCATAGGTGCCGAGAAGCCGCAGCTCGAGCTCCGGCGGAACGGTGACGCGCGCATCCTGGAGGAGCGAGGCGACGTCGTAGGCGGGCGGGCCCAGCACCGCGTCCTGGAAGTCGATCACGCCGACCCGGCTCAGGCCCGAGCGGCTCGGCAGCCAGATCAGGTTCGGCGAATGGTAGTCGCGCAACGTCCAGGTCTGGGGCCCCGACAGAATGTCCGACAGGATCTCCCGCCAGGCATGGACGAACTCGGCCCGGACCGACCCTGACGGGTGCCGGCCGGCGATGTCGGGGCAATACCAATCGAGCAGGAGCTCGGCCTCGATCAGCCAGGCGTCGAGATCATAGGGCGGCAGCACGTGGACGGTGTCGGCCGTCACGGGAAGTTCACCCGGCAAGGTGCGGCCGTGGAGGGCCGCCAGCAGCCGAGTGGCCTCGCTGTAGCGCTCCGCGATGGGGCGGCCGGCGTCATCGACAACGCCCGGGCCGGCGAGGTCCTCCAGCAGCAGCAGGCCGGCCTCGAGATCCTCGGCCAGGATGCGGGGCGCGCTGAAGCCCTGGGCCAGCAGGCCACGGTCCACCGCCACAAAGGCGTGCACGCTCTCGGCCAGATGGGCGATCTGGCTGTAGGGTTTTCCGCGCCGCACCGGCGGCCCGTCCGGCCGCGGCGGCGAGATCATCAGCACGGCGCGCTTGCCGGAGGGCTGGATCAGCCGCTCGTAGAGCCGGCTCGAGGCGTCGCCGCTCATCGGGATCCGGCGCGCCTCCGCCCAGCCGCTGCCGGACAGGAGCCGGTCGAGCGCGCGGCGACGCTGCAGCCGTTCCACGAGCGGGCCATCGCCCGACAGCACGGCGCGGCGGCCGCCCGTTTCGGGATCCCAGGCGAGCGCGACGGACAGGTGCCGGCGGTTCAGCAGCGCCGGCACCCGCTCCGGCCATTCCACCAGGATCGAACTCTCGTCCGGCGCCTCGTCGAGGCCGAGCTCGGCGAGGTCGGCCTCCCGCTCGATGCGGTAGAGGTCCACATGCATCACCGGGCCCTTTGGGCCGTCATAGGCCTGAACCAGCGTGAAGGTGGGGCTGGGCACGTCGAGGTCGGGGTCCCCGAGACAGGCCCGCAGCACTGCCCGGGCGAGTGTGGTCTTGCCGGCGCCGATGTCGCCCGACAGGGCCACAAGGTCGCCCGGCTCGAGGGCTTCGCCGATGCGGGCGCCGAGCTCCAGCGAAGCGGCCTCATCGGGCAACACGATCGTTTCGCTGCGGGCCTCGGGCGTCGGGGCCGGGTTCGACACGGTCCCGCTCATGAGGCCCAATCGGGCGGCATCGCCGCGGCGAGTTGCTGCGGCGGGCGTCCGTCGGCCGGAAAGCGGCAGGTCACCGTGGTGCCGGCCCCGCGCTCGGACACGAGTTCGACCCGCCCGCCATGCAGTTCCACGAAGGAGCGCACGATGGACAGCCCGAGCCCGACGCCGCGGTGCTGGCTGCCGGCCGTGTGGCTCTCGAAGCGGTCGAAGACGCGGTCACGCACCTCGGGCGAGATGCCGCATCCCTCGTCCGAGACGGAGATCACGACCTCATCGCTCTCCTTGCGGGCCGCCACCCGGATGGTCTGGCCGGAGGACGAGAACCCGGCCGCATTGGACAGGAGGTTGTAGAGGATCTGGCGCACCCGTTTCGGATCCCCCGAAAAGCTGCCGATCCCGCCCGGGACGTCGATCTCCAGCCGCAGCTTCAGCTCCACCAGCCGATCCTCGATTCCGAGCACCGCCGCATCAACCGTGCGCCGGATGTCGACCCGCTCGCGCGACAGCTCGATGGTCTCCGTGTCGATGGAAGCGAGATCCAGGATGTCGTTGATGATGGCCAGAAGGGAGGCCGAGGAGCGCGTGATGTGGCCGGCATAGTCGCGCTGGCGCTCGTTCAGGGCGCCCACCGTCTCGGCGCCGAGGAGTTCGGCGAAGCCGATGATGTTGGTGAGCGGCGTCCGCAGCTCATAGGATACGTGGTGCACGAACTCGTTGCGGAGGCGGCCGGCCAGTTCCAGCGCCTCGTTGCGCTCGGTCAGCGCGCGTTCGACATTCACGCTCGCGGTGACGTCCGCGAAGGTGAGCAGCGTGCCGCCGTCCGGCAGCGGCTCCGCCGCCACATCGAACACGCCGCCGTCCAGCCGCTCCATGCGGACGGCCGAGCGCTCGCGCCGATCCGTCAGGCCGGCGACGGCCGCCCGGAGGTCGCTCCAGGGCCCGCCGGCGGGCGCGAGACGCGTCGCGTGCTCCACCACCGCATTGATGTGCGGCGAGCTGTCCAGGAGCGCAGTGTCGAGGCGCCACAGATCCGCGAAGGCCCGATTGGACAGTTTGAGCCGGCCATCCTGACCGAACAGCGCGACGCCCTCGGCAAGCGAATCCAGCGTCTCGCGCTGCACTTGGCTGAGCGCGTTGACGCGCGACTCAAGCTTCATGCGGTCGGAGACGTCATCGAACAGGTAGGTCAGGCCGCCCTGCGGGCCCGGATTGGCCACGACCCGGAGGGTCCGGCGGTCCGGCAGGTGCCACCACGTCTCGACCGATTCCACCGACCGATACGTCTCCAGCACCTTGGCCTTCCAGGTCCAGTAATCGGCCTGTTCCGGCAGCCGGCGCCCGGCCCGCAGCCGGTCCAGGATCTCGCCGTCGCTCGGATGGCCGTCCAGGAAGGCGGCATCCAGCTCCCAGAGCTGCCGGTAGGCGGCGTTGTGGAACACGAGCCGCTGGCTCGAATCGAACATCGCCACCGCGGTGGGCAACTGGTCGAGCATCCGGGTCTGGGCCTGGGCCTGCGACACGAGCTCGGCCCGCAGCGCCTCGATCTCGGACACGTCACGGGCGAGCCCGCCGCTTGCGACCCCGGCCGCCGACGGTTCGCCCAGCGGGGCCTCGGTGATGTCCAGCACCCGTCGCGCGCCTGCCATGATGGCCGGAACGCGAGCCCGGTAGGTTTCGCCGTCGCGGCAGCGGCGCGCCGCGATCTGGCGCTCCTTGCGGTCCAGCAGCTCCAGCGAGCGTCCGGTGACGACCTCGAGGCTCCCGGCCTCGACGGCACCGCAATAGGCGCGGTTCGCCCAGGCGAGACGGCCATCCGCGTCGCGCAGCCAAGCCGGCTCGTCGACCGCGTCCAGCAAGGCCCGCATCCTGCGCAGATCCTCCGCTGCGCCCTCGGCCCGAGCTTCCGCGGCCAGGCGGGCCGAGCGGTCCTCGGAGACGTCGCGCAGGCGCAGCACGGCGAGGCCGACGATGGTGCGGCCCTCCCCCTCGACGAAGGAGCCCGAGGCCGTCCGCAAGGTCATGCGGAACGCCTCGCCGCGCGCTCTCAGGCGGGACAGGGCGGCCTCGAACCGGCCGGCATCCGGGGCCGCGAGCCAGGACCCGAAGGCGAGGACGCGGCGGTAATTCGCATCCGGCGCGACGATGGACGGGTCGCCCTCGACCGAGGGCTCGTCGCCGTCGAACACCACGACGACCTGGCGCTCCGAGCCGAGCAGGAACTCGGCCCTGTCGTCGGCGCCGCGCAGCCGGGCCAGCTCGGCCTCGTCCTCGCGCTCGCGCTCCTGCCAGCGCCGCCGCTCGCTCACATACATGATCGCGAGGGTGGTCGAGAAGATGATCAGGCCGACGATGACGGCAGAGCCGAAGGCCGTGCGGCCATCCAGATAGGGCACGAGGACGAAGGCGTCCGTGACCGGCTCGGCCGCCGCCTCAGAGCACAGGCCGGCCAGGGAGGCGATGGCGGTTCCGACGGTGCGGCCGGGCGCACCGCTTCGGCGACGTCGGCTCGAGGCGCCGACGTGCCGGCCCGCGGAAAGGCAGCGGAGTCTGGGAATCGGGGTCCTCGCGCGGCTCATCGGAACAGAAGGGAGAGGGATGCGCGAGGGCGGGAACTTACAGCCGCGCCGCACGAATCACCGCAGCTTAATGCGCCGAGGAGTCCGCCCGAAAGCCGTTAACGAAAGCTTTCGCCGGGCCCGCCCATCGAACGGGCCCAGCGTGTCGGGGCCGCAACACCAGCCCCCTGTCACGAGTCGAGCAGAAGCTCAGTAGCGATAGTGATCCGGCTTGAACGGCCCGGACTCAGAAACGCCGATATACGAGGCCTGATCCGGACGGAGTTTGGTCAGCTTGGCGCCGATCTTCTCCAGGTGCAGCATCGCGACCTTCTCATCCAGGTGCTTCGGAAGGGTGTAGACCTTGCGATCGTACTTGCCTGGATTGGTCCAGAGTTCGATCTGGGCCAGGGTCTGGTTGGTGAACGAAGCCGACATCACGAAGGACGGGTGGCCCATAGCATTGCCGAGATTCACAAGCCGTCCCTCCGAGAGGAGGATCATGCGCTTGCCGTCCGGGAACGTGATCTCGTCCACCTGCGGCTTGATGTTGTCCCACTTGTGGTTCTTGAGCGCCGCCACCTGGATCTCGTTATCGAAGTGGCCGATGTTGCACACGATGGCCCGGTCCTTCATGGCCCGCATGTGCTCGATCGTGATGACGTCCTTGTTGCCGGTGGCGGTCACGAAGATGTCCGCCCGCGGGCAGGCCTCTTCCATGGTGACGACCTCATAGCCTTCCATGGCCGCCTGCAGGGCGCAGATCGGGTCAATCTCGGACACGAGCACCCGGCAGCCGGCCTGGCGCAGCGAAGCGGCCGAGCCCTTGCCGACGTCGCCGAAGCCCGCGACCATGGCGACCTTGCCGGCCATCATCACGTCGGTGCCGCGGCGGATGCCGTCGACCAGCGACTCGCGGCAGCCGTAGAGGTTGTCGAACTTC
>NZ_JAQGKF010000172.1 GCF_028290205.1 Enterovirga sp. | reverse complement strand
GAGCGGGGCGGGCCGGAGAGCCTGTCCCTCAGCCCGGACGGCAGGCGGCTCGCCGTGACGGCGGATGACAGCAGCCTGCGGCTGTTTGATGCCGGAACCGGCGCCTGGACCCAGCTCGCAACGGAATCGCCGCAGACCAAGGCCGTCGCCTTCGGGCCGGACGGGTCGCACCTCGCGGCGCTCGGGGCCGACGGCCGGCTGTATGTCTGGGCCCTCAGTGCCGGCAGCAGCCCGGAGCGCCGCCTGTCGCTCCAGCCGCCGGCCGGGGGGGGCCCGCAAGGCCTGCCCCGACCGCCGAACGGCATCGGCTGGATCGGCCCGAACACCCTCGCGGTGGCAACGTCGGCCGGGACCGTGCAGGCGCTTGACCTCGATGAGGCAGCCTGGCTTCGCCGCGCCGAAACCCTGGACGTCGAGGTCGCGACGGGGCCGTGAGGCCGCAGCCGAGGGCTGCCCGTCTTCTCAACTGCGCCGCGGGGAGCGATATACGGGGGACCGGCCGTCCGCCGCATCGCGGCCCGGCCCGCACCAGCCCGCAGGCTCCCATGTCCGACAAGATCCCCGTCACCGTGCTCACCGGCTATCTCGGCGCCGGCAAGACGACCCTCCTGAACCGCATCCTGACGGAGCAGCACGGCCGCCGCTACGCCGTGATCGTCAACGAGTTCGGCGAGATCGGCATCGACAATGACCTCGTCGTCGGCGCCGACGAGGAGGTGTTCGAGATGAACAACGGGTGCATCTGCTGCACCGTGCGGGGCGACCTCATCCGCATCATCGAGGGGCTGATGAAGCGGCGGGGCAAGTTCGACGCCATCATCGTCGAGACGACCGGCCTCGCCGATCCGGCGCCGGTCGCCCAGACCTTCTTCGTGGACCAGGATGTCGGCGAGCGCGCCCGGCTCGACGCCGTGGTCACGGTGGCGGACGCCAAATGGCTGATGGCGCGCCTCAAGGACGCGCCGGAGGCCAAGAACCAAATCGCCTTTGCTGACGTCGTGCTCCTGAACAAAGTGGACCTCGTTTCGGCGGCCGAACTCGACGAGGTCGAGAGCCGCATCCGGTCGATCAACCCACAGGCCACCATCCACCGCACCACGAATTGCAACATCCCGATCGCCGAGGTGCTGGACCGCAAGGCCTTTGACCTGGACCGCATCATGGAGGTGGAGCCCGACTTCCTGGAGGCCGGCCACCACCATCACCACGACGACGAGATGGTGTCCTTCTCCTTCCGGGCCGGCGAGGTCGATCCGGACAAGTTCATGCCCTGGATCTCGGACCTGACCCAGCGCGAAGGGCCCAACATTTTGCGCTGCAAGGGTATCGTGGCCTTCCCGCAGGAGCCGAAGCGCTTCGTGTTCCAGGGCGTGCACATGATCCTGGACGGCGACCTGCAGCGGGAGTGGCGGCCGGACGAGAAGCGCGAGAGCCGCGTGGTGTTCATTGGCCGCGGCCTCGACCGGCAGGCCTACGAGGAGGGGTTCCGGGCATGCGCGGCGTGAGCGGCGCCGTGCCAGCCTTTCCGCGCGGACCGGAGGTCCAACCCCGGTGAGCGGCACCCTCACCTCCCTCACGGACGCGGTTGTCCCGCTCGCGGCCGAGGCCGAAGTGACGGGTCTCGGCTGGCTCAAGGACACGGCCGCCTTTGCCCTCGCCGACGGCTCGGTCCTGCTGGCCAAGCCGGACGGCGCCAGCCATCGCAGCGCGGCGCACCCGGAGGGCGCCATCCTGGTCGCGGCCTGCGACGGCAAGCGGCTCCTCACCGGGGGCGACGACGGCCGCATCGCGGCGACCGGCCCGGACGGCGCCACCGCGACGGTCGCCGAGGCGAAGGGCGGTGCCTGGATCGACGCACTCGCCCTCCACGCCTCCGGAGCCTTCGCCTACGCGGCTGGCCGCACCGTCACGGCGCGCGACGACAAGGGCCGGAGCAAGACCTTCGAGGCCCCGTCCACCGCGCGCGGTCTGGCCTTTGCGGCCAAAGGCTACCGGCTCGCCGTCGCGCATTACGGCGGGGCCACCCTCTGGTATCCGAACCTCGATGCGAAACCCGAAATGCTCGACTGGAAGGGCTCGCATCTCGACGTGACCTGGTCGCCGGACGGGCGCTTCGTGGTCACCTCCATGCAGGAGAACTCCCTCCACGGCTGGAGGCTCGCTCCCGATCGGGGCCACATGCGGATGTCGGGCTATGCCGCGAAACCGCGCTCGACCTCGTGGTCGTTCGGTGGCGCCTGGCTGGCCACCTCCGGGGCGGACGCCGCCGTGATCTGGCCGTTCGATTCCAAGGAGGGGCCGACCGGCAAGCCGCCGCGCGAATGCGGCCTGCGCCACAGCCGCGTGACGCGCGTGGCCTTCCACCCGAGCGTCAACGTGCTGGCCATCGGCTACGAGGACGGCTGCGTGCTCCTGGTGCGCTTCGAGGACGGGGCCGAGCTCCTGGTGAGGCGGGCCACGCCCGGCGCGGACGTGACGGCGCTGGCCTGGAACGGGCGCGGCGGGCAGCTCGCCTTCGGCTGCCGCGACGGCTCGGCCGGCCTCCTGACCCTCTCGGCCTGACACGTGCTGCGGGGGCTATTTGCACGCGGTCGGCGACCGGACGGAGACCCGCGACGGCACGAGGCCGAGCGCGTGAAGGCAGCGGCCCGGCGCTGGCTGGAGGCCGCCGGGGTCGAGGGGGCCGAGCTCACGGTGAGCGAGATCACCTGCCCGGACCCGGCTTGCCCCGGCGACGAGACCGTGATCCTCGTGCTGCAGGCGGGCCGTCGCAGCCGCGCGGCCAAGGTCCGCAGCCCGGCCCGCGACGTGACGGACGAGGATGTCCGGTCCGCCCTCCTGGCGGCCGGCTTCAAGGGACCCGAATGACTGGACGGATTTTGGCGTTGGTGATCGGCCTCTTCTGCGGCCTCGCGGCATCGCAGGCGCCCGAATTCGCCCAGCAATACCGGCAGCGCCTCGGCGGGGCGATCGACGAGCTGCGGCGCGTGGTGGTCCGCTTCGACGAGGGCGCGCGCGGCAGCGGCCTGACGCGCGAGCAGGCCGTCGGGCGTCTCACGGCCGACCCGGATCCCCTGGTCCGCAAACAGGGCGAGGCCCAGGACGAGCTCGCGGCCCGGCTGGCCCGGCTCGAGCGGCAGCGCCAGGCCTTCCTCGAGGCGGGCCCCTTCGCCCGCCTGCTGATCTTTGTCCGCGAAGCCGATCCGGGCCTCGCCCGGGCCACGTACCTTGATTACGAGCCGGCCTGGCCGGCCACCGCCGAGGGCCTCGTGGCGGGCGGAACCGGGTTTGTGGCCGGCTGGGCGCTGCTGCTGTTCCTGCTGCGCATCGGCCGGCGCCTGGTGCCGGGCCGGACCCGACGGCTCAGAGCCGTCTGATCCGCCCGGCGCGGCTCAGCGCCCGATGGTCTGCTTCACGGTCTCGACGAGCTGCTTGAGGCTGAACGGCTTGGGCAGGAAGTTGAAGGTCTCGCCTTCCGGCAGGTGCTTGGCGAACGCGTCCTCGGCATAGCCCGACACGAACACGAAGCGGATATCCGGGTGGCGCTTGCGCAGCTCGCCCAGGAGCGTCGGCCCATCCATCTCGGGCATCACGACGTCGGACACGACGAGGTCCACGGGGCGGTCGCGCCCCTCCATGATCTGCATCGCCTCAATGCCCGACGAGGCCTCCAGCACGGTGTAGCCGCGCGCCGCGAGGGCCCGGCTGTTCACGGCCCGGACCGCGTCCTCGTCTTCCACGAGCAGGATGGTGCCCTGCCCGGTCAGGTCCGCCGCCCTGGCCTTGGGGGCGTTCGCTGCATCCGGCCGCACCTCGGGCTCGGCCTCGGGCTCGGCCTCGTGGCGCGGCAGGTAGATCGCGAAGCTGGTGCCCTGCCCCGGGGTCGAATCGACGTAGATGAAGCCGCCCGACTGCTTGACGATGCCGAACACGGTGGAGAGGCCGAGCCCCGTGCCCTTGCCCAGTTCCTTTGTCGTGAAGAAGGGCTCGAAGATCTTGTCCAGGATCTCGGGCGGGATGCCGGTTCCGGTGTCCCCGACGGAGATGCGGACGTAATCGGCCGGCGGCATGCCGGCGAGGTCGAGCCGCCGGGCTTCCGCCTCGGACACGTTGCAGGTGGTGATCGCCACCGTGCCGCCGTCCGGCATGGCGTCGCGGGCGTTCACGGCGAGATTGATGACCACCTGTTCGAGCTGGTTGACGTCGGCCTTCACGGTCCAGAGATCGCGGCCCTGCCGGAGTTCCAACTGCACGCGCTCGCCCAGCAGCCGCTTCAGCAGCAGCGACAGGTCGGACAGGGTGTCGCCGAGCTTGACCACTTCGGGCCGCAGGGTCTGGCGGCGCGAGAAGGCGAGCAGCTGACGCACCAGGCCCGCAGCCCGGTTGGCGTTCTGCTTGATCTGCATGATGTCCTGGAAGGACGGATCGGTCGGCCGATGGCTCGCCAGCAGGAGGTCGGAATAGCCGATGATGGCCTGCAGCACGTTGTTGAAGTCGTGCGCGACGCCGCCCGCGAGCTGGCCGACGGCCTGCATCTTCTGCGCCTGGGCGAACTGGATCTCGAGCTGGCGCTGCTCGGTGGTGTCCAGCCCGTAGAGGATCGCGCTCTCGCCGTCTCCGCCCGGCGAGCCCGGATCGCTGTCCTCGACCGGCGACAGCCACAGCCGGGCCTGCCGGCCGCCCTCGCCCGCGATGGTGACGTCGATCGGACCGGTCTCGGACTGCCCGGCCGCTGCCGCCACGACGGCAGCTTCGAGGCGCTGCCGGTCGGCGGGGATGACCTGGTCCAGGATGGCCGGCCCGGGATCGTCCTGGCCGCGCGGGCGCGACGGGAACAGGCGCAGGAAGGATGGGTTCGAGCGCACCAGCCGGTGTGCGCTGTCCAGGGTCGCAATGGCGAGGGGCGTTGTGTTGAAGAACCGCGCGAAGCGGACCTCGGCGGCGCGCTGTCCCTCGCCGCCGCTCTCGCCGGCCGCAGACCGGTTCAGCGCGAGCGTGCGGGACGGGCCCGGCCGGCCGTCCGCTCCAAACGCGACCCGGTGGTAGAGCCGCACGGGCAGCGGCTGCCCCCCTCGGCGGGTCAGGTCCAGGTCCATGATGTCGGTGCGGGCCTCGCCGGCCTTGCCGGCATCGGCCGTGAGAAGCCCCGCCACCGAGCTCGGCACGATGTCGGTGAGCCGGAGCCCGCCCGGACCGACCCGGGCGAGGTCGTGATCGAGCCAGGCGGCGAGCGTCGCGTTCATGTAGACGACGCTGCCGTCCGGCCCGACCGAGAAGAACCCGGCTGGCGCGTGGTCGAGATAGTCGATCGCGTGCTGGAGCTCCTGGAAGACGTTTTCCTGCCGCTCGCGCTCATGCGTCACGTCGGCAATGGTCCACAGGGTCGCGGCCCGGCCGGGCCGCGGCACCGGACTGACCCGGACCCGGTACCAGCCGAATTCGCGCCCGCCTTCCAGCGCCGGCGACAGCCGGATTTCCTCACCGGCGGCGCGCTTCTCGCGGGCGGCCTGGGCCAGGCGATAGACGGCCTCGGACACGTCCGGGCCGCCGGCCAGCAGACGCTCGGGAACCCGCAGGCCCGTGAGCCCATCCGCCTTGGCGAGGGCGAGGTAGCGCTCGTTGGCGTAGAGGACGCGACCGCTCTCCTCGGCCACCAGCAGCCCGTCCCGGGCCCCGTCCGCGATGGCCTTGGTGAGGTCGTTGCCCGCGACCGAGCCGGCGAAGCGCAGCGCGCCGACCGCAATGGCGAAGACGCAGAACACGCCCGCCATGGACAGGATCGCGAGCAGCCCGAGCACGAGGGGCTGCGCCCGCTCCGTCGACAGGAGCCCGATGCCGCCGAAGGCGCCCAGAAGGAGCACGGCAATGAGCACGAGCAGGCCGAGATGGCCGGCCCGCTGCGACCGGTCGATCGCGGCCGGGGCCCCGCCCCTGGCCACGCTTCTCGCCTCAGCCATGTGCATCACCGTCGCCGCGCGCCATGTCGTGGTTACGACGCCCGTCGCTTCAACCGCAAGACGAAGCCGATCACCTCGGCAACGGCCTTGTAGTGCTCCACGGGAATCTCCTGGTCGATCTCGACCGCGGCGTGAAGCGCGCGGGCGAGCGGCGGGTTCTCGATCACGGTGACACGATGCTCCTCGGCCACGGCCCTGATTCGCAGCGCCACCGCGTCAACGCCCTTGGCCACGCAGAGCGGCGCCGCCATGCCGGCCTCGTAGCGCAGCGCCACCGCGTAGTGGGTCGGGTTCATAACCACAACGGTCGCGGTCGGGACGGCGGCCATCATCCGCTTGCGCGACCTCGCCACCCGCATCTGGCGCAGCTTGGCCTTGATCTCGGGGTTGCCGTCCTGCTCCTTCGATTCCCGCTTCACCTCCTCGCGAGTCATGCGCTGCCGCTTCAGCCATGAGAAGCGCGACCACAGGATATCGGCTGCGGTCACCACCGCATGGAGGGCCAGGATGCCGCCCAGGAGCTTCAGCGCGAGACCGAGGGTAAAGGTCAGGAGTGCCGACAGGTCCTGGCCGACCAGCCCCTCCAGACTGTCGCGCTCGCGCCAGAGGAGCGCCGCGGCGAGCGCACCCACGAGCACAATCTTGAGGATGCCGCGCAGAAACTGCACCAGGGCCTGAGCCCCGAACAGGCGCTTGATCCCCGAGAGCGGCGACAGCCGCTCGAATTTCGGCGTCAGCGGCTCCAGCGACCACACGGGCCGGTGCTGCAGCAGGCTACCGCCCACGGCCGCCAGGAGCACGAGGCCGACCGGGACGACCAGGATCTTGGCCGCGGCTTCCAGCCCGCGCCGGCCGTAATCCAGGAAAGCGCCCCCCCCGTCGGGCACGAGATGGGCGTTCATCAGGAAGGATCTGAGATCCAGAGCCAGCGTGCGGCTGCTGCCGAGGGCCGGCAGCAGCAGCAGCGCCAGCGTCAGCGCGCCGAGCGACAGGAAGAGCGGCAGCTCCTGGCTCTTGGCGACATCGCCCCGCCGGTGCGCTTCCTCGAGTCGGTGCGCGGTCGGGTCTTCTGTGCGGTCCGCGCCCGACTCGCCTTCGGCCGCCACGTCAGAGCCCCCCGAGACCGCGCAGGAACTGCCCGAGTTCCTCGAGGAAGACCGACATCATCACGCCGAGCGAGGAGAGAAGAATCAGCATGCCGAGCAGGATGGTCAGCGGCATGCCGATGAAGAAGACCTGCATCTGCGGCATCAGGCGTGACAGCACGCCGAGACCCAGGTTGAACAGGATCGCGAAGGCGATGAAGGGGGCGGCGATCTTGGCGCCGAGCGCGAACCCGCGGCCCACGGCCGAGATGGCCAGGGTGGCGGCATCGCCGACGTCCGGAACGCCCGCCGGCGGCAGGACGCGATAGCTCTCCGCGATGCCGGAAATGGCCACGTGGTGGAGGTCGGTCGCGAAGACCAGCGTGATGCCGAGCAGGGTCAGGAAGTTGGAGATGGCCGTATCCTGCCCGCCGGCGCTCGGATCGAGCGTCATGGCGAAGGAGAGGCCGAGCTGCTGGGCGACCACGGTGCCGGCCGTCTGCAGCGCCGCCATCACGGCCCGGGCCGCCAGGCCGAGCACGAGCCCGACAGCGACCTCGCCGAACAGCAATCCGATCACGGCGGAGGGTCCGGCGGCGGCCGGGAGCAGGCCGCGGGCGATCGGCAGAAGGATGAGGGTGAGCAGCAGCGCGAAGGCGAGCCGCATCCGGCCCGGAACCCCGCGCTCGCCGACGCCCGGCAGCAGCATGACCAGCGTTCCGACCCGCGCGAAGGCGAGCAGGAACACGGTCGCAAGCTCTGGAAAGGAGAGGGTCATGCGGGAATCACGGCCCGCCAGCCTCGGGCCGCTGCCGGTCCCGCGCAAGGTCACCCGCCCGAGGCGATCAGGGCGGCAATCCGGGCCATGTAGCTTCCCAGCGCGTCGGCCATGAACGGCATGCAGATGAGCAGCCCGCCGAACACGGCCACGATCTTGGGCACGTAGATCAGCGTCTGTTCCTGGACCTGCGTCAGGGCTTGCAGCAGCGACACCGCGAGCCCGACCACGAGGGCGACCAGCATCAGGGGTCCGGCGACCTTGAGAAAGGTGGTGACGCCGTCGCGGGCGACTTCCAGGATGTCGGCGCCTGTCACGGCCCGGCCCTCAGATCGGCATCCGCATGATTTCCTCGTAGGCGGAAATCACGCGGTCGCGCACGGCGACGAGGGTCTGGAGGGCGGCCTCGCTCTCGGCGACGGCGGTCACCACCTCGACGAGGTTTCCCTTGCCGGTCGCGGCGGAGACGACCTGGGTCTCGGCCGCGCGCCCGCTCGCGGCAGCCCCCTCGAGCGCCTGCGTCAGCATCTGGCCGAAGCCGCCCGGCGCCGCGCCGGCCGCGGCCGAGCCGAACGCCGCCGCGGCCCCGGACGAGGCCGCCTGCGAAGATGCGAGGTTGCGGGCCGCCTGGTAGGCGCCGCTGGCGAAACCGGCCGTGATCGTCATGGGGAAGCTCCGACCGCTCAGGCGCGCAGGATGTCGAGGGTGCGGGAAATCATGCGGCGCGTGGCCGTGACCACGTTGAGGTTGGCCTCGTAGGAGCGCTGCGCCTCCCGCATGTCGATGGTTTCCACGAGCGAGTTCACGTTGGGCAGCTTCACCTGCCCGGCCGCGTCGGCGGCCGGGTGACCGGGCTCGTAGCGGGTCTTGAACGGCGAGGGGTCGCGCCGGACACGGCCCAGCGCCACCGTGGCGGCGTCGAGCTCGCGGTCGAGCTGCCGGTTGAAGGTCGGGATCTTGCGCCGGTACGGGTCAGCGCCCGGCTTGTCGCCGGTCGAATCGGCGTTGGCGATGTTCTCGGCCACGACCCGCATGCGGCCGGACTGAGCCCGCAGGCCGGAGGCCGCGATGGCGATGGATTTCAGGAAGTCCATGACGGTCAGCCCCCGCGCACGCCGGCCGCGATGCGAAGCAGGCCGAGGCTCTTCTGGTAGAGGGAGGCGGCGAGCTGATACTCGGAATGGTTCTCGGCCACCTTCATCATCTCGTCCTCGAGATGCACGGCGTTGCCCGAGGGCGAGGTCTCGTAACGCCGGGCCGGGCTGAGCGTGCCGGTCGGCAGCGAGCTCTGAGCCGTGATGTGGCCCGGATTCGTCTGGGCCACCGCCACAGACGAGGCCGTGCCCGCTGCGTTGGACCGCGCCGGCACGAGATCCTTGGGCTGAAAGCCGGGTGTGTTGGCGTTGGCGACGTTCTCGGCCAGCACCTTCTGGCGCGACTGGTGCCAGTGCATGCGCTCGCGCAGTTGGGAAACGAGCGGGATGTTGGAGATCGACATGGTGGCGGTCCAGCCGCCACGCTGAGCGGTGGCGACCCGGCAGAACTTGCCCATTCTATGGTTAACGGCGGGTTAAGCCGCTGATCGGCCAAGGGGCCCGCAGGAGTGCCGGGCCCAGGGCCGGTCGGAGGGCTGCCCCGAAGCGCCGCGGACCGCTGTGGCCGCCCCGCGACACCCTGGATGAAACGTGCTATCGGCCGGAGGACCTCGTCCGACCGGCCGTTGCTGGACGAGTGCGCATGGGCAGCAGTCGCCGCCCGACCGAGAGAGCCGCGTCTTGCCCGTCTCCATTCCCGGCATCGAGAACCTGTCGCCCGCGGTCAAATACGTGATCGCCTTTGCGATCATCTTTGCGATGCTGGTGTTGCTGGCGCTGATCCTGCGCCGACTCACCGGCGGCCGCCTGTCCCTCAGCAACGACCGCGGCCGCGCCCGGCAGCCCCGGCTCGGCATCGTGGACGTCTACGATCTGGACCGGCAGCGACAACTCATCCTGCTCCGCCGCGACAATGTCGAGCATCTGCTGCTGGTCGGCGGACCGAACGACGTGGTGGTGGAAACCAACATCGTCCGGGTTCCGGGCGCGCGGCTTCCGGCAGGCTTGCAGGATGCCGCCGAGCGGCCGGAGACCGGCCCCGACCGCAATGTCGAAATCGCACCTGTTCGGCCGGTGGTGGAGCCCGGTCTCGGCCGCGCCGGCGACCGGCTGCAGGACGCCGTGGGCGGGCATCTCGGTCCGTCCGACCAGTTCGCCGCGGTGGCGGGCGGCGGGGCGGAGCCGGTGGGCGGTTACCGCGAGCCCTCGCTGAAACCGACCCGCGTTACCGGGGCAGCGCCGTCGCCGACGCCCCCGGATCGCTCGCCCTCCCGCACGCCCCCTCCCCGGGCCACCCCGCAGCCGACCAGCGGCGGCTTGCCGGACATGACCCGGCAGCTCGAGGAGGCCCTGCGCCGGCCCGAGCCGGCCGCGCCTCCTGCGCCC
>NZ_JAQGKF010000170.1 GCF_028290205.1 Enterovirga sp. | reverse complement strand
TGCCGGGGACGCCTCGCGGGCCGGCGCCGCCGCGTCCGGAGCGGCAAGAACCAGCACAATGGCGGGAGGGGGCGGCGGCAGGCTGGGCATGCGGAGCAGCCGGCCCTCTACCACGTCCGGGCCCCGCTCTCACCTGCCGGCCTCGCCTGTCGGCCGGCCCGGCGGTAGACTGGGTGCAAACCGGCGAGAGACAGGCCCATGTCCATCCCCTTCCCGACCCCCGACCCGGCCATCCTGGCGCGGCGCGACGAGATCGTGGCCGGCCTCGCGCGCCTGGTCGCCCCGGAGGCGCTGGTGACCAGCGAGGACGAGCGCCGGGCCTTCGAGACGGACGGCCTCACGGCCTATCGGCGCATGCCGCTGGCCGTGGTGTTGCCCTCCTCCACGGCCGAGGTCGCGGCCGTGCTGCGCTTCTGCAACCAGCACGGCGTCAAGGTGGTGCCGCGCGGGGCCGGCACCTCGCTCGCCGGCGGCGCCATTCCGCAGGAGGACGCCGTGGTGATCGGCGTCGCCAAGATGGCCCGCGTGCTGGAGGTGGATCTCGCCAACCGCACCGCCCGGGTCGAAGCCGGTATCACCAATCTGGGCATCTCGGCCGCGGTCGGCCACGAGGGCTTCTTCTACGCGCCGGACCCGTCGAGCCAGCTCGCCTGCACCATCGCGGGCAATATCGGAATGAATTCGGGCGGCGCCCACTGCCTGAAATACGGCGTCACCACCAACAACATCCTGGGTGTCACCATGGTGCTGCTCGACGGCACCGTGATCGAGGTCGGCGGCGACCATCTCGACGCCGGCGGGCTCGATCTTCTCGGCATCATCGTGGGCTCGGAGGGACAGCTCGGCATTGTGACCGAAGCCACGGTCCGCATCCTGCGGGCGGCGGAGGGCGCGCGGCCGGCGCTGCTCGGCTTTCCGTCGGCCCAGGATGCCGGCGCCTGCGTGGCGGCCATCATCGGCGCCGGCATCGTGCCGGTCGCGCTCGAATACATGGACCGGCTGGCCATCCAGATCACCGACGGCTTCTCGGGCGCAGGCTATCCGGACGTAGAGGCCATGCTCATCTGCGAGGTGGAAGGCTCAGACCAGGAGATCGACGAGCAGCTTCGCCGCATCGTGCAGATCGCCGAGCGGCACCGGGTGGAAGCCGTGCGGGTCTCGACCTCGGAGGCGGAGAGCGCGGCCATCTGGAAGGGCCGCAAGAGCGCCTTCGGGGCGACAGGGCGCATCTCCGACTACATCTGCATGGACGGCACCATCCCGACCGGCCAGTTGCCGCTCGTGCTGCGGCGCATGGGCGAGATCGTGGCCGCCGAAGGGCTGCGGGTCGCCAACGTGTTCCATGCAGGCGACGGCAATCTGCACCCGCTGATCCTGTTCGACATCAACAAGCCGGGCGAGATGGACAAGGCCGAGCGCGCCGGCGAGGAGATCCTGAAGCTCTGCGTCGAGGTCGGCGGCTGCCTCACGGGCGAGCACGGCGTCGGCATCGAGAAGCGCGATCTGATGCGCGTGCAATTCCGCGACGAGGATCTCGCCCAGCAGATGCGGGTCCGGGCGGTGTTCGATCCGAACTGGCTGATGAATCCGGCCAAGGTCTTTCCGCTGGACGGACGGATCGCGGCCTAGACGAGGCGGCCCGGTCTGCGACGGCGCTGCCCCGGACTCCGGATCTCATGTACGGTCGGCCGCGGCGGATCCGGCATTGCGGACGCCGCCTTCTGGATTGGCGATGACGCTCACCCCGACCACCGAAGCCGAAGCCTGCGAGGCCGTCAGTGAAGCGGCAGCGGCCGGCGCGCCGCTCGCCCTGGAAGGCGGCGGCACGCGGAGCGCCATCGGCCGACCCATCCAGACCGAGCGGACCCTGTCCTCGCGCGGCCTGTCGGGCGTGACGCTGTACGAGCCGGCCGAGATGGTGATCGCGGCCCGGGCCGGCACCCCGCTCGCCGAGGTGGTGCGCACGCTCAATCGCCGAAACCAGGCCCTGACCTTCGAGCCGATCGACCACCGTCCTCTTCTCGGCTCCTTCGGCGAACCGACCGTCGGGGCGGTCGCGGCCGCGAACCTGTCCGGCCCGCGTCGCATCCAGGCGGGCGCAGCGCGCGACAGCCTGATCGGCATCCGGCTGATCAACGGCCGCGGCGAGGCCGTGAGTTCCGGCGGCCGGGTCATGAAGAACGTCACCGGACTGGATCTCGTGAAGCTCGTGGCCGGCTCCTGGGGCACCCTCGGCCTGCTGACGGAGGTGACCTTCAAGGTGCTGCCCAGGCCCGAACGGGCCGCCACCCTCCTGCTGCGGGGCCTCGAGGATTCGCAAGCCATCCGGGTCCTCTCGGCGGCGCTCGGCTCGCCCTTCGACGTGACCGGGGCCGCGCACCTTCCGGCCGGGCTGGGCGGCGGGGCCCAGACCCTGATCCGGATCGAGGGGCTCAGCTTCTCGGTCGATTACCGGGCGGGCGAGTTGCGCCGGCTCCTGCGCGGCAACGGGTCGGCCGATCTCCTCGAGGGCGAGGCGGCCGCGGCCTTGTGGCGCGCCGTGCGGGATGTCGAGCCCCTCGTGGAGCCGCGACAGGACGCCGTGTGGCGCATCTCCACCGCGCCGAGCCGCGGTCCTGAACTCGCCGGCGTGCTCGGGCGTCTGTGCCCCGGTTCGCGCTGGTTCTTCGATTGGGGTGGCGGCCTCGTCTGGTTCGCCTGCCCGGCCGAGGGCGATGCCGGGGCGGGCGCGGTGCGGGCCGCCATCGACCAATATGGCGGCCATGCCACCCTGGTGCGGGCGCCGGCCGAGATCCGCGCGGCGGTGGCCGTGTTCCAGCCCCAGCCCGAGGCCCTCGCCCGCCTCACGGCCGGCATCAAGGCCGCCTTCGACCCGCGTCGAATCTTCAACCCGGGCCGGATGTGGGCGGAAGCCTGATCGGGTAAGGTCGAGCCATGCAGACCAGCTTCTCTCCGGCCCAGCTCGCCGACCCGCACATGGCTGCCTCGGAGAAGATCCTGAGGACCTGCGTGCATTGCGGCTTCTGCACGGCGACCTGCCCGACCTACCTGCTGCTCGGCGACGAGCTCGATTCGCCGCGCGGCCGCATCTACCTGATCAAGGACATGCTGGAAGGCGGCAAGCCCGCCTCGCCGGAGGTGGTCAAGCATATCGACCGCTGCCTCTCCTGCCTGTCCTGCATGACAACGTGCCCGTCTGGCGTGCATTACATGCACCTGGTCGACCACGCCCGGGCCCATATCGAGGCGACGCACCGCCGGCCCCTGCACGACCGGCTGATCCGCGGCCTGCTGGCCCGCGTGCTGCCGCACCCGCACAGGTTTCGGCTGGCCATGCTGCTGGCCTTGCTGAGCAAGCCGCTCAGGCCGCTGCTCGGTGCCCTTCCCCGGGTCGGCAACCGCCTCGGCGCCATGCTCGACCTGGCGCCGGCCCGCCTGCCGAACCGCTCACCGGGCGATGCGCGCGGCACCTTCCCGGCACATGGGCCCCGACGGGGCCGTGTGGCGCTGCTGAAGGGCTGTGCGCAATCCGTGCTCGCGCCGCATCACAACGAGGCCGCGATCCGCCTCCTCAACCGGCACGGGGTCGAGGTGGTGCAGGCCAACGAGGGCTGCTGCGGCGCGCTTGTGCACCACATGGGCCGCGAGGAGGAGAGCAAGCGCTTCGCCCGGAAGGCGATCGACGCCTGGCTTGCCGAGGCCGACCGGCGTGGCCTCGACGCCATCCTGATCACCGCCTCCGGCTGCGGCACGACCGTGAAGGATTACGGCTTCATGTTCCGCGACGAGCCCGCCTATGCCGAAAAGGCGGCGCGGGTCTCGGCGCTGACCAAGGACATCGTCGAATACGCGCTGACGCTTGGGCTGCCGACGGCGCCGCGCCAGAGCGACCTCGTGGTGGCCTACCACTCGGCCTGCTCCATGCAGCACGGCCAGCAGATCCGCACGGAGCCGAAGACGCTGCTGAAACAGGCGGGCTTCACCGTGAAGGACGTGCCCGAGGGCCATATCTGCTGCGGCTCGGCCGGAACCTACAACATCCTTCAGCCGGAGATCGCGAACCGGCTCCGGGCCCGAAAGGTGGCCCATATCGCGCGCGTCAGGCCGGACGTTATCGCGACCGGCAACATCGGCTGCATCACGCAGATCGGCAAAGGCACCGACATCCCGATCGTCCACACGGTCGAGCTTGTGGACTGGGCGACGGGCGGGCCGCTGCCCGAGGCGCTCGCCAAAGCCGGTCTGTCGGAGTCAGGCCGCCCGGCCCTCGCGGCCGCCGAATAATCAGGCGCGCCGGGCCCGTCCGGCATCCCGCTCCTTGTGGCGCAGCCGGAGCAGCAATTCCACGTGCTCGGCCGGCAGAGCCTCGGCCTCGGGCGAGGCATAGACGTCCCGCAGCTTCATGCCGATGCGCCGCGCAATGCCGGCAAAGGCGGGCCGGAGCGAAGTCCTGGCCACGCCGGCCGCTGATCGAGAGCCTACCATCGTTTCGACCTCCGCGGCCTACGCTCGGTTAAGATGGTTAACACCCGGTAAACGCATCCACAGATTGTCCCGCCGACATCGCCCCCACGGTAAGGGCTTCGATTCGGAGACGCGGCGGCGGCGCTTCCGGGCATCTTGTTCAAGACGATACGGCCCGAACATTGCCCGGGCCGGACCGAATCCACGCCTTTTCGCACCGTTGCTTGCGATGTCGCTTGCTTTAGTGTGGCGGTGGTGCATTGAAGGTGCGTCCCATCGCCCAATCGAGAAAGTTCAAGCTCATGGATGCTCAATCAGGTCCATCGCCCCAAGAACTCGCGGAACTGACGAGCGAGATCGTGTCCGCCTTCGTGACCAACAATAAGCTTTCTTCGAGCGAGCTCCCCGAGGTGATCGCGGCCGTCCACTCCGCCCTGCGCGGCCTGGGGGAGAAGAAGGCGCCTGAGCCGGAGAAACTGAACCCGATCGTGTCGATCAAGAAGTCGATCACCCCCGATTACTTGATCAGCCTGGAAGACGGACGCCGCTACAAGTCGCTGAAGCGCCATCTGTCGGGCCGAGGCCTGACTCCGGCCGAGTATCGCGACAAGTGGAGCCTGCCGCGGGACTACCCGATGGTGGCCCCGAACTATGCCAAGCAGCGGTCCGAACTGGCGAAGGCGCTCGGTCTCGGCCAGCAGCGGCGCAAGAAGGCGGAAGCCGCCGCGGCGCCGGCACCTGCCTCGCCCCCCCCCGCCGAGACGGCTCCCAAGCGTCGCGGCCGTCCGAAGGCCGGCGCCTGATCGGTCACAGAGGGCCCAACCGGGCCTTCTGCTGGGACACCCTCGCGAGAACGCGGCCGTGAGCCTATCTTGGGTTCATGCTGCCTCTTTCGGTCCTCGACCTTTCCTTCGTGCGCTCCGGCCACCCGCCCAGCGCCGCGCTCCACGAATCGATCGCGCTGGCGCGAGTCTGCGATCGGCTCGGCTATGCCCGCTACTGGCTGGCCGAGCATCACAACCTCCCCTCCGTCGCGAGCCCGGCCCCCGAGATCATGATCGGGCAGATCGCGGCCGCCACCAGCCGCATCCGGGTCGGGTCGGGCGGCATCATGTTGCCGAACCATGCGCCGCTGATGGTGGCGGAGCGCTTCCGCATGCTGGAGGGGCTGTTTCCGGGTCGGATCGATCTGGGGCTCGGGCGGGCCCCGGGGACGGACGGTGTCACGGCCATGGCGCTGCGACGTCACGAGGAGCGGCGCGGCGGCGACGACTTCCTGGAGAAGCTGCAGGAGCTGATCCTCTGGGACGAGGGCGGGTTTCCTGAGGGCCATCCGTTCAGCCGCGTGGTCGCCATGCCGTCCGACAAGAGGCTGCCGCCGATCTGGCTGCTGGGCTCGTCCGGCTATTCGGCCCGCCTCTCGGCGCAGATCGGGACGGGCTTCGCCTTCGCCCACCATTTCGCGCAGCACGACGCCGCGGACGCCATGCTGACCTACCGGGCCACCTTCAAGCCGTCGCGCTGGATGGAGCGGCCTTGGTCGATCCTGGCCGTGGCGGCCATCGTGGGCGAGACCGAGGCCGAGGCGGAGCGGCTGGCCTCGAGCCAGGATCTCGGCTGGCTGCGGCGCGGCCAGGGCGAATACACGCCCCTGCCGAGCGTCGAGGAGGCGGCGGCCCATGTCTATGGCCCGGCCGACCGGGCGCAGATCGCCCAGAACCGCTCGCGCATGTTTGTCGGCACGGCCGCTGGCGTGCGGGAGCGTTTGCTCGCCTTTGCCGGTGAGCTTGGGGCGGACGAGGTGATGGTCACCTCGGCCATCTACGATCAGGACGCGCGGGCCCGCTCTTACGGGATGCTGGCCGAGGCCTTCGGGCTCAAGGCGGCCTGAGACCAGGCCCCCCGCCTAGCCGAGTTCGTCGCCCAAGACCTCGCGCGCCCACCTGAAGGCCCCGTTGGCGGCCGGCACGCCGGCATAGACCGCGGCCTGTTTCAGAAAGGCGCGCAGCTCCTCCACCGTGAGCCCGTTGCGGAGCGCCGGCCTCAGGTGGAGCTTGAACTCCTCCTCTCGGCCCAGCGCCAGCGTGATGGACAGCGTCACGACGGAGCGGGTCTTCCAGGGCAGCGTCGCGTCGCCCCAGACCTCGCCCCAGGCATAGCGGGTGATGAAGTCCTGCCAGGGCCCCGCGAACGTGCCGGCCCCGCCCAGCGAACGCTCGACATGCGCATCGCCGAGGACCTCGCGGCGATTGGCCTCGCCGGCCGCGTAGCACGCCGGATCGGGGTTCGGTGCCGGCCGCGGCAGCCGCTCGGGCCGGGCCGAACCACCTTGGGGGAGAAACGCCGCGATGGCGGCCGTCAGCGCCTCGGCCCGCTCGACGGCGATGAGGTGGGCCGCATCCGGAATGGGCAGGAAGGCGGCGCCCGGCACCAGCCCGGCGATCTCCCGCCCCATGGCGACCGGGGTCGCCGGATCCGCTTCGCCGGAGATCACGAGGGTCGGGGCCCGGATGGCCCCGATGCGGGGCCGCAGGTCCATCTGGCCGATGGCCTCGCAGCACAGCGCGTAGCCCTCGGCCGGCACCTCCTCGATGAGGCGGCGGCGGGTCTCGGCCGCCCCAGGGCTGCCCTGTTGGGTGGGCGTGAACCAGCGGCCGATGACGCTGTCGGCGATGGCCGCCATGCCGCCGGCCCGGACGGTCGCGGCCCGCTCGCGCCACAGCTCCTGCGGCGGCATGTAGGCGGAGGTGGCCACCGCGACGAGCCGGTCGACCAGGTCCGGCCGCAGCACGGCCAGAAGCTGCCCGGTCATGCCGCCGAGCGACAGCCCGACCACGTGGGCGTGGGCGATGCCGAGCCCGTCCAGCAGGGCGGCGAGGTCGCGGGCGAGGTCGTCCACGGCGAAGCCCGAGCCCGTCACGGGCGAGCCGCCATGCCCGCGGGTGTCGTAGCGGAGGCAGCGGAACCGCCCCTTCAGGGCGGACACCTGCCGGTCCCACATCCGGTAGGTCGTGCCCAGCGAGTTCGAGAACACAACAACCGGCGCGTCCTCGGGCCCTTCGAGGGCGTAGTTCAGGGTGACGCCGTTCGCGGCGATGGTCGGCATGTGAGGTGTCCTTCCTGCGTGGGATCCCGAGAGGGTTTCGCCGCCGGCCGGCCGGAGCAGCGCGCGGCCGAGCCAGCCGGAGGCGGCCCGATCGCGAGGCGTCAGCGCCCGGCCGCGTAGCCCTGCATGCCGCGGGGGTTGGCGGCGGCCCTGAGCCGGCCGCCTTCGCGGGACGCGGCGGTGAGCCGCCCTTCCGACCAGGCCTCGCCGATCTCGACCCGGTGACCGCGGCGGCGAAGCTCGGCGACGGTCGCGTCCGAGACGCGGCTCTCCACGACCAGGACGCCGGGCCGCGAGGTCCGGGGCCAGAAGGACGACGGGAAGTGCTCGGTGTGCCAGGCCGGGGCGTCGATGGCTTCCTGCAGGTTCATGCCGGCATGGACGTGGCGCAGGAAGAATTGCGGCACCCACTGGTCCTGCTGGTCACCCCCGGGCGTGCCCCAGGCGAGGTAGGGCTCGCCGTCCCGCAGGGCCAGCGTCGGCGACAGCGTGGTGCGGGGCCGCCGGCCCGGCCCGAGCGCCTGCGGGTGCTCGGGGTCCAGCCCGAACATCTGGCCGCGGGTGCCGAGGCAAAAGCCGAGCTCCGGGATGACCGGCGACGAGTGCAGCCAACCGCCGGACGGGGTGGCCGAGATCATGTTGCCGTGCCGGTCGATCACGTCGACATGGACCGTGTCGCCCGACACCGCGCCCATGCGCTCGCGCCGACGGGCCTCCTCGCGCGGCGCGCTCGGGATGCGGCCGACGGTCGGCTCCCCCGCGCCGGTCGCGCCGACCGCGCTGCGCTCGCCGCCGACCCGATGGCCGATGGACTTGCCGAAGCCCGGGATGGTGCCCGGCCGGTATTCCAGCGACGCGGTCTCGCCGATCAGCGGCCGCCGCTCCGCCGCGTAGCCCTCCGACAGCAGGGTCTCGGCCGGCACGGGCGCGAAATCTGGATCGCCGTAGAACGTGTCCCGGTCGGCAAAGGCGAGTTTCGCGGCCTCGACCTGAAGGTGGATGAAGTCGGGGCCCGCGGGATCGAGGCCGTCGAGCTCGAAGCCGCGCAGCAGGGCGAGTTGCTGCAGGGCCGCCGGTCCCTGCGACCAGAACCCGGCCTTGAGCACCCGATAGCGGCCGTAATCGATGCCGACCGGCGTCTCGACATGCGCCTCCCAGCGGGCGAGGTCGTCGCCCGTCAGGAGCCCGCGGTGGCGGCGGCCGGATGTGTCCATGACCTCCTGGCTGCGCGAGAACGCGTCGATGGCCGCGGCCACGAAGCCCTGCGACCAGGTCCGCCGCGCCCGCTCGATCTCCGCGTCGCGCCCGCCCCCGCCGCTCTCGGCCTCCCGCAGCACGCGCGCATAGGTCTCGGCCAGCGCCGGATTGCGGAACAGCGCGCCCGGCGCCGGCACCTCGCCACCAGGAAGGTAGACGGCGGCCGAGCTGGTCCAGTGCTCCCGGAACAGGGCCTGCACCGTCGCGATGGTGGCCGGAATGCGCTCGACCAGGGGGAAACCGTCGCGGGCGTAGCCGATGGCGGCCTCCAGCACGTCGCGCGGCCTGAGCGTGCCGTAATCGCGCAGCAGCAGCATCCAGGCGTCAAAACTGCCCGGCACCACCGCGGCAAGCAGCCCGGTGCCCGGCACCTCGTCGAGCCCGAGGCCGCGCATCTGCGCGATGGTGGCGGCGGCCGGCGCGGGGCCCTGGCCGCAGATCACCTCCTGCCGGCCGCGTCTCGCATCGTGCAGAATGATCGGCACGTCTCCGAGCGGACCGTTCAGGTGAGGCTCGACCACCTGCAGCGTGAACGCCGCCGCCACCGCCGCGTCGAAGGCGTTTCCGCCCCGTTCGAGAACACCCATGCCGACGGCCGTCGCCAGCCAATGGGTGGTGGTCACGACGCCAAACGTGCCGTCGATCTCGGGCCGGGTCGTGAAGGGGTTCGGATTGATGAAGCTCATGGCCGTCCTGCTGCGCCCCGCGACCATAAGCCTCGCCTGTGCCGGGGCATAGCTGGCGCCGCCGGGCGGACGTCCGCCCGCAGCGGTTGCGTCAGGCGGCGACCGAGGAACGCCCCCGCACCCAGATTGTTGTGGCTCCAAATCCGCGCCCTGCCCCGGCGAGGCCCGCGCCCAGGAGAGCTACGTGAGCACGACCCCGAACCCATCGGCCCTGCCGGCGCGGATTCCGATCACGCTGACCATCAACGGCCAGTTGCGCCGGGTGAAGGTCCTGCCCTGGACCGTTCTGCTCGACCTCCTGCGGGAGGAGCTCGATCTGCCCGGCACCAAGAAGGGCTGCGACCACGGCCAATGCGGGGCCTGCACGGTCCTGGTGGACGGCCGGCGGGTCAATTCCTGCCTCGCCCTCGCCGTGATGAAGGACGGCGCCAGCGTCACCACCATCGAGGGGCTGGCCAAGGGCGGGCTGCACCCGATGCAGCAGGCCTTCATCGAACACGACGCCTTCCAGTGCGGCTATTGCACGCCGGGGCAGATCTGTTCGGCAGTCGGGCTTCTGGAGGAAGGCCGCGCCCATTCCAAGGAGGAGATCCGCGAGCAGATGAGCGGCAACATCTGCCGCTGCGGCGCCTATGTGATCATCGTGGCGGCGGTCGAGGAAGTGGTGGCGGCCGGCCGGCG
>NZ_JAQGKF010000163.1 GCF_028290205.1 Enterovirga sp. | reverse complement strand
GGTCTCGACGGCAACGGCGATCTCGACCGGGCCGGTCTGGCCCGCGAAGGGGGCCCGCACGGCCGCCGCGAGGCGGGACACGGGCGCGTGCGAGCCACCCGCGGGCGGCTGGGGGGCAGGGCCCGCGGCGGGCAGGGCGGGGGTGGCGAGGTCCATGCGGGGGTGGAACGTCGCCCGGACCCGCCGGTTGCATGGCCCCGGCCGTCAGGTTCAGGCCCAGCGGCCGCCGACGGTGCGGGAATGGCCGCGGAACTCGGCCACGGTCTCGCCGTCCGACGAAACGTTGATGTCGTAGATGCCGCTGCGGCCCTCGCGCGCCACCTCGTGCGCGGCCGCAACGAGGTGCTCGCCGAGCCGGCCCGGCCGCAGGTAGGTGACCGAGCAATGCTGGGCGACGGCCTTCTCACCATGCGAGTTGCAGGCGAAGCCGAAGGCGGAATCGGCCAGCGCGAAGATGAAGCCGCCATGCGCCGTCCCGTGACCATTGGTCATCGCCTCGGTCACCTCCATGCTCATCAGCGCATAGCCGGGCCCGACGTCGATGAGCTGCATGCCGAGAGCAGCGCTTGCCTTGTCGCCGGCCCACATCGCGTCCGCGGAGGCCCGGGCGACGAGGTCCGGGTCGGGACCTTCCGTCTCGAGTTCGAGATCGTCGCTCACGAGCTGCGCCCCGAGAAGCGGGCCGGCCGCTTTTCCAGGAAGGCCTGAACGCCCTCGGCGAAATCCGGCAGGCCGCCGGCCTGCCGCTGCAGGTCGCGTTCCAGGTCGAGCTGCTGGTCCAGCGTGTTGGTGGCGGAGGCGTCGAGCGCTCGCTTGATCAGCGCCAGCGCGGCGGTCGGCTGGGTGGCCAGATGGGCCGTCAGGCGCTCCGCCTCCGGCATCAGCTCGGCGTCTTCCACCGCCCTCCAGATCATACCCCAGGCGGCGGCCTGGTCGGCCGGCACCGCCTCGCCGGTCAGCGCCAGGGTTCTGGCGCGTGCCTCGCCGACGAGGCGCGGCAGGAACCAGGTGCCGCCGGAATCCGGCACCAGCGCGATCTTGGCAAAGGCCTGGATGAAGCGGGCCGAGCGGGCCGCCAGCACGATGTCGCAGCTCAGCGCGATGTTGGCGCCGGCGCCCGCCGCGACGCCGTTGACGGCGCAGACCACCGGCTTCGGCAGCGCCCGGATGCGGCGGATGAGCGGGTTGTAGAACCGCTCGATCGTGTCGCGGACCTCCTCGTCGCGGCCGAGGGCCGCGAGGTCCTGTCCGGCCGAGAAGCCGCGGCCCGCGCCGGTCAGCAGCACGGCGCGGCAGCTCTCGTCGCGCTCGATCGCCTCCAGCGCGCCCGCGAGCGCGCGATGCATGTCGGAGTTGAAGGCGTTGAGCCGGTCGGGCCGGTTCAGCGTGACGCGGCTCCAGCCGTCCCGGTTCTCGACGAGGATGGGGTCCATGAAGCGCCCTCGGCCGGCCAGCAGGGCGGCATTTGCACGATTGTGCCGCTCGTTTAACGCGAGGGGGCGGCCCCGCAAAGCGGGCCCCGGAGGAAAGCGCCATGGCCCGGATCCTGGAAAGCTACGCTCTCGACAGCTGGCGCCGGGCCTCCTCCGGCTTTGCCGAGGTGGCGAGCGCCGTGGATGGCGCCCCCGTGGCCCGGGTCTCCTCGCAGGGACTGGATTTCGGGTCCATGGTCCGTCACGCCCGCCAGGTCGGCGGGCCGGCGCTGCGCGAGCTCACCTTTCACGACCGCGCCGACATTCTGCGCGGGCTCGCCGGGGCGCTGAACGACGCCAAGGAGGAGCTCTACCGCCTGGCGGCCGACACCGGCGCCACACGGCGCGACAACCTGATCGACATCGACGGCGGCATCGGCACGCTGTTCGCCTACGCCTCGCGGGGCCGGCGCGAGCTGCCGTCCGAGCGCTTCGTGGTCGAGGGCGAGGTCGAGCCGCTGTCCAGATCCGGCGCCTTCGTCGGCGTGCACATCTTGTCCCCGCTGCACGGGGTGGCCGTGCATGTGAACGCCTTCAACTTCCCGTGCTGGGGCATGCTGGAAAAGCTTGCGCCGGCGATCCTGGCCGGAATGCCGGTGATCACGAAGCCCGCCACCGCCACCGCCTATGTGGCGGAAGCCGCGATGCGGATCCTGCTCGGCACGAAGCTGCTGCCGCCGGGGGCGCTCCAATTCGCCTGCGGCTCCCTCGGCGATACGCTCGACCACCTGACCGGGCAGGATGTCCTGTCCTTTACGGGCTCGCTGGAGACCTCGGAGGCGCTCCGCAACCATCCGGTGATCGGCCGCAACGCGGTGCGCTTCATCGCCGAGCGCGACTCGCTCAACGCCGCCATCCTGGGGCCGGATGCCGGGCCGGGCACGCCCGAATTCGACCTCTTCGTCCGGGAGGTCGTGCGGGAGATGACCGTGAAGGCCGGACAGAAATGCACCGCCATCCGACGGGTGCTGGTTCCGGACCTGCACGAGGCGGCCGTGCTGGAGGCGCTCCGGGCGGCGCTCGGCCGGATTGCGCTCGGGGACCCGCGGCTGCCCGAGACCCGCATGGGTGCGCTGGTGAGCCGGGCGCAGAGGGAGGCCGTGCGGGCCCGGGTCGCCGAACTCGCCACGGAGGCCGAGATCGTGTTCGGCGATCCCGGCCGGGCCAAGGGCGCCGGCATCGACCCGGAGCGCGGCGCCTTCATGGGGCCGGTGCTGCTGCGCTGCGGCCGGCCGGGCGAGGCCGTGAAGGTGCACGTGGTGGAAGCGTTCGGGCCGGTCGCGACGGTGATGCCGTACGGCTGCCTCGAGGAGGCCGTGGCGCTCGCCGCCAGGGGGGAGGGGAGCCTCGTCGCGTCGCTGTTCACCTATGACCCGACGGCCGCCGTGACGGTGGCGCTCGGCCTGGCTCCGTTCCACGGTCGGGTGCTGGTCGTGGACCGGGACTGCGCGGCCGACTCGACCGGCCACGGCTCGCCCCTTCCGGGTCTCGTGCATGGTGGCCCGGGCCGGGCGGGCGGCGGCGAGGAACTCGGCGGTTTGCGGGGCGTGTTCCACTACATGCAGCGCACGGCGCTGCAGGGCTCGCCGGCCCGTCTGGCCGGGCTGACGCGGTCCTGGATCCGGGGCGCGCCCGCACCGGCGACCGACCGGCATCCGTTCCGGCTGGGCTATGACGAGTTGCGCGTCGGCGACACGATCGAGACGGGGAGCCGCGTCGTCAGCCTGGACGACATCGAGCATTTCGCCCGCTTCACCGGCGACACGTTCTATGCCCACATGGACGAGGCGGCGGCGGCCGCGAACCCGTTTTTCCCGGGCCGCGTCGCGCACGGCTACCTGATCCTGTCCTTCGCCGCGGGGCTGTTCGTGGATCCGCCGCCAGGGCCGGTCCTGGCCAATTATGGGCTGGATTCGTTGCGCTTCCTGAAGCCGGTCTCGCCAGGGGACGCGATCAGGGTGCGGCTGACGGTGAAGCGGAAGACGGCGGCCCGCAAACCTGAATACGGCGAGGTGCGCTGGGACGCGGAGGTGTTCAACCAGGACGGGGACAGTGTGGCCCGCTACGACCTGCTCACGATGAACGCCCGGGAGGGAGAGCCGGTCGAGCCCTGAGGGGCCCGGCCCGCGGCAGCGACACCGCGGCAGGGCCGCGGCGGTGGGCGCTCGCCGGGGCGAGCGCCGTGACGCCTACTTGGCGGCCGCAGCGGCCTTGGACGCGTCCTTCTGACGCGCGGCGCGCCGGTCGGTGCGCTCGGCGATGCGGGCCGACTTCCCGCGGCGGTCGCGCAGGTAGTACAGCTTGGCGCGACGCACCTTGCCGCGGCGCACGACCTTGATGGAATCGATCAGCGGCGAGTGGAGCGGAAACACGCGCTCGACGCCTTCGCCGTAGGAGATCTTGCGGACCGTGAAGGACTCGTTCAGCCCGCCGCCCGAACGGGCAATGCAGACGCCCTCATAGGCCTGGACGCGGCTGCGGTCGCCTTCGACCACCTTGACGTTCACGATCACCGTATCGCCCGGCTCGAAATCAGGGATCTGCTTGCCGAGCCTGGCCAGCTCTTCGCGCTCAAGTTCCTCGATGATGTTCATGACACGTCTCCGGCCGGCGCACGACGATGATCGTGCGAGGGTTTCGCCACCCTGTTGTGAATTGGGCCGGGCTATAGCGAAGCCCCGGCCCCCTGTCGAGCGCTGCTCGCCCTTTGTTGTACAACCGGAGGGCTGGACGCCCGCGCTTGGCAACGTCTAGGGTCGGGGGCACCGTGTCCGCCTAGGGCCCGCTGCCTGCCTCCGGGAGTTGAGTCGCAGTCCGCCCAGGCGCCCGGACGAGGCCACCACAGCGCAGGAGATCGATGGTGATGAGGACCCGCGGCTCCCTCTGGACCCTGTCTCTGGCCCTGCTCCTGGCCGCGGGGCCGGTCTCGGCCGTGACGCTCCGCTACGCCAACCAGGGCGACCTCAAGTCCCTCGACCCCTACACCCTGAACGAGACGACCACGATCGCCCACCACGGGCATGTCTATGAGGGGCTGACCAAGCGCGGCAAGGACCTGGCGATCGAGCCCGGCCTCGCCGAGCGCTGGGAACTGGTCGAGCCGACCCGCTGGCGCTTCTTCCTTCGGAGGAACGTGAAATTTTCCGACGGAACGCCCTTTACGGCCGACGACGTCGTGTTCTCGGCGGCCCGGGTGCGGGCCCCCGGCTCCAATTTCGCCACCCGCGTTCCGGCCGACGTGAAGGTCGAGAAGGTGGACGACTTCACGGTGGATTTCATCAGCGCCCAGCCGAACCCGATCCTGCATTATTCGTGGGACAGCTGGTACATCATGTCGAAGGCCTGGGCCGAGAAGAACAACTCGGTCGCGCCGACACCCGCGGCTGCCACCACGCCGACCTATTCGGCACTGAACGCGATGGGCACCGGCCCGTTCACGATCGAGAGTCACCAGCCCGGCGTGAAGACGGTGTTCAAGAAGAACCCGAACTACTGGGGCAAGATCGAGGGCAACGTCGACGAGATCGTGTTCACGCCGATCTCGAACGACTCGACGCGCGTCTCGGCGCTCCTGTCGGGCGAGGTCGACGTGATCGAGCCCGTGCCGCTGCAGGACATCAACCGGGTCAATTCCGCCGGCTCCGCCCAGGTGCTGACCGGGCCGGAGGTCCGCACCATCTTCCTCGGCTTCGACCAGACCCGGGACGAGCTCTCGAATTCGAGCGTGAAGGGCAAGAACCCGTTCAAGGACAGGCGGGTCCGCGAGGCCTTCTACAAGGCGATCGACGCCGAGGCGATCAAGGCGCGCGTGATGCGCGGGCTCTCGACCCCCTCCGCATTGATGATCGCCCCCGAGTTCTTCAAGCTGTCCAGCGACTTCACCCGGCCGAAGCCCGACCCGGACGGCGCCAAGAAGCTGCTCGCCGAGGCCGGATACCCGAACGGGTTCGAGGTCGGCATGAACTGCCCGTCCGACCGCTACGTCAACGACGGTGACATCTGCCGGGCGGTGATCGGCATGCTGGCCCGCATCGGCATCAAGATCAATCCGATCATCGAGCCGAAGGCGCAGTACTTCGCCAAGGTGCTGAAATCGGGTGGCTACAACACCTCGTTCTACATGCTTGGATGGACGCCCGGCACGGGCGATTCCCACAACGTGCTGTACGAGATCATGGGTTGCCGCACCGATCCGAAATCGTCGCGCGGCGACACCAATCTTGGCGGATACTGCAACCCGAAGCTGGACGAGCTGACGGACCAGGTCCTGGTCGAGCTGGATACGGGCAAGCGCGACCAGCTCATCAAGCAGGCCTACCAGATCGGCATCGACGATTACGGCTACATTCCGCTGCATCAGCAGTCGCTGAGCTGGGGGGTGTCCAAGAAGGTCAAGCTCGTGCAGCGGGCCGACAACCAGGTGCTCCTCTACTGGGCGCAGAAGGATTGAGCCTGCGCGCTCGCCGGGTTCCGCCGGCCGCCGGCTTGAGCCTCGCCATCCTGCCCTCCGGGCCCGACCGGCCCGGTCCGCGTCCCCTCCGGCCGGCCGGGACCCGCCCATGACGCTGCTGGCAGGTGGTCGTGCCGGGTCGATCCGTCCCGGGGCGGGACGCGCCGGGCAGCCCTCATGCTAGCCTTCCTGGTGCGGCGCGTGCTGCAGGCGGCCGGCGTGTTCCTGGCCGTCGGGATCATCGCCTTCACGATGTTCCGCTTCGTGGGCGATCCGGTGAACCAGATCGTCTCCATCGACACGCCCTATGCGGAGCGGCTGGCGGTGCGGCAGTCGCTGGGGCTGGACGATCCGGTGCCGGTGCAGATCCTGCGCTATCTCGGGCGCGCGCTCGGCGGAGATTTCGGCATCTCCTACCAGTTCAGGCAGCCCGTTTCGGCGCTGTTTGCCGAGCGGCTGCCGGCCACGCTCGAACTCGCCCTCTGTGCCACGGTGTTCGCGCTCGGCCTCGGGGTCCTGTTCGGCGTCGTCTCGGCGCTGCGGCGCGGCACCGCGCTCGCCTCGGCGCTCAATGCCCTGTCGCTGGTCGGCATCTCGCTGCCGACCTTCCTGATCGGCATCCTGCTGATCTACGTGTTCTCGGAGACCTTTCGGCTTCTGCCCTCCTTTGGGCGCGGCGACGTGGTCCGGGTCGGCGGCTGGACGACGGGGTTCCTCACGCCCTCCGGCCTGAAGGCGCTGGTCCTGCCCTCGATCACGCTGGGCCTGTTCCAGCTCACGCTGGTCATGCGGCTCGTCCGGGCCGAGATGCTGGAGGTTCTGAGGACGGATTACATCCGCTTCGCACGCGCCCGGGGATTGCGCAGCCGGACCATCCATTTCCGCCACGCGCTCAAGAACACGCTGATCCCGGTGATCACGATCGCGGGCCTTCAGCTCGGCTCGTTGATCGCCTTCGCGATCATCACCGAGACGGTGTTCCAGTGGCCCGGCATGGGCGCGCTGTTCCTCCAGGCCGTGCAGAACGTCGATATCCCGATCATGGCGGCCTACCTTCTGCTGGTGGCCGGCATCTTCGTGGTCATCAACCTGACCGTGGACATCCTGTACACGGTGGTCGACCCCCGGCTCCACGTGGCCGGGGCGACGGGCGGCTGAGGGATGGCCGGCGAAAGCGGCTCCGCCCTGTCCGACCCGCCGGGTCCCGGCTGGTTCGCCAGGGCGGGCGACTCCGACACCTTCGCCAGCTTCAAGGCCTCCAAGGTCGCGGTCGCGGCCGCGGCGGTCACGGCTCTTCTGTTCCTCCTGGCGCTGCTCGCGCCGCTCTTGTCACCCCAGGATCCGTTCGATCCGGCCCAGCTCGAACTCATCAATTCCCGCCTGCCGCCGATCTGGACCCTTGGCGCGAGCTGGCCTTTCCTGCACGCCACCGCGGACGGGCAATGGCCCTTCCTGCTCGGCACCGACGACCAGGGCCGGGACATCCTGTCGGCCATCCTCTACGGCCTGCGGGTGTCGATCCTGGTCGGCTTCCTGGGCGTGCTGTTCTCGGCCACGCTCGGGATTCTGGCCGGCCTCATCGCCGGCTATGTCGGCGGCGCGGTCGATGCGGCCATCATGCGGGTCGCCGATGTGCAGCTCACCTTTCCGGCGATCCTGATCGCGCTGCTGATCGACGGTGTGGTGAAATCGGTCATGGGCAGCCGCATCACCACGACCGCCATCCTCGCCGTGCTGATCGCCTCCATCGGCCTGTCGTTCTGGGTGCAGTACGCCCGCACGGTGCGGGGCTCCGTGATGGTCGAGAAGAACAAGGACTACGTCCAGGCCGCCCGGCTGATCGGCCTGTCGTCGCCGGTGATCATGGTCAGGCACGTGCTGCCGAACGTGATCGGGCCGGTCTTCGCCATCGCGACCATCAATTTCGCGCTCGCCATCATCACCGAGGCGACGCTGTCCTTTCTCGGCTCCGGCATGCCGGACACCCAGCCCTCGCTCGGCACGCTGATCCGCATCGGCAACCGCTACCTGTTCTCGGGCGAGTGGTGGATCGTGGCCTTCCCGGGCGCCACGCTGGTGCTGCTCGTCCTGGCCGTGAACCTGCTGGGCGACTGGCTGCGCGACGCCCTCAATCCGAGGCTGCAGTGACGACCCCCGTCCTGTCCGTCCAGGACCTCACGGTCGAGTTCGTGACGCGCCGTGCCACGCTGCGGGCGCTGGACCGTGTCTCCTTCGAGATCGGCCCCGGCGAGGTCTTGGGCGTGGTGGGCGAATCCGGGGCCGGCAAGTCGGTCACCGGCGCGGCCGTGATCGGCCTGGTCGATCCGCCCGGGCGGATCGCCGGCGGCGAGGTGAGGCTGTCGGGCGAGCGCATCGACAATCTGCCGGCCGAACAGCTCCGCCGCGTCCGGGGCAAACGCATCGGGATGATCTTTCAGGACCCCCTCACCAGCCTCAACCCCCTGTTCCGGATCGGCGACCAGCTCGTCGAGACGATCACCACCCACACCGACCTGTCGGCATCCGCCGCCCGGCAGCGGGCGCTGGCTCTCCTGACGGAGGTCGGCATCTCGGCCCCGGAGCGCCGCATCGACAGCTATCCGCATCAATTCTCGGGCGGCATGCGCCAGCGCGTCGTGATCGCGCTCGCGCTCTGCGCCGAGCCCGAGCTCGTGATCGCGGACGAGCCGACCACCGCGCTCGACGTCTCGGTTCAGGCGCAGATCATCACCGTGCTGAAGCGCTTGTGCCGGGACCACGGCACCGCCGTGATGCTCGTGACCCACGACATGGGCGTCATCGGTGAGACGGCCGACCGGGTCGCGGTGATGTATGCGGGCCGGGTGATCGAGGTGGGCGCGGTCACCGACGTGGTGCGCCACCCCCTCCATCCCTACGCGCAGGGGCTGATGGGCGCGATCCCGACCCTCGCCGACACGGCGGAGCGGCTCGCCTCCATCCCGGGCTCGATGCCGCGTCTCTCGGCCATTCCGCCGGGCTGCCCCTTCAATCCGCGCTGCCCATACGCCTATGCGCCCTGCACCACGATCCGGCCCGAACTGAAGCCGCCCGGCCTGCGGGCCCCGGCCGTCCCAGGCCGCAAGGTGGCCTGCCACCTCTACGACCCCGCCCTCGCGCCGGAAGCGGCGGCGGCGTGAGGGCCTTCGTCGAGGTGCAGGATCTTCGCCGCGTCTTCGACGTGTCGAAGCCGCTGCTGAACCGCATCATCGAACGCGAGCCGAGGCGCTATCTCACGGCCGTTGCGGGCGTCACATTCGACATCGCCCAGGGCGAGACCTTCGCGCTCGTCGGGGAATCGGGGTCCGGCAAATCGACCGTCGCCCGCATGGTGGTCGGCCTGCTCGAGCCGAGTGGCGGCACGGTGACCATCGACGGCACGCCGATGGAGGGGGCCGCCTCGGCGGCCGAGCGGCAGCGGCTGCGCCGGCGCATTCAGATGATCTTCCAGGATCCCTATGCGAGCCTGAACCCGCGCTGGCGGGTCGACCGCATCGTGTCGGAGCCGATCCGCGCCTTCCGGCTGTTCGAGGGGGAGGCCGCGATCCGGGCGCGGGTCGGCGAGCTTCTCGCCTTCGTGGGCCTTCATCCGGAGGACGGCCGCAAGTTCCCGCACCAGTTCTCCGGCGGCCAGCGCCAGCGGGTCGCCATCGCCCGGGCGCTCGCTTCCAACGCCGAGTTCATCGTCTGCGACGAGCCGACCTCGGCCCTCGACGTCTCCGTCCAGGCCCAGATCCTGAACCTGATGCGCGACCTCCAGGACCGGCTCGGCCTCACCTACCTGTTGATCTCGCATAACCTGGCCGTGGTCCGGCACATGGCGACCCGGATCGGGGTCATGTATCTCGGCCGCATCGTCGAGGTGGCGCCGAGCCGCGAGCTCTTCGGGGCCCCGAAGCACCCCTATACCCGCATGCTGCTCGACGCGGTGCCGGACCTCGCCCATATCGGCCGCCGCCGCGAGCCTGTGCGGGGCGAGATCCCGAACCCGATCAGCCCGCCCTCGGGCTGCCATTTCAACCCGCGCTGCCCCCACGCCAACGACCGCTGTCGCCGGGAGGTGCCCCCGCTTGCCGACGGCGTCGCCTGTCACGCCATCCACGAGGGCCGCCTCGAACCCGGACGGGCCGAAACGGTTTGAGCGAGGATGGCGCCGCCGGCGGGCGAGTGCCTCCCGGTAGCGCAGCGACGCGGGACGAGCCGGCTGGCTCCGTTGCCGCCTCGGACCTGCTATGGACCTGCCCCGTCGCGCCCGGCCACATCGTTCCGGCCGCGGGCCGGTCGGACGCAACGGAGAGCCGATGAGCGCTTTTTCGATCCCCAAAGCCGCGGCCGCGCTCCTGGAGGCGCGCCGGTTCCGGAGCGCGATCGCGCTCCCTGGATCCGGGCCGAGCTCGGCCGCGGAGGCCTTCGCCGTTCAGGACGCGGTTGCGGCCTCGCTCGGGCCCGCCGGAGCCTGGAAGGTCGGGACAGGGGGCGAGGCGGCACCGTTCACGGCCGCCCCGATCGCGGCGTGGCTGTGCCGCGCCTCGCCGGGCGTGTTCGGAGCTGGCGACTTTCTCCGGGTCGGGGTCGAGGCCGAGATCGCCTTTCGGCTGGGCCGGGATCTCGGGGTGGACGGCCATGCCCCAGCCGAGGACGAGGTGCGGGCCGCCGTGGTCTCGCTGCACGCGGCGCTCGAGATCGTGGACAGCCGTTTCGACACCTGGCCGGTGCCGGACCCGCTCTGGGCGCTGGCCGACAACCAGAACAACGGCGGCTTCGTCTACACCGTCCCGGGCGTCACCTGGGACGGCGCGTCGCTGGCCGAGCGCGAGGCGACGCTGGTCGTAAACGGCGACACCGTGTTCTCTGGCCTCGGCCGCAACCCGGGCGGCGACCCCTGGGCGCTGCTGCAATGGCTGGCCGGCCACGCCGTGGCGCGGGGCGGGCTGCGGGCCGGCACCCTGGTCACCACCGGATCTCTCACCGGGCTCGTGTTCGTGCAGCCGGGAGCGGAGGTCGTGGCCGAGATCGCCGGCATCGGCCGCGTCGAGGTGAGCCTGCCGGCCTGAGCCGACTCACTCCAGCTCGAACGCGTTCGGGACGTGGCACGGCCATTCGCCGGGCGCCACGAAGACGGCATCGGCCCTCAGGGTCAGCGCGGCGGACCAGGGGTGGCGGGCGCGCCACGCCCGGGCGGCCCGGCGGATCCGCACGCGCTTCCGATCGGCCAGCGCGTCCAGCGCGTCCGCCATGGTCGCCCGCGCCTTGACCTCGACAAAGGCGATGGTGCGGCCGCGCCGCACGATCAGGTCGATCTCGCCGCCCGCCTCCGCGTAGTTGCGGGCGAGCGGCCAATACCCCTTGCCAAGGAGCCACAGCAGCGCCAGCCGCTCGGCGCCGCGTCCGCGCAGCAGCGTGAAGCGCCGCCGGCCGGCCGCGGTCCGCACGGGGACCTCACCCCTCCCGGGCGGCCCGGGCGAGGGCCAGGGCCCGCCCGTAGACGTCGCGTTTCGGCAGCCCGGTCTCGCCCGCCACCACGGCCGCCGCGTCCTTGACGCTGTATTGCCCGAGGGCGGCCAGGAGCTTCTCCTCCAGCCCGGCTGCCGCGAGCCCGGCCTGCTCGTTCGGGTCCGGCGGGCCGATCAGGAGCACGATCTCCCCGCGCGGGGCCGGCTCGGACCCGTACAACTCGGCCAGACCGGCCAGCGTCCCGCGCCGCACGGTCTCGTAGAACTTGGTCAGTTCGCGGGCCACCGAGGCCTGCCGGTTGCCGAGAACCGCGGCCGCGTCGGCGAGCGATTCGGACAGCCGGTGCGGCGCCTCGTAAAGCACCAGCGTGCCCGGGATGGCTGCCAGCGCGGCCAGGCGAGCGCGGCGCGCTCCCGCCTTGGCCGGCAGGAAACCTTCAAAGAAGAACCGGTCGGTCGGCAGGCCGGCGATCACCAGCGCGGCCAGCGCGGCCGAGGCGCCCGGGATCGGGACGACCTTGAGGTCCAGGCCGATCGCCTCCTCGACGAGCCGGTAGCCCGGGTCCGAGACGAGTGGCGTGCCGGCATCGGAGACGAGCGCGAGCGCCTGCCCGTCCCGGATGCGGCCGAGCAGCCGGGCCCGGACGGCATCGCCGCTATGCTCGTGATAGGCCACCAGCGGCGTCGTGATGCCGTAATGGGCGAGCAGCGTCTTGGTGACGCGGGTATCCTCGGCCAGAACGGCGTCCGCAGCCGCCAGGGTGGCGAGGGCGCGCAGCGACATGTCGCTGAGATTGCCGATCGGCGTCGCCACCACATAGAGGCCCGGCGCCAGCGCCTCAGCCTCGGCGGCGAGGCCGAACGCCGTGAAGGTGGCGGGGCCTCGGCCGGTCTCTCCGGAGCGGCTCGCGGACGCGGATCGGCGCAGGCGGTTGTCGATGGATCGGGCCATGGTGCAGTGTCGCATGAGCCGGCCGGGCTCCGAAAGCGCTGGCCGGCCCGCCTGGCTTCAGCGTTTGTTATCCATAGTGGACGAGGGTAGGCGGAACCCCCGTCGCGACCTCGCCGGAGGGAGCCAGATGTTCAGCCCACCGATCCCTCGCCGGACGGCGCTCGTCGGCGGCGCCGCCGCCTCGCTCGCCACGTTTCTCGCCGGCTGCAACGACCGCCGGCTGCGGGGCGAGGGAGCGGGTCCGGTGGCGGAAGCGCCTGCACCCGCGCAGGCCCCGGCCGGCAACACCATCGGCAGCGGTTCGGTCAAGGTGGCGCTTCTGCTGCCTCTGTCCGGCCCCGGTCAGGGGGCGGTCGCCGCCCAGTCGCTGCGCAACGCGGCGGAACTCGCCATCAGCGAGTTTCAGGGGGCCGATCTGACGATCCTGGTCAAGGACGATCGCGGCACCGCCGAGGGCGCCCGGGACGCCGCTACAGCGGCGCTGGGGGATGGAGCCGAACTCATCCTCGGTCCCCTTTTCGCGCCCGCGGTGGCGGCGGCCGGGCAGGTCGTCCGGGCTGCCGGCAAGTCGGTCATCGCCTTCTCGACCGACACCACCGTCGCGTCGCGCGGCGTCTACCTCCTGAGCTTCACGCCGCAGCCGGAGGTGGACCGGGTGGTCAGCCACGCCGCGAGCCAGGGTCGGCGCTCCTTCGCGGCGCTCATCTCGGAAAGCTACTACGGCAACGTGGTCGAGGGCGCCTTCCGGGAAGCGGTGGCCCGGTCGGGCTCCCGCCTTGTCGGGGTGGAGCGTTTCGCCAGCAAGGAGCCGGGCCCGGCCGTGCAGCGCCTCGCCACCGTGATCGCCGGCGCCGGGGCCCAGGCCGACGCGCTGTTTGTGCCGGAAAGCGGCGACAGCCTGGCGGCGCTCGGCGCCGCGCTCGCCGGGATCGGCTACGATCCGGGCCGCGTGAAGCCGCTCGGCACCGGGGTCTGGACCGGGCCGCAGGCCGGCAAGGTGGCACAGTTGCAGGGCGGCTGGTACGCGGCGCCCGACCAGGCCGGATACGCGGCCTTTTCGGGCCGCTACCGGGCCAAATTCGGTTCGGAGCCCACCCGGATCGCGACCTTGTCCTACGATGCGGTCTCGCTCGCGGTGGCGCTCGCGCGCTCGGCTGAAGGACAGCGTTTCGCGACCGCGGCCCTGGAATCACCCTCGGGCTTCGCCGGCGTCGACGGGACCTTCCGGTTCCGGTCCGACGGCGGCAACGATCGGACTCTGGCCGTCCTCGAGCTGCGAGACGGGGGCACGACCGTGGTCAGCCCGGCGCCGAAGACGCTCGGAGCGGCCTGATTCAGGCCGCCAGGTCGGCCACCACGGCGTCCAGAACCGGGAACCCGGCCGGGGTCACGGCCAGGCGCGCGCCCACCCGGTGTGCGATAAGCCCGTCGCCCATCAACTCGGCGATGCGCTCGTGGTCGAGGGTACGGCCTGAAATCGTGCGGTAGCGGGCCGGCTCGATCCCCTCACGCAGCCGCAGGCCCATCAGCAGGAACTCGTCGCCTGCCTCCTCTCGGGTCAGCAGCGTCTGCTCGACGAGCCCGTGGCCATGGCGCTCCACGCGGGCGAGCCAGTCCTCCGGCGAGCGTTCGGTCGCGGTGGCGGTGCGGCCCTTGGCGGTCATCACCCGGCCGTGGGCGCCGGGCCCGACGCCGACATATTCGCCGTAGCGCCAGTAGACGAGGTTGTGGCGGGATTCCGCCCCCGGCCGGGCGTGGTTCGAGATCTCGTAGGCCGGCAGGCCGGCCTTGTCGCAGACCTCCTGGGTGAGGTCGTAGAGGACGCGGGCGGCCTCCGGATCCGGGATGGTGAGGCGGCCCGCGGCGTGCAGGCGGGCAAACCAGGTGTCCGGCTCGATGGTGAGCTGGTACAGCGACAGGTGCTCGGCGGCCCGGGACAGGGCCCGCCCCAATTCGGCGCGCCACGCCTTCGGCGTCTGGTCCGGCCGGGCGTAGATCAGGTCAAAGGAGAAGCGGCCGAAATACTTGGCCGCCACGTCCACGGCGGCCAGCGCCTCGTCCACGGAATGCAGCCGGCCGAGCTTGCGCAGGTCGCCGTCGTCCAGCGCCTGAACGCCAAGCGAGACGCGGTTCACACCGGCGGCCCGGTAGCCCCGGAAGCGCTCCGCCTCGACGGAGGTGGGGTTGGCCTCCAGCGTCACCTCGGCGGTCCGGGCCACGCTCCAGGTCGTCGCGATGGCGTCCAGGATCCCGGCCACCGTCGCGGGCTGCATCAGCGAGGGCGTGCCCCCGCCCAGGAAGATGCTGGAGACCGTGCGACCCGGCGTCATCTCGCCGGCATGGCCGATCTCGCGCCGGAATGCCTCGAGGAACCGGGATTCGTCGATCCCGCCGGCCCGGACGTGACTGTTGAAATCGCAATACGGGCATTTCGACAGGCAGAAGGGCCAGTGCACGTAGACGCCGAAGCCCGCGTCCTGAGTCGGGTGCTGGATCATGAATCCCGGTCTAGCACGGCTCCCCACAACGGATAGTTACGATCCGTTGAGCACGAACGTTAACAGTTTGCCCGATTGGCGCGTTCGCCCTGTGCCGGCCGCCAGGATATGGTGGCAAAGGGCTGGGGAGAACAGCGGTGCGTCATTGGCGGGGGCCCGGGCAGCGGCCGAATGCACCCGACGCGCCGGAGCGCGATCCGGATCCGGATCGCCGCGGCTATCACCATGGCAATCTCAAAGAGGCGCTGATCGAGGCCGCGCGGCGTTTCATCGCGGAGCGGGGTCTCGGCGGCTTCACCCTGGTGGATGCGGCCAAGCTCGCTGGCGTCACGCCGGCGGCGCTGTACCGCCATTTCCGGGGTCGCGAGGCGCTGGTCGCGGAGGTGGCGTTCCGGGGCTACGGCGAACTTGCGGAGAAGCTCGCCCGGGCGCTTGCGGGATCGGGCACCCCTCTCGAGCGCTTCACCCGCATGGGCGAGGCCTATCTCGACTTCGCCGAGAAGGAGCCGGGCTACTACGCGGCCATGTTCTCGGCCAAGGCGGCCGAGGCGGCCGCGACGCCGCCGCCGCCCTGGGGGCCTCGCCCGGGCGGCGCCTTCGCCATCCTGCTGGAGGCCTTGGACCGGACCTTCCCGGACGGATTCGGCTCGGTCGACCCGCGCTTCGTGGCGCTCGAGGTCTGGGCCTTGTCGCACGGCATCGCCACCTTGGACGCGGCCGGCCACCTGCCGCGCGGCGCCGGCCTGCCTGGAAAGCACGAGTTGCTTCGGGCCGGCATCCTGGCCGTGGTGCACGGCGTCACGGGTGCGGCAGGAAGGCGCGACGGGCCGCCTTGAAAGCCAGGATGGCCGGGGTCATGTAAATGTTGTTGACATTCACATGTCGGCTCACCTGAGGAGATCTCCCATGACGTCAGCTTCGGCCGGTTGGCAGCAGCAATCGGGCGCGACCGGCGCCTGTTCCGGGCCACGCGGCTCGAAACGCGCGCTCGAGATCGTCGGCATCGTGTTTTTGTTTTTCTGGTTCTGGCCGCTCGCGGCCGCCTTCATCGCCTGGAAGCTCACCGGCTATGCCGGGCTCGACGATCTGCGTCGTCTGGCCGAGCGGGGCGGGGAGAGCGTTCGCGGCTACCGCTTCGGCGGCGCGGGCTTCGGCGGCAATCCGTTCGCGGCCGGCCCCTTCACGAGCCCGTTCGGCGGCACCGGCAACGCCGCCTTCGACGAGTATCGGCGCCAGGAAATCGAGCGGCTCGAACAGGAGCGTCGGCGGCTCGACGAGGAGGCGCGCGAGTTCCGCACCTTCGTGGACGAGCTGAAGCGCGCCAAGGACCGTGAGGAGTTCGACGCCTACATGGCCAAGCGCCGCGCCAGCGGCACGCAGACCGCCTGAGCGGCTGCGAAAGGCGGACGGCCTCCGGGCCGTCCGCCCCCGGCTCACCGCACCGCGAAGGGTGAGCTGTAGGGCCGTCCGAAGACCACCCCGCCGGCGACCGTTTGGACCGGTTTCAGGGCGACTCGCCCCGCACGGGTGTTGCCGCGCGTGTCGACGAAGCTGACAGGCCCTTCCGCGAGCTCCATCACGGAAACATCGGCGGGTGCGCCCACCTGCAGCGTGCCGAGCTTCGGGTCGCGGCCGATCACCTTGGATGGGGCCGACGTCGCCATGGCGACCACCGTTTCGAGCGAGTGGCCCACCGCCAGGAACTTGCTCATCACCCAGGGCAGGAAGGGCAGACCGGGCGTGTTGCCGGAGAAGACGTGCAGGTCTGAGGAGATCACATCCGGGGGGCAGCCTCCGGCCGACGCCGCCTCCAGCACGTTGAAATCGAAGCTGCCTCCCCCGTGGCCGACATCGAACACCACCCCCCGGGACTTGGCGGACAGCGCCGCGGGCAGGAGCTTCCCGTCCTGGACGATGTTGGTGAAGGCGCCGGCGAGGTTCGGTGCCCCGGAATAGGCATGGGTCAGGATGTCGCCCGGCCGGAGCAGGTCGAGGATCTGGCTCATCAGCTCGGGCGTCTCGACCCCGCCGATATGCACCATGAGCTTGGCCGGTCGGCCGGAGCGCTCGCAGGCGAGGATCGCGCGCCGCAGGGGTTCGAGCCCGTGCTTGGCAATCACGTTCTCGGACATCCTGACCTTGGCGCCGAGCACAAAGTCCGGGTTCTCGGAGATCGCCTTGGCGCAGGCGTCAACCTGGGCAAAGTCGATGTTGTAGAGTTCAGCCACCGGGAACCCGGCCAGGCCCATATTGGCGATATGGACGAAGGCGTACATGCGTGTGCGGGTCTGGGCCGCGATATGGCGGCGCAGGGCCGCCACGTTGTTGGCCCCGGCGTCGCCCGCAGACACCACTGTGGTCACGCCGGTCATGGCGACCGATTCGTCGGCCGGGATGCCGATCGCCGACCCGTACGGGAACACGTGGGCGTGCAGGTCGACGAGCCCGGGCAGCACGAGCTTGCCACCGGCATCCAGCGTCTGCACGGCTCGGGCGGCCGGGATTTCGGCTTCGATCGCCTCGATGCGGCCGAACCGGATGCCGAGATCGCGCCGGCCGCGCAGCGACTGGCTCGGATCCACCACCTCGCCGCCCCTGATGACGAGATCGAACTTGTCCTGTGGCCCCATGGCCGCCTGGGCCGGCAGAGCCGCGGAGGCCCCTGCAGCGGCCGCAAGCCGCAAGGCATCGCGCCTCGTGAAGCGTGCCATCGTGTCCTCCCCGGGCGAGGCATCTTGGACGTGCCCCGCTCGCCGGGAGACTGTCTTCGCGCCGCGGGCAGGTCAATGCGGCGCCCGGGAGGCCGCAGGAGGCGCCACATTTGACGAGCGAGGGCCCTGGACCTAAACGACCCACCGCGAGCGGCCCCGTCGCCGTGGCCGCACCGGGGTCCATCATGTCCGAGATCGCGGGTCCCGCGAGACGTCACCCCACCGTTCCCGTCCGAGTTGGATCTGTCCTCGTCGGAGGCGGCGCACCTGTCGTCGTCCAGTCGATGACGAACACCGACACGGCCGATGTCGACGGGACCGTGGCCCAGGTCGCGGCGCTGGCCCGCGCCGGGTCCGAAATCGTCCGCATCACCGTGGACCGGGACGAGGCCGCCGCGGCCGTGCCGCGCATTCGGGAGCGCCTCGATCGCCTGGGCGTGGACGTGCCGCTTGTCGGCGACTTCCACTACATCGGCCACAAGCTGCTCGCCGACCACCCGGCCTGCGCCGAGGCGCTCGCCAAGTACCGGATCAATCCGGGCAATGTCGGCTTCAAGGACAAGAAGGACCGGCAGTTCGGCAGCATCGTCGAACTCGCGGCACGGCACGGCAAGGCCGTTCGGATCGGTGCGAACTGGGGCTCGCTGGACCAGGAGCTCCTCACGCACCTGATGGACGAGAACGCGCGGGCTCCGGTTCCGCGCGACACCCGGGCCATCACCCGCGAGGCCATGGTCCAGTCGGCTCTCGGCTCCGCCGCCCGGGCGGAGGAGATCGGCCTCTCGCGCGACCGCATCATCCTGTCGGCCAAGGTGTCGAACGTGCAGGATCTGATCGCGGTCTATCTCGATCTCGCCCGCCGCTCGGACTACGCGATCCATCTCGGCCTAACCGAGGCCGGCATGGGGTCGAAGGGCATCGTGGCCTCGTCGGCCGCGCTCGGGATCCTCCTGCAGCAGGGCATTGGCGACACCATCCGGGTCTCGCTGACCCCCGAGCCCGGCGGCGACCGGACGGTGGAGGTGAAGGTCGCGCAGGAAATTCTGCAGACCATGGGCTTCCGGACGTTCGTGCCGCTGGTGGCGGCCTGCCCAGGCTGTGGCCGCACGACCTCGACCGTGTTCCAGGAACTCGCGCGGGACATCCAGGACTGGATTCACGTGTCCATGCCGGAGTGGAAGCGCACCTATCCGGGCGTGGAGACCCTGAACGTGGCCGTGATGGGTTGCATCGTGAACGGGCCGGGTGAATCGAAACACGCCGATATCGGGATCTCCCTGCCGGGCACCGGAGAGACGCCGGCCGCCCCCATCTTCATCGACGGCCGCAAGGCGATGACCCTGCGGGGACCGACGATCGCCCAGGAGTTCAAGGCGCTGGTCGGCGACTACATTGAGCGCCGGTTCGGTGCGGGAGCGCGTGACGCGGCAGAGTAGCCGCAGGGATCTCCCCGCCATGGCTTCCCGCCCAGTTTGGCTGCCGCGCCGCACCCTGCGCGACGGCGTCCTTCCGTTCCCACGAGTCTGACATGTCGGACGTCAAGGTTTCGCCGGTTCCGCCCCAGGACGTCCCGGCTCCGTCCGAGTTCCCCGTCCAGGAGGCGCGGCGGCAGACGAGCACCTGGACCCTGACGCTGGGCTCCGTCGGCGTCGTCTATGGCGACATCGGAACGAGCCCGCTCTACGCGTTTCGCGAGGCTCTCGCGACCGCGAAGGAGGACGGGGTCATCACGCCGCCGGAGGTCTACGGCGTCGCCTCGCTCATCATCTGGGCCCTGACCCTGATCGTCACGCTGAAATACGTGGCCATCGTGCTCCGGCTCGACAACAACGGCGAGGGGGGAACGCTGTCCCTCATGGCGCTGGCCCGTAAGGCCACCGGGGGCAGCGTCATCATCCTGGCGCTGGGCATGCTGGGGGCGGCGCTGTTCTACGGCGATGCCATGATCACGCCGGCCATCTCTGTGCTGTCCGCCGTGGAGGGGTTGAAGCTCGTCACCCCCGCCTTCACGCCGTACATTCTGCCGATCACCCTCGCGATC
>NZ_JAQGKF010000158.1 GCF_028290205.1 Enterovirga sp. | reverse complement strand
CCCGGCCCCGGCCGGGGGGTGCTGGCCCGGCCAAGGAGGGCGGGGCGCCGCGCCCGAGTGGGGACGGAAAAGGTCGTGGTGCCGGCGGGCCGGCCCGGCCGCGTCAGCCCGGGCGGGCCGCCGCCGCCGGGTCTGAGGGGCGCAGCCTCTCCTGGCTCGACCGCCGGGACCACTGACCCGCACAAGACCCGACTCGCGCAGCGCCGGCCCCCTTGGGCCGGCGTTTTTCGTTTCACCCCGGTTTCGCCCCGGCAATCGGCCGGACATGGCCTTCCGGCAGGGAGAACCATAAGCTCGGCGACACCGCGGGGCGCTTGGCTTCCCGCGTGAGGCGAAACCGACATGGGCGATCGACCCTCCGACCGCGGCAGCGATCCGCAGCTTTCGCCCCAAGGCGGTTCAGGCGAGCCGTCCGCGAACGCCTCCATCACCGACAGCCTCTATGGCGGTGCGCGGTCGGACGATCCGATGCGTGATTCGGCCGAGCTTCCGCCGCTGGACGGCGAACCCGGTCCTGAGGGCAGCTTCACCGAAAGCCGGCAGGTCTCGTGGTTCGGGAAGATGTCGGAGGCCATCACCGGCGTCCTGATCGGCCTCGTTCTCGTGGTCGCGACGGGCGTGCTGCTGTTTTGGAACGAGGGCAGGGCCGTGCAGACCTCGCGCTCCCTCACCGAAGGCGCCGGCCTCGTCGTCGACGTGCCGAACGACCGGGTGGATCGGGCGCATGAGGGCAAGCTCATCCATCTCCAGGGCGACCTCGCGGCCACAAGGCCGGTCACGGATCCGGCGCTCGGCGTCGCCGCGGCGGCGGCCCGGCTCGTGCGGCATGTCGAGATGTATCAGTGGAAGGAGGAGAGCCGCACCGAAACGGTGAAGCAGCTCGGCGGCGGCGAGGAGCGACGCACCACCTACACCTACACCCGGGTTTGGTCCGACCACCGCATCGGCTCCGAGAGCTTCCGCCAACCCGCCGGGCACCAGAATCCGCAGATGCGTTTCGGCCCCTTCGAGGCGGTAGCCGAGGATGCGCGTCTCGGCGCCTTCCGGCCTGGCGCGAAAGCCCTCGGCCGGCTCGCAGCCGACCAAGCGATGAGCCTCGACCCGAACACCGCCGAGAGGCTGCGGGCGCGGGCCGGATTCGGGCCGGTCCACGCCGATGAGAGCGCCCTCTATCTCGGGCAGGACCCGTCCAGCCCCCGAGTCGGCGACCTCCGGATCACCTATCGGTTGGCGCCGCTCGGCCCCGCGAGTTTCGTGGGTCGGCAGGCCGGGGATGGACTGGACGAATACCAGACCCGGGCCGGCGACGCGCTCCTGATGGCAAGAACGGGGCTCGTCCCGGCCGCTGATCTGTTCGCGGGCGCAGAGGCCGAGAACAGGATCCTGACCTGGATTCTCCGCGCGCTGGGCGCGATCTTCATGTGGGTCGGCTTCTCCCTGATCCTGCGGCCCATCGCCGTGTTCGGCGACATCGTCCCGATCGTCGGCACGGTGCTGGGGGCCGGGACGGCCCTGGCCTCCCTGGCCCTCACCGCCGTGCTGGCGCCGATCGTGATCGCCATCGCCTGGCTGTTTCACCGGCCGCTGCTGTCGCTCGGGATCCTGGTCGCGGGCGCGGCCGTCGTGCTCGCTGTGCGCTGGCTCGCCCAGCAACGCCGGCCCGCCGCTCGGGCCGGGCCAGCAGCGGCCGCCGGGCTACGGGCCTAACTCCCGGCCGGCCTCCTGGGCCCGGGGCGCGGCCGAGGCCGGCGCAGGGGCTCAGTGATAGGGGTCGGCGGCGTCCCGCATGCCGTCGCCCATGAAGGAGAAGGCGAGGACGATCAGGATCACGGGCACGATCGGCAGCAGCAGCCAAGGATGGAGCTGCACGGCCGCCAGGTTCTGCGCCTCGTTCAGCAGCACGCCCCAGCTCGTCACCGGAGGCCTCAGGCCGAGTCCCAGGAAGGACAGCGCCGTCTCGCCTAGGATCATCGATGGGATCGACAAGGTTGCCGAGGCGATCAGGTGGCTCATGAAATTCGGGATGAGGTGGCGGGCGATGATGCGCGTCTTCGACGCGCCCATCAGCTCGGCCGCCCGCACGAAATCCTCCTCGCGCAGCGCCAGCAGCTTCGACCGGACGGCACGGGCGAGCCCCGGCCAGTCGAGCAGACCGAGGATGATGGTGATGCCGAAGAAGACCAGGATGGGGCTCCAGTTCGGCGGCAGCGCGGCCGAGAGCGCGAGCCAGAGCGGCAGCTCGGGCAGGGAGCGAAGGATCTCGATCACCCGCTGCACCACGTTATCGACCCAACCGCCGAGATAGCCGGCGAGCCCACCGAAGAAGAGGCCGAGCGTGAACGAGACCGCGATCCCGACGAGGCCGATGGTGAGCGAGATCCGGGCGCCGTAGATGATGCGGGAGAAGAGGTCACGGCCGAGCCGGTCCGTGCCGAGCAGGAAGACGCTGCCCTCGGCGGGCGGGCAGAACAGGTGGAAGCTGCCGGGGATCAGCCCCCAGAGTTCGTAACGGTCGCCGGAGCAGAAGAAGCGCAGCGGCTGCGGGCGCGTCGTGTCCACCACGTAGTCGCGGCGGAACGTCTCCATGTTGAAGGTGAAACGGTAGGGATACACGAAGGGGCCGATCAGGCGCCCCTCGTGGAACAGATGCACGGGCTGCGGCGGCGCATAGATGAAGTCGCCGTTGCGCTTGGTCTGGTTGTAGGGCGCAACCGCCTCGACGAACGGCACGAGGCCGTAGAAGAACAGCAGCACGTAGGCGGCCACCACGGCCACCTTGTGCCGCTTGAACTTCCACCAGGTCAGGCGCAGGGCCGAGGCCCGGTAGAAGCTGTCGCTCTCAGCGCCGCCCGGCTCGGAAAGACCGGGATCGAAGGGTGCCTTGTCGACGAAATGTGCGGTCCGGTCCGCCAGCCCCGGGCTCACTTCCCGCCCCCGAGGCGGATGCGGGGATCCAGCATGGCGAGCAGCAGGTCGGAGATCAGCATGCCGACCACCGTCAGGATCGCCACAAACATGAGGATGAACCCGGCCAGGAACTGGTCCTGGCTCTTGAGGGCCGCGAGCAGGATCGGGCCGACGGTCGGCAAGCTGAGCACCAGGGACACCAGCACCGATCCGGAGATCAGATGGGGCAGGAGGTTGCCGATATCCGCGATGAACGGGTTCAGCGACATCCGGAAGGGGTATTTCAGCAAGGCGCGGGTCGGCGGCAGGCCCTTCGCCTTGGCCGTGACATAGTATTGCTTGCCGAGCTCGTCGAGCAGGTTCGCCCGCATGCGGCGGATCATGGCCGCCGTGCCGCCGAGGCCGATCACCAGCGTCGGCACGATCAGGTGCGACATGAGCGACTGGATCTTCGGCCACGTCCAGGGCTGGCCGGAATACTTGGCGTCGTACAGGCCGCCGATCGAAATGCCGAACCAGCGGTTGGTATAATAGAGGAGGATCAGGGCGAGCAGAAAGCTCGGCGTCGCGAGGCCGATATAGCCGATGAAGGTCGCGATGTAGTCACCGACAGAATATTGCCGCGTTGCTGAATAGATGGCGATCGGGATCGAGACCACGTGCACGAAAATGACGACGACGAGATTGATCAGCAACGTCAGCCAGAGGGCATCGCCGACCACCTCTGTCACCGGTCGGTCATACTCGAACGACCAGCCCCAATCGCCCTGAAGTAGGCCCGAGAAGCCGTTCGGTCCGGGCCAGACGCCGATCCAGACGAGGTATTGCTGCCAGACCGGCAGATCGAGCCCGTATTGCCGGATCAGGAACTCGGCCTTCGCGGCGGAAGCCGCCTCGCCCTGTGAGCGCAGCTCGGCAATCTGATTGGTCAGGAAGTCGCCCGGCGGCAGCTTGATGATGAAGAAGACGAGCGCCGAAATGATCAGGGTGGTCACGGCCATGGTGCCGGCCCGGCGAACGAGGAATCCGATCACGGGCGCGCTGTCCTGGCGGCGGCATCCTGCTGGTTGCCCTGGGTGGCCTGCACGCCGCGCTTCGGCAGCCAGGCCTCGCGGGCTGGCGGGCGGTCCCAGAACAGCTCGTCGATCCGGTACACGCCGAGCATGGAGGTCGGCTCCCAGGAATACACCGCGCGCTCGGGAAGGTTCTTCAGCCCGGACCGGATCACGATGGGTTGCAGCGCGCCGGCCACCGTGCCGATGGACCAGACGTTCTCGGCCCGGATGCGCAGCATCTCGCGCCAGATGCGGCTCTGCTCGGCGCTGTCCGCCGTGGCGAGCCACTGATGGTAGAGCACCAGGAGCCGCTTGGCCTCCGGGTCCTCCACCGGCTCGCCCATGCCGCCGCGGGTCTCCTGATACTGGCCCCACTTGGCCCAGGCGTAACTGTCCTGGCGGATCGGCGCGAGCTCGGAGGGCGGCATGACGGCGGTCGGGACGGCCAGGTCGAGGCCCTGGGCGGCCACCATCACGGTCTGGCCCGCATAGGTGCGGTTGCGGAGCACGCCGCGGTCCTGCGGCTTCACGAAGAGCTTGACCCCGACGTCGCGCCAGAACTCGGTGATCAGCGTGAGCCCGTCCACCACCAGGGCGGCCTCACCGTCCGTCTCGACGATGATCTCGAGCTCGCGCCCGTCCGGCAGCAGCCGGATGCCGGCGCCGTTGCGGGTGCCGAGGCCGATCTCGTCGAGCAGGCGCGAAGCCTCGCCCGGGTCGTAGCCGGCGTTCAGCGTGCGGAACTCGGGCTGGAACAGCGGACTGGCCTCGCTGATCGTGTCATTGCCCTCCTGCCCGAGGCCGAACAGCAGGGCGTTGTTCAGCATGCGCCGGTCGATCGCGAGCGAGAGCGCGCGGCGGTAGCGCAGGTCCCGGTTCAGCTTGCGCCAGACCGGGTCGGAGGTGGTGAGGTTGGGAAACAGGGCCAGCTCGCTGCCGCGCGCATAGGGCCACAGCAGCGTGCGGTAGTTATGGGCGCGCTCGCCCTCCTTGAGCACGGGGATGTCGCCCATGGCCAGGCCCCGGAACAGGAGGTCGACATCGCCCGAATTGGCCTTTGCGGCCATCAGTCCACCGGACGCGACGTCGAGCACGACCCGATCGAGATAGGGCAGCTGCTGCCCGGCCGTGTCGACCCGGTGGTAGAAGGGGTTGCGCTCGAACACGAAGCGGTTCGCGGGTCCGGCTGTGACCACCTTCCAGGGCTGCAGCGTCGGCAGGTCGGGGTTCGAGCTCTCGAACATGTCGTCCATGCGGTTGTGCAGGGTCGACCAGGATTTCATCTTCAGGCGCTTGGCCGTTTCCTCCAGGGCCGCCTTGTCCGCGTAGCGGGCGTGGAACTTCTTGAGGTAATGGGCGGGCCGGTAGATGAACGGGTCGCGCGGCTGGGCCAGCGTGGGTAGGAAGCGGGGGTTGGTCTTGTCCCAGCTGAACCGGACCGTGCGGGCGTCCAGCACCTCGAAGGTCGGACCCTTGCCGTCGATCATCAGGAAGTCCGGCAGCCCGGTGGGGTTCAGGGTCTTGTCGTTGGCGACATCGGCCCAATAGTAGCGGAAGTCCTCAGCCGTGAAGGGCTGGCCGTCGGACCACCTGTGGCCCTCCCGGATCGTGAAGGTGAAGACGCGGTCACCCTCGTTGTCGATCCGCTCGAGCAGGTCGGGCCCGAGCGCCAGCTTGGCGTCGTAGCCGACAAGGCGCGCGTAGGAGCTGGCCGACAGGTAGCGGATGTCGCGGGCCCGCCCGACCAGCGAGATGATCTCGCCGCCCGGCCGGCCGACCTCGCGCCCGCGGGCCACGGGATCGACCAGCAGAGGGGTTTTTGGCAGCCGCTCGGCCACGGGCGGCAGCGTGCCTTGCGCCACCGCGTTGCGGAGCATGGGGGTCTCGGTCAGCTCGAGACCCGAGGCGGGGAGGGCCGTCGCCGCAAAGGCGGCAAAAAGCAGCGCCCGGATGCTAAATGGGGTGCGCCTCACGCTGCCTTGTCCTCGATCTCGGGGGCCGCTTCGGACATGAGCCGCACCTTGTGATCCGGGCCGAGCGCGGTCATGCGGCCGCTGTCGCCCTCGACCAGGCGATAGGGCTCCGGCCACGCGTCCGGGTTCGAGAACCGGTCGTTGCGCAGCTTCAGGAAATCGAGCGGCCGGTCGAGGTCGGGATCCGGCACGGCCGCCAGCAGGGCCCGCGTGTAGGGGTGGACGGGGTCGCGGAACAGCGTGTCGGCCGAGGCCTCTTCCACGATATGTCCCCGGCACATCACGGCGATCGTATCGGCCACGTAATCCACCACTGCGAGGTTGTGGGATACGAAGACATAGGACAGGCCCAGCGCCTTCTGCAGGTCCTTGAGCAGGTTCAACACCTGCGCCTGAACCGACACGTCGAGCGCCGAGACCGGCTCGTCGCAGAGCAGCACCTCGGGTTCGAGCGCGAGCGCGCGGGCGATGCCGACGCGTTGGCGCTGCCCGCCGGAAAAGGAATGGGGGTAGCGCCGCAGGCTGCCCCGATCGAGCCCCACCATGTCCAGCAGCGCCTTCGCCTTCTCGAAGCGCTCGTCGCTCGTGCCGATGCCGTGAATCTTCATCGGCTCGGTGAGGATGTCGTAGACCGTCATGCGCGGGTTCAAGGACGAGAACGGGTCCTGGAACACGAACTGCACGGTGCGCCGATAACGGGTCAGCGCCTCGCCGGACAAGGCGTGCACGTCCTGCGGCCCCGACCCGGCGTCGAACAGCACGCGCCCGCGATCCGGCGTCAGCGCCCGGGATACGATCTTGGACAGCGTGGTCTTGCCGCAGCCGGATTCCCCCACGAGGCCGAGCGTCCGCCCGCAGGACAGCGACAGGCTGACGTCGTTCACGGCCCGGATCACCCGCTTGGTGCCGCTGAACCAGCCGGCCCGCAGAGTGTATTCCTTGCTCACGTTCTCGACCTGCAGCACGACCCGCTCGGTTGGGCAGACCGGGGCGACGGGCCTCCCGCCCGGCGCCAGCGCCGCGCTCTTCACCTCGCGCAGCGGCGTGAGCCGCTCGCCGGGTTTCATGGCGAAGCGCGGCACGGCCCGCATCAGCGCCTTGAGATAGGGATGCTCGGGACGGCGGAAGAGGTCTTCGCGCGAGCCCGCTTCCATCATCCGGCCGCGATACATGACGACAACGTCGTCGGCCATGTTGGCCACCACGCCGAGATCGTGCGTGATCAGCAGCACGGCCATGCCGGTGTCGGCCTGCAGCTCGCGGATCAGGTCGAGGATCTGCGCCTGCGTGGTCACGTCGAGCGCCGTGGTGGGCTCGTCCGCAATCAAGAGGGCGGGCTTGGTGATCAGCGCCATGGCGATCATGGCGCGCTGCCGCAGGCCGCCCGAGAGCTCGAACGGGTAGGTGACGAGCGCCCGCTTGGGATCGGGGAACCCGACCCGCTCGAACACCTCGATCGCCCGCTCCTTGGCCTCGTTCTCCTTGACCTCGGCATGGATCTTCAGGGCTTCGGTGACCTGGTCGCCGACCGTGTGCAGGGGCGACAACGAGGTCATCGGCTCCTGGAAGATCATGGCGAGGCGCCCGCCCCGGAGCTGGCGCATGCGCTCGCTGCCGGCGTCGAGCGCGGCGATGTCGAGCGGCGGGTGGCGATCACGCGGGTCGTCGAACAGGATCGAGCCGCCCGCAATGCGGCCGACCTTGGGCAGGATCCGCATGATGGCCTGCGCCGTGACGGATTTGCCGGAGCCGGATTCGCCCACGATGGCCACCGTCTTGCCGCGCGGCACGTCCAGGCTGAGCCCGTCGACCGCCCGGAACGAGCGCTGGTCGGCCGTGATCTGGACGGCCAGATTCCGGATGGAGAGGAGCGGCATGGGAGTCACGGCGCCAATTCCGGGTGAGCTTGGCGCCGCCCGTCCCGAGCGTGAGCCGTCGCGGGGGCGAAGGTCGGCTCCGGTCCGGGCAGGAGCTCGTCGATCCGCCGCAAACGGACCGCCGGATGCGCGGACGCCATCTCGAGGACCGCTTCGGTGAATCCCCAAAGCGCCTCGTCGAAGACGAGGTGGTGCGTGAGAAGGCCGAGCGCCGTGGAGCCCGCCGCGATGGCGGCGCGGGCGGCGGCGGCCAGCCGGTCCGGAGGGGCGAGGCTGCGCGTGCCGCGCCAATCGACCGGGTCGAGGTGGATGTCGATCCGCGGCAGCCCGGGCCCTGCCCGCCCGGTGGGGGCGCCGCTGGCCGAGAGCGCCCGGAAGCCGGCGCCGGGGAGGGCTGCGCAGAGATGCGGCGAGATGCGGTTCCAGGGTGGCACGAACACCGGCGCGGCCCGCGGCCCAAAGGTCGCCCGAGCCAGGGATGCCGCCTGGCCCAGTTCCGCGGCGGCCTGGGCAACGGGTCGGTGCGGCCCGAATTCGGCGGGCTTCTCGTCGGTGGGGGCGTGGTTGGCATGGTGCAGCCCGTGCGCCAGCACCCAGACGTCCGTTTCAGCCGCGAGCCGGTCGACGAGGGAGCGCTCCACCCTGGCGGTCACCGCCGCGACCGCCACGGGGCAGCCTGTTCGGGCGGAGATGGCCAGCAGCCGCTCCAGCGCCGGCGTGTGCGCAACCGCATCGTCGTCGCGCCACCAGAGATCGATCGGCCGGTCCCGATCGGCCGCGCGGTCCAGGGCGTCCCGGATGGGGGACGCCGCTTGGCCGCTCACGCCGCGGCTCCGGCCGCCACCGGTCGGGCGGAGGTCGCGAGCTCTTCCAGGCAGCGCACCGTCTCGGTGGCGCCGTCCAGGCGAAGGGCGGGGAAGCGCGGCGGGGTGCGGCTGAGCGCCGCCAGGACGGCCCCGGCCAGCGACGCGGCGTCCAGCTCCGCCTCGGGCAGCAGCGTCGCGAGGCCGCGCTCGGCCAAGGCCGAAGCCCGAAGCCTCTGCTCCGTCTCCCGGCCCTGTTCGAAGGGCACCAACACGGCACGGGCCTGCGTCGCGACGATGTCCATCACGGTGTTGTAACCCGCCTGCCCGACGAAGACAGCCGACTTCCGCATCAGGGTGCGAAAATCGGGGCGGGCGCGCTCGACGGTCACACCCGCCCGAGCGCTGCCCTGCAGGGATCGGAATTCCTGCTCGGCGACGCCGTGGCCGACCAGCACCTGCCAGCGCAGCCGCGGGGTCTCGGCCGCGGCGGCGAGTGCGGTCCGGTACACAGGCAGGGAGGCTGCGCTGGAGCCGCCGGAGACCAGCACCAGGGCTGGATCAGGTGAGGGCGACCCCACCGGCCCGGGCTCGCCGTCGTTGTCGACATAGCCCGTGTAGCGGAGCCGCTGCCGCAGTTCGGCGCCCACCGGCCAGGACGCTTCGAGGGGCACCAGGGCCGGGTCGCCGTGCACCAGCACGGCGTCGTAATGCCGCTGGACCAGGTCCTCCGTGCGGGCGAGCTTGGCCGGCCGCTCAGGGGCTACCAGGATGTCCCGCACGGAGGCCACAATGCCGGGCCGCGGCGTGGAGCTCCGGGCCGCTTCGATCAACGCCATGAACTCGGCTGCGAGCACCCGGCGCCCGAACGGGAACAGCTCCGTCACGACGACGTCCGGCCGGGTCGTGGCGAGGGCCTCCAGCAGCATCGCCTGGCGGGCGGCCAGCCGCTCGGGCCGGACCGGGTGGCCGCCCTCGTCCTGCAAGGCCGTGAAGTCGGCGAGCGGGGCCCGGACGGGCGGAAGCTGGATCAGCTCCACTCCGTCCGTGGACACGAGGCGGCTCGGCATGCCGCCGCTCACCAACGTGACCCGGTGCCCGGACCGCGCCGCGGCGCGGGCGAGAGCCGCCGCCCGGGTGAGATGCCCGGCGCCGAGGAGATGCGTCACAACGATGAGGATGCGCCGTGTCATGCGCCCAGCCTCTGCCCGGCGAGAGCCCGCGCCCCTTCCCGGAGGATCGTGGCCGCGCCGCCGAGATTGCGGTCCCGCCGCACGAAGCTGCGCGCCCGCGTCCCCAGCCGGCGCAGCTCGCCCGGGTCCCTGAGGCAGCGGCCGAGTGCCTCGGCGAAGGCCGACGGGTCACCCGGCGCGACCAGAATGCCGGTCTCGCCGTCCCGCACCGCGTCGGCAACCCCGCCCGAGCGGCCGGCCAGAACCGGGCAGCCCATCACCTGCGCCTCCAAGAGGGCCATGCCGTAGGCCTCGTTCACGGCCGGCCAGACGAGGAGGTCCGACGTCGCATAGAGGACGGCCAGCCGGTCGCGATCGGGCACGAGACCGTGCCAGGTCACCGCGGCTGCAAAGGGCGCGAAGAGCTGCCGGACATCCGGCCGGGCCGGGCCGTCCCCGACCAGGTCCAGGGTCCAGGCCGGAGTTCCAGCCGGGAGGCACGACAGCGCCTCGGCCAGAATGCGGAAGGAGGCGAGCTTGTCGCCTGGCCGCATCATGGCGACGGCGAGAAGCCGCACGGGCCCAGGGGAACGCGGCTCCGGGGCCGGGATTTCGGGCCAGGCGGCGGCGTCCAGGAAGGGCGGCAGGTCGAGGAGCCGCTGCCCCGCGCGCAGCCCCCGGGCAAGCGCCTCGCGGTCGTGCCCGGTCATGGCGAACAGGGTGTCGGCGGCGTCGAGCGCGGCCTCCGCCCCGGCATGGCCGAGGGCCCAGGGCCCGCCCGCCCGCTTGGCGGCCCGAGACCCCTCCGCGACGCAGTACGGAATGCCGAGGGCCCGGCTCACCGCCGGGCCGATCCAGTCCGGCGCCTTGTAGTAGCAATGGTAGGTGAACCAGAGGCGGGGCCGCGCCGCCTCCGGCGTAGCCGCAAAGGTTGCCACCAGGCGCGCCGCCTCGGCGACCCCGGCCTGGCGCAGCGCCTCCTGCCGGGCCGGATCGCCGGTCGGCTCATGTGTCCGCAGCCGGCTCGCTGTGGCGGGGGCGAAGCCGGCCTCGCCGAGCGCCGCCAGAAGCAGGCGGGCCATGGTTCGGTCGCCGGAGGGCGAGGGGTGGTCCGGGCTCTTCAGCGGTGCGTAGAAGGCGGCCGGGACCGTCATCCGGCCGCCTTGTCGCCCCCGCTTGCGACCCCGGCGGGCCGGGCCGCCGCCGGGTCGGAGAGCCGCCTCGCCAGGAGGTCGAGGCCCGGTGCCGCCGAGAAGCTGTCGCGAAGCCGGCGGCTCGCAGTGCGGCCGAGCTCCTGGCGGCGGGCGGGGGCGCGGGCCAGAAGGTTGATGGCGTTCGAGAGCGCGCCCCAGTCGCCCGGGGGCACGAGCTCCCCCTCCTGCCCGGACCGGATGAATTCGGGAATGGCCGCAAACCGCGTCGAGACCAGCGCGAGCTCCTGGGAGGCCGCCTCCATCAGGACGTTCGGCAGGCCGTCCCGATCTCCATCCTGCGCCTCTCGCGAGGGCAGCACGAAGAGGTCGGCCTCGCGCAGCAGCGCGATCACGTCGGGCTGCGCCTTGGCGCCCAGGAAGGCGACGCGGCCAGCCAGGCCTGTCTCCGCCGCAACGCCCTTGAGCCGCTCCAGCAGCGGACCGGTGCCGGCATGGGCGAGACGCCAATGCAGGTCGGCCGGAAGGGCGGCGAGCGCCTTGAGGAGGTCGTCGAACCCCTTCTTCTCCACCGCCCGGCCCACTGTGACGATGCGGACGGGATCGGCCGGATCCGAACCGTCGCGCGGCGGCCGACCGGCTGGTGGCGCCGGAAAGCGGCCGAGATCGAGGCCGTGGTAGAGCAGCGTCATGCGGTCCGCCTCGGGCGCCAGCCCGGCGAGGTGCCGGTGGCCCTCCGCTGTGCAGGTGACGCCCCAGCGCGCCTCGGCCAGCTTGTCCCGCTTGTCCCACTCGGGAATGGTCCAGATGTCCTTGGCGTGGGCCGAAAAGCTCCAGCTCCGACCGGACAGCAGCGCCGCGTAGCGCGCCACCGAGGCCGGGGTGTGCAGGAAGTGGGCATGGAGGTGCCGCACCGCGGGGTCGAGTTCCCGGGCCAGCACCGCGGCCTGACCGAGCCGCCGCAGCCGGTTGGCGCTGGGGTCGCGGCGGAGGTCGCGCGCAAAGGCCCGCAGCAGCCCCGACAGGCCCGGCGCCCGCAGCGCCGCCGCAAGGCCGCGCAGCACCCGCAGCGGCGCCTGGTACAGGTATTCGGGCAGGTAGCGCGTCTCCGCCCGGATGGCGCGGTGCATGGGGTGGAGAAGGCGGTCGCTCGGGCGCCGCAGCGACCAGATCTCGAGCGCCAGCCCGCGCTCCTCGAGCCCGAGGAGCTCCTGCGCGATGAAGGTCTCGGACAGGCGAGGATAGCCTTTCAGGACGATCGCGATCCGGCCCGGTTGCACGTGCATGGCCGGCCTACTCCGCCGCCTGGGGCAGGGTGCGCCTACGGCCGTCACCCCGAAGCGCGACGGCGAAGCGCGCCCGGATCACGTCCAGGCCGTCAAGGAGGCCCGGCACAACGACCTCGGATGGCTTGGGCCGGTGCGGCAGGGCCCGCAGTTCTGCCGCCATGGCCATGGGATCACGGCCCCTGTCCTCCTCGGCCAACATCCGGACGAGACCGAGGCGGCTCGCCTCGGCGGCGCGGATGAACTGCTCGAGCCGCGGCTTGGTGCGGGGCACCACGAGGGAGCGCTTGTCGAAGGACAGGATCTCGCAGAACGTGTTGTAGCCGCCCATTCCGACCACTGCCGTCGCCTGGTCCATGAGAAGTTCCAGCTTGGTGTCGAAGGAGACCGCGTCGAGTTTGGGATGCCGGCGAATGCGCTCGAGAAAGCCCTGGCGCCGGCTGCGGTCCGTAAAGGGGCCGAACACCACCAGGGCCGGCAGCTCGATGCCGGGATCGCTCTCGTAGGCCGAAACGACCCAGTCGATCAGGTCGTCTCCGTCGCCGCCGCCGCCCGTGGTTACCAGGATGAAAGGGCTCGCCGTCATGGCCGGATAGCGGTTGAAGGTCGGCTCGGCCGGCAGCTCGCGCCGGATGTAGCCCGTGTAGACGGTGGCCTCCCTGAGCCGCGGCCCGAGGCCGAGCGCGTCGAGAGGCCGGTAGATGTCGGGCAGGCCGTAGACCCAGACCTCGTCGTAGAACCGGTCGAGGATGTCTACGGCGCCCTTGCGCTCCCATTCCGGCACCAGCAGCCGCGGCTCATCCATCACGTCGCGCACCCCGAGCACGATGCGGCAGCCGCGCGCGTGCAGCAGCTCGAGGGTCGGGATCACCTCGCCCCTGAACCCGGTCGGCTCTTTGTCGACAATGAGAACCTCCGGCCGGAAGGTCTCGGCGACCTGCAGAATCACGGCCTCGCGCAGGTGGGTCGCATCCTCGATCGACAGGTTGAGGTTCAGCGATCGGTAGTCGCCGTCCGGGAGCTTCGTCACCCCGGGCACGCGCACGTAATCGACCCCGGGCCCGAAATCGAAGCTGCCGATCACGGGCGATCCCGACACGATCACGGCCGACAGGCCCGGGCGCTCCGCGACGAGCGCGTTGGCGATGGCGCGCGAGCGTCGCAGGTGGCCGAGGCCGAAGGTGTCATGGCTGTAGATGAGGACCCGCCCGCGATCGCCGGCAGCGCCGGCCGGACTGCGCGGGGGCTGGCTGTCCGGCTCACCACATTCAGAGGCCATCGACGACGTCCCGCACGGATCCCGGCGCCGTGCGAGGCCGCGGGTCAGGAACCCTACCATGAACCTAGCGGGTTTCATCCCCCGGCCCGGGCGGCAGCATATCGACGGGCCGCCCCCCCGTGCTAGGCTGCGGGCTGAATGAGCAAGAGCCTTTTCCGGTACATCTGGCAGCACTCGAAGCGTGATCAGCTGATCATCTTCGCGGTCGTGATCCTGTCCCTGCCGCTCTACTATATCTCGCTCGACCTGCCCCGAAAGATCGTCAACGAGGCAATCCAGGGCCGTGCGTTCGAGAACGGCCGCATGACCGCGCCGTTTCTCGAGTTCGCGATCAACTGGCCCAAATGGCTGGGCGGGGGATCCACCGAACTTCTGACTGGGTTCCAGCTCGGCCGGCTCGAGCTCCTGCTCGGGCTGTCGTTCCTGTTCCTGTTCTTCGTCCTGGTGAACGGGTTCATCAAGTACTGGATCAACGTCGCCAAGGGTGCGCTGGGCGAGCGCATGATGCGGCGGATGCGGTTCGAGCTTTTCGCCGCCGCCCTGCGATTCACGCCCGAGGCGCTCCGCAGCGTCCGCTCGGCGGAGGCTGCGACCATCATCAAGGACGAGGTGGAGCCGATCGGCGGCTTCATCGGCGATGCCTATATCGCGCCTGTGATGCTGGGAACCCAGGCGCTGACCGCCCTGACCTTCATCCTGGTTCAGAACATCTGGCTGGGCCTGATCGCGGCCTCCGTGGTCGGCATCCAGTTCCTGATCATTCCCCGCATGCGCCGCGAGCTCCTGCGGCTTGGCCGGATGCGCCAGATCGCGTCACGGCGTTTCGCGGGCCGGGTCAGCGAGGTGATCGACGGCATGGAGGCCGTGCAGGCGCACCACACCGGGGCGTGGGAGCGGGCCGAGATCGGCGGCCGCCTGCACGAGCTGTTCGACATCCGCTTCCGGATCTTCAAGCGGAAGTTCATCGTCAAGTTTCTGAACAACCTGTTGGCGCAGACGACGCCATTCTTCTTCTACGCCGTGGGCGGGTATTTCGCCCTGACGGGCCGGCTGGATATCGGCCAGCTCGTGGCCGTGATCGCGGCCTATCGCGAATTGCCGCCGCCCCTGAAGGAGTTGATCGACTGGGACCAGCAGCGGCTCGACGTGCAGGTGAAGTACGACCAGGTGGTCGCCTATTTCGCGCCGGAGAAGCTCGGCCCGGCCGAGGACGAGGGCGCGGAGGTGGCGGACGTGCCGCTGACGGGTGCGTTGCGGGCCTCCGGGCTCGAGGTGCTGGACCCGCATGGCGGTCCCGTCATCGAGTCGAGTTCCTTCGAGCTCCCGTTGCCGACCCGGCTCGCCATCCTGTCGGACGGCACGGCCGCGGCGAGCGTCCTGGCCCGGATTTTGGCCCGGCGGACGGACGATCACGGGGGCGAGCTGAGGCTCGGCTCAGAGGATTACAGCCGGGTGCCAGCCGCCGTGATCGGGCGGCGAGTCGCCTATGCCGGAACGGACGCCGTGCTGTTCCCCGGGACGCTGCGGGACAACATGCTGTACGGCTTGCGCCAACGCCAGCGCCAGCCCGGCCGTCCGCCGGACGACCCGGCCGAGCTTCGCCGCATCGAGGAGGCGAGGCGCACCGGAAACCCGGTCGAGACCGTCGCGGCCGACTGGATCGACCTCGAACGGTCCGGCTTCAAGGATGCGGCCGAACTCGACGCCGCCCTCGTGGAACTCCTGAAGCAACTTGGGCTCGAGGAGGACCTCTACCGTTACGGGCTGTCGGGGCTCATCGACCCCGAGCGACAGCCCGGCCTTGCGGAGCGCATCGTGGAGGCGCGCGAACGGCTGCACGGGCGGATCGAGGCCGAAGGCCTGTCCGACCTGGTCGAGCCCTTCGACCCGACCCGCTA
>NZ_JAQGKF010000004.1 GCF_028290205.1 Enterovirga sp. | reverse complement strand
TCGCGTTCGCGCTCCGCGTCCCGGCGCGCCTCGTCGGCGGCGCCGCGGGCCTGCCGCTCGGTCTCCTCAGCGGCGCGGGCCGCCACCGTTTGCTGCTCGGCCCGGCGCCATTGCAGGCTGGCCACCGCCGCCACGGCCGCGAAGATCAAGACCAGCACGGAGGCCGCCAGCGCCACACGCTTGCGGCGCCAGCTCTCGGCGGCCTCCGACTGGGCCACGAAGGCGCCGAGCCCGTCCCGGCGCGAAATGTTCCAGCGCCGGACGAGATCGACCCCCTCGGCGAGGTTGAGGGAGGCTAGGAGGGTCTTCTTCTTCTCGGCCGGGCTCGCGGCCTCGTCCCAGCGCCGCTGCAGCACTTCGAGACGGGCGCGGGTCTGCAGGTCGCGCCGCTCGGTCTTGACCTGTTCGCGGGCGGCCGGCCAGTTCTCCAGCAGGGCCTCGTGGGCGAGCCGGATCTCGGCGATTCCGGCCCGTTCGGAGGCGACCAGGAGCCGGTTCTCCGGCAGCAGGAAACGCTCGATCAGCCGCGCCTCGGGGCCACCCGAAGCAAAGGCGTCGAGCCGGGCCGGGCGGGTCGTCGCCGTGCCGTCCTCGGCCGCCGTGACGAGGGCCCGCAAGACCCGCGGCAGCGAGGCCGCCGCCTCGGGATCCTTGTCCCGCAGTTCGGCCATGGCGGATTCCGCCCGCTCGGCGATCGCCCCCTTCAGCTCGCCGAGCGCCCGGTAGCCCGCAAAGGTGAGGGCCCGCCCGCCCGCCTCGACGATGTCGCGCGCATAGAGCGACTGCAGCACCACGGAGAGAAGCGGCAGAGCGCCCGGCTCCTGCGACGCCGCCTCCGAGATCACGGCGTCGAGCCCGACCCCGCTCTCGCCGTCCTTCTCGAACACGATGCCGGCGGCCGCAGCCGGGCGGCGGACGATCTCGATGATCTCGGCCCCGCCCGGGGCCGGCAGGTCGAGGCGCGCGCCGGTCTCCACCAGTTCGATGAGTTGCGGCAGCTCGGCCGCCCGGTGCCACAGATCGTTGCGCATCGTGGCCACGATCCAGACCAGGCCGGACCTTGCGAGCCCGTGCAGGATGCGGACAAACAGCGCCCGCCGGGCCGGGTCGAACTCACGCGTGAACAGCTCCTCGACCTGGTCCACCAGGATGACGAGCCGAGCCTGCTCGTGCGGCAGGAGCCCACGCTTGCTGCGCGCCTCCTCGGCCACACGCGACAAGGCCTGGCGGAAGGTGAAGCCCGGGTTGTCGGCGACGGTCTCGAGCTGCCCGGCGAGTTCGGCCGCGCTCATGCCGCCCTGGGCCAGCTCGGGCAGCCCGACCCCCGCGTCGGCGTCGCCGCCGATCAGCGCCTCGGCTAGCCCGCGGACCGGGTCCATGCCGTTCTCGCCCGGCCGAAGCACCACGCGCCGCCACACGCCGACGCCCGGCACGGCCTTGGCGGCGAACAGGGCGGGCAGCAGGCCCGCCCGGGCGAGCGACGACTTGCCGGAGCCGCTGGCGCCCAGGACGAGCAGAAAGGCGGTCCCGCCGCCGGCCGCCGCCTGGAGCCGGGTCGAGGCCTCGCGGATCTGGCCATCGCGCCCGAAGAAGATCGGGGCGTCTTCGAAATCATAGGCGGCGAGGCCCTGGAACGGGCTGCCGTGCAGCCACGTCACCTCGCCGAGCCCGGCATCGGCCCGGATGCCCTCGGCGATCTTGCCCTCGATCAGGGCCGTGAGATCGGCTTCGAGGACGCGGTCGAACTCCTCCAGCGACTTGAACTTCTTGGAGCCCGAGATGAATTGACCGCCGCCCTCGAAGTGCCGGGCCCAGAACGTCTCCAGAGCCGTCCATTGCCGCTCCTGCTCGGCCCGCTTGCCGGCATCGGCGAGCGAGGCCTGGGGGTCGCCGAGCTTGCGATAGGCGAGGAGGTCGGGCGCGCCGCGAAGCTGCTTGGCCTCCAGCGCCTCCTCGAACTCCCATTCGGTCCCGGTGACCGGCACGCGGCCGTCGATGCCGTGGTACTCGCGCGAGGCCGTGCGCTCGGGCAGCGACGTGCCAAGACGGCTGTAGACGACCAGGACCACGACGTCCGACCGGCTCGGCGGCTCGATCGCATCCTGGAAGTGGCCAGAGGCCAGCATCGGCTCGTATTCCCAGAGATACGGCTCGATTTTGAAGAACCGCTGGTAGTCGCGGGCGAGCTTCTGGACCACCAGATGCGCCCGCAGCCGCTCCTCCTGGACGTCCCCGGGGGACGAGATGAAGATCCGAAGGGTCTTGCGCATGATCTTACCGGATCTTGCCCCCGTCACGGCTCGGTCCAGTCGCGCCTCGCGGCATCTCTAGGCGGCGACGGAGATTGTGCAAGCACGGCGTCGGTCGGCAAGGTCGCTGTCCCATGACGCGCTCATCGGGCCCCTTTGTTTCGGGCGGATGTCGCGGCGGTCGCAGGCGAGCCCGACCGCGTGAAAACCTGCGGCGAGCCGGTGCGCCGGCGCCGCGGAGTCCGGGCAAGGAGCCTAGGCGGCGGACCAGGCCGCCTCGGCCGGGGAGCGGCTCTGCAGCAGGCGTCGGGCGTCGGCGGCCGGCAGGGGGCGGCTGAACAAGTATCCCTGCGCCTCGTGGCAGCCCGCCTCGCGGACATGGGCGAGTTGCTCCTCCGTCTCGACCCCCTCGGCCGTGACCGAGATGCCGAGCGCGGTGCCCAGGCCGACCACGGAGGCCAGAATGGCGCCCGTGGTCGGGTTGCCGTGGTTCTGGATGAAGGAGCGGTCGATCTTCACGCCGTCGAGCGGGAAATTCTGAAGATAGCTCAGCGACGAATAGCCGGTGCCGAAGTCGTCCAGCGCCACCCGGACGCCGCCCGCCCGCAAGGCCTGAAGCTGGGCCAGCACCGCCTCGCTCTCATGCATCAGAACGGTTTCGGTGATCTCGAGCTGGAGACGGGCGGCCGGCAGGCCGGATTCGGCAAGGGCGCCCAGCACGGCCGCGGCCAGCCCCGCATCCTCGAGCTGAATGGCCGAGATGTTGACCAGGACCCGGATTCCGGGCGGCCAGGTCGCGGCCTCGCGGCAGGCCTCTGCCAGGACCCAGGCGCCGATCGGCACAATGAGCCGGGTGTCTTCCGCGAGCCCCACGAAGTCCGCCGGAGCAATCAGCCCGCGCTCCGGATGGTGCCAGCGCAACAGCGCCTCGAATCCGGCGATGGTCCGGTCGGAGGCCCTCACGACGGGCTGGTAGTAGAGCTCCAGTTCGTCCTGCGCCAGCGCGTGCCGGAGATCGAGCTCCAGCGCCTGCCGGGCCTGGATGGCCTCGTCCATGGCGGCCTCATAGAAGCGCGACGTGTTGCGGCCGCTGGTCTTGGCCCGGTAGAGCGCAAGGTCCGCGCTGCGCAAGATCCCGTCCGGATCCCGGCCATCCGCCGGGGCCACCGCTCCGCCCACGCTGAGGCCGATCGACACGAGTTGCGGCTGCAAATCGAAGGGGTGGCGGACCGCCTCGATGAGGCGCTCGGCCAGCGCTGCCGCGTCTTGCGGCTGCGCCCCTCCGATCTGGATCACGGCGAATTCGTCGCCGCCCAAGCGCGCCACCACGTCGCCGCGTCCGACCGTCGCCGCGATACGCCGGGCCGCCAGGGCCAGCAGCGCATCGCCGGCCTGGTGGCCGAGGGTGTCGTTGACGTTCTTGAACCGGTCGAGATCGAGGCACAGGACGGCGAACGAGCCGCCCTCGGCGGCGACGCGGGCGTATTCCTCGGCCAGCCGTTCGCGCATCAGCGTGCGGTTCGGCAGCCCTGTGAGCGGGTCCTGCCGGGCCATGCGGTGGGACAGGCGCTCGGCCGACTTTCGGGCGGTGATGTCGGTGAAGGTCCGAACGGCGCCGCCATTGGTGAGCGGAACGGTGCGGATCTCCAGGAAGGTGCCGTTGGGCCGCTCCCGCTCGTAGGTGTGCAGGGTGCGCTCCAACCCGCCGGCCTCGATCCAGCGCCGCAGCGTCTCGGATGACCTCTGGAATTCGCAGCGATCGAGCTGGTAGCGCAGCACCGCTTCGAAGGCGGGTCGCGCGTTCATGAAGGCGGCCGGGAGATCCAGCAACTGGCGGGCGCGCTGGTTGCAGATCGGCACGGTTCCATCCGCCTCGATCAGCATCAGGCCCTGATCCATGTTGTCGAGCGTTACCGCGATCAGGGCCGCCTGGGTCGACACCTCCCGGGTTCTGGCCTCCACGCGGAGTTCGAGGTTCCGGTTGGCGGCCAACAGCGCGGCGGCCTGGTCGCGCAGCCGCGCGGACGCTTCGCCGAGGGCCTGACCGATCAGGTTTGTCTCCCTCACGCTGGTCTGCGGCGCCTGCACCGCCTCGCCGTTGCCGAGAGCCTGGGCCGCTTCGGCGATGCAGCGATGGGCCAGGATGATGCGGCGCGTCACGAAGGAGGAGATCGCCAGGGCCGTGCCGCCGAGCGCCACCGCGAGCAGGCCCAAGCCCCAGAGCGAGCGGTAGAGCGGAGCATCGATCTCCGATTGCGGCACGCCGACCGAGAACAACCAGCCTGACAGGTCGGAGCGCCGGTAGGAGCCGTAGACCTGCACGCCTTCCGGGTTGCGGCCCGACCAGGTGCCGTGCCGGCCGGGCGAGTGGTCGAAGCCCGGATAGCGCGTGCCGGTGCGGGATTCGGGCTCGTTCGCGCCGGCCAGAATTAGCCCCTGCCGGTCCGTGATGGTGCCGAAATAGGGTTCGGAAATGCCGATTTCCCCCAGCATGGCCGAGAGGGCCGAGGGGCCGAGGCTGGCGGTCAGCGTGTAGCAGACCTCGCCGCCGCAGCTCACCGGCACGATGATGCGGATCAGCCAGGCCCCGGCCATGACGCCGCGATACAGGTCGGCGATCACGGGCCGGGCCGTCGTGATGACGAGCCGGTCGGCCTCGAAATTGCTGACCTTGGGCAGCGGCGCGCCCCAGGGGACGCGCGTGTTCAACACCTGCTGGCCGTCCGGCCGGCGCATCACGATGTTCAGCCCCTGCAGGTCCAGCAGCTCGCGGGCCTGGATGTCGAGCCGCCCGAAATCGCCGCTTTCCACCGCCGGAGAGGTGGCCAGCGCCTGCAGCATGGCGACCTTGCCGGCAAGAAAGCGGTCCACATGCGACAGCGCCCGGTCCGTCATCTCATGCGCGGCCGCCCGCAGGCGCGCCCGCTCCGCCGTCACCCAGTTCGTGGTCGTGACGGCAGCCAGGATGAGCGGCGGCACCGCCATCGCGGCTGCGAGGACGAGCACGTAAGTCGTGAGAGGCCGTGCTTTGACAGGTTTCGCCATGGTGACCCTCGCTCCAGGGGCGTTCCTGGAGCTGTGCCGAGGCACGGGCGGCGATCTGACACGAGGTCCCTTAAGAGAATGTCCTTCTCCGGCACGTCTTCCGCTACGGAACCATGACCACGATCTTGCCGAGGGCGCGCCGGGAGGCGAGCGCCTCGATGGCCTCCGATGCCCGTTCAAGCAGAAAGCGGGCCGACACTTCCGGGCGGATCCGACCTGCTTCGTACAGCCGAAACAGCTCGGCGAGCGCGGCGGCGTGCCGGTCGGGCTCGCGCTCCACGAAGGCGCCCCAGAAGACGCCGACGACGTCGCACCCCTTCAGCAGCAGGAGATTGAGAGGCAGCTTCGGGATCCCGGCCGGGAACCCGACCACGAGGTAGCGGCCGCGCCAGGCGATGGCCCGGAGGGCCGGCTCGGCGTAATCCCCGCCGACCGGATCGTAGACCACGTCCGCCCCGCCCGGGCCGCAGGCCCGCTTGAAGGCGTCGGCCAGGCTTTTCCGCCCCTCCGCGTCGAAAGGACCCGGCGGATAGATGAAGCCCTCGGCCGCGCCGCGGCTGCGGGCCAGGGCGAGCTTCTCCTCGGAGGACACCGCGGCCACCACGCGGGCCCCCAGCGCCGCCCCGATTTCCACGGCTGCGAGCCCGACGCCGCCGGCGGCGCCCAGCACCAGCAGCGTCTCGCCCGCCTTGAGCCGGCCGCGGTCGGCCAGCCCGTGGTGCGAGGTCCCGTAGGTCATCAGAAAGGCCGCCGCCTCGTCAAACGGCATGCTGTCCGGCAGCCGGGCGCAGCGCTGCTCCGGCACGAGCACCTTCTCGGCCAGGGCGCCGTGGCCGGGCATGGCCAGCACCCGATCGCCCGCCCGAAAGCTGACCACGCCCGGGCCGACCGCATCCACGATGCCGGCCGCCTCAGCGCCGGGTGAAAACGGGCGTTCCGGCCGGACCTGGTACTTGTCCTGGATGATGAGCACGTCCGGGTAGTTGATGCCGACGGCGCGGACGGCCAGCCGAACCTCTCCCGGCCCGGGCGTCGGCTCCTCCACCTCCTCGAGGGTGAGCGTCTCCGGTCCGCCCGGAATCCGGCTGAGAATCGCCCGCATGTCGCTCCTCGTCGGGGCTAGCCGCCGGCCTCGTCGGGCCGGTCGTGGAAAACGGGCGAACGCCGCTCCATGTTGGCCCGAACGGCCTCCATCTGGTTCGGCGTCCCGAGCAGCCCGTCCTGCTCGCGCGACTCGGCCAGCAGGATGCGGGCGGCGGTCGCGTCGTCGGCGAGGTTCAGGAGGCGCTTCGCGGCCCGGATCGCATCGGGATTGCGGGCCGCGATCTCGCGCGCGGCCTCCAGGGCGGCGGCATGGGGATCGGGACAGGTGCGGGTCACCAGGCCGAGGCGCGCCGCCTCGTCGCCCGACAGAATGCGGCCCGTGTAGGTGAGGTCACGGATCAGGTCGGCGCCGATGAGATCGCGCAGCAGCAGGGTGCCGCCCATGTCCGGCACGATGCCCCAGCGGATTTCCAGAAGGGCGAGCTGCGCGTCAGGAGTCGCGAAGCGGAGATCGGCGCCCAGCGCGATCTGCAGCCCGCCGCCGAAGACGCTGCCGTGCAGCGCGGCGATCACCGGCACCGGCAGCTCGCGCCACACCAGCGCGAGGTGCTGGAAGCGGTTCGCCGGGCCGTGGGTGCGGTCGGCGAGGCGCCCGGTCAGGAGCCCGGCCCCGCTGCCCGAGGCCACGGCGGCGAAATTCGCCATGTCGAGCCCCGCGCAAAAGGAGGCCCCCTCGCCGGACATGACCACGGCCCGGAGGCCAGCCTCACGGCGCAACCGCGCCGCGGCGGCCAGCAATGCTTCGACCAGCGGCTCGTCCAGGGCGTTCATCTTCGCGGGCCGGTTGAGCCGGAGGTCCGCGATCCCGTCCCGGATCCGCAGCGTGATCCGCCCGCCGTCACCCTCGTCCGTCATGCCGGCCCCGTATTTGCCCCTTGACCAAAGCACGCCGGTGCAGCCTCGTCACGGGGCGGGAGGATCGCGTGGCGAAGCGGCTCAGCCAGATTGTGCGAGGTGGGTCCCTCGTGGCCCAGCCCTGGCCGAACGGCCGCGGCCTGACGCGGGACGTGGTCCGGCGCACGGCCGGTGATGGTCGCCTCGACTGGCTCGTCAGCCTGGCCGATCTCGCCGAGGACGCGCCGTTCTCGCATTTCGCGGGAATCGACCGCATTTTCACGCTGGTCGCCGGCGACCAGGTCGATCTGGTGCTCGACGAAGGCGCCGCCCTGCCCTGCCGCACGCTGGTTCCGGCGCATTTTCCCGGAGACCGGCCAACTCGCGCCATCCTGCGGAACGGACCGGGCCGGGCGCTGAACGTCTTCGTGGACCGCCGGCGGCGGCGGGCGGCGGTCGCGATCCTGCTCCTCGCCGCCGAACACCCGGCCTGGCCGGGGCGGGAGACCGAACTTCTCCACTGCGTGGCCGGCCGGGTGGGCGCCTGCGGGTCGGCACTTGACCCGGGCGACAGCCTGCTCGGCTCCGGTCCGGAGCCCGTCCGGGCCCTCGGCGGTCCGGCCGTCGCCCTCGCCGTCCGGATCTGGGATGCGCCGTCCGCCGATGCCGAGACCCGATCCGAGGTCTGAAGGCCCGGAGCGCGGGGCGGTCACGGCCTCCCGAGGCGGCGCCCGGCCGTTGCAGCTCAGTAGCGCTCCAGCCCGCGCCCCTTCACGTTTCCGAGCCGGCCAGGGTCGAGCCCGCCCTCGGGGTCGTAATAGCCGGCGGCCTTCTTGGCCTCCATCTCGACCGAGGCGTCGGGCGGAACCAGCCCGGGCGGGATCGGCACGCGCTCACCGACCTCGATGCCCGCGCCCACGATGGCGTCGTATTTCATGTTGGACATGGACATGAGCCGGTCGATGCGCCGGATGCCGAGCCAGTGCAGCACGTCGGGCATGAGCTGCTGGAAGCGCGCGTCCTGCACGCCCGCGACGCATTCGGTCCGTTCAAAGTAGGTCGAGGCCTGGTCGCCGCCCTCCTGGCGCTTGCGGGCGTTGTAGACCAGGAACTTGGTGACCTCGCCCAGCGCCCGCCCCTCCTTGCGGTTATACACCACCACACCGGCGCCGCCGGTCTGGGCCTCCCGAACGCATTCCTCGATGCCGTGCACCAGATAGGGCCGGCAGGTGCAGATGTCGGAACCGAACACGTCGGAGCCGTTGCACTCGTCATGCACGCGGCAGGCCACGCGGCGGGACGGATCGGCCAGGGCCGCGACCTCGCCGACCACGTAGACGGTGGCCCCGCCGATCGGCGGCAGGAACACGGACAGGTCTGGCCGGGTGACAAGCTCCGGGAACATGCCCCCGGTCTGTTCGAACAGGATGCGGCGCAGCTCCGGCTCGGCCGTCTGGAAGCGGCGCGCGATGCCGGGCAGCCACCAGACCGGGTCGATGGCGATCTTGGTGACCGAGACGTCGCCGTTGGCGTGGAGAAAGCCGCCGTCCGGCGCCAACCGGTGCGCCGCCATGGCGGCCAGGATCTCCGGCAGGTTCAGCCGGGCCTTGGTGATCGCGATGGTCGGCCGCACGTCGGTGCCCGTCTCGATCTCTCGCCCGAACACCTCGGCCACGAGGTGGCCGAAGGGGTCCAGCGACACGATCGTGTCCGGGTCGGCCCATTGCGGATAGGGCCCGACCGGAACCACCGGGTGGGTGTTGCGGAGGTCGGGCCGGGCCAGCGGGTTCATGGCCCGGGCGGAGATGGCGAGCGCCCGGTACACCGAATAGGAGCCGCCATGCGAGCCGATGACGTTGCGGTCGCCCGGGCTGGTCACCGACCCGATCACGGGGCCGCGCTCCCGCGGGTCGGCCCGCCCCCACCGGATGGGGAAACGCCCGATGGCCGTGCCCGCCTCCGGATGCGAGGTCAGGCGGATATGAGGAGTTCGGTTCGGTGTCGTCATGGTGCTGGCCGAGGTGCGACGCCGCCCGGCACAGACTTGCGGATCACCTCTCTCACGTCAACGCAGCCAGCAGTTTACCGCCTCGCCGCTTTACGCTTGAGCCCGGCCCGGCTTAGCTTAGACCTGTCGAGGGGGACACTTGGTGCAAGGGAGGTCGATGTGCTGAGACGTATGATCCTGGTCCTGGCGCTTCTGGTGGGCGCGTTCGCGCTTGGCCAGACGGCGAGCCAGGCGGCCCCGCTCGGGGCGACGGCGCATGCCGCCATCGAGTCGCCGCTGAAGGCCGACAAGGCGTATTACTATTACCGGCGCGCCCATTATGCGCCGCGCTACCGCTACCGCCGGGCCTATCGGCCCCGCGTGGTGTATTTCTACCCGCGCCGGCGGCATTACGGCCATCGGCATTACCGCCCTGTCCGGTACTATCGGCCGGTTCGGTACCATCGCCCCTTCTACCGCTGGTAGGGCGACCGTCTCTGCAACTCCCGGGCCGCCGCAGCTCGCGGCGGCCCTCGTCCCGGACGGACGGAACGGACCGTCTTGCCTCAGGCGATGCGGCCGGCCGCGCGTTCCAGGCCCTCCATGATCAGCCGTTTCGCTTCTTCCGCATCTCCCCAGCGCAGGATCTTGACCCACTTGCCGGGTTCCAAATCCTTGTAGTGGGCAAAAAAGTGCTCGATCTGCTCCAGCGTGATGGACGGCAGGTCCGAGTGGCTCATCACCTTCTCGTAGCGCCGCGTCAGCTTGTTGGTCGGCACCGCGATGATCTTTTCGTCGACGCCACCGTCGTCCTCCATCAGGAGCACGCCGACGGGTCGAACGTTGATCACCGCGCCCGGCACGATGGCCCGGGTGTTCGCCACCAGAACGTCGCAGGGATCCCCGTCGCCTGACAGCGTGTGCGGGATGAACCCGTAATTCCCGGGGTAGCGCATGGACGTGTAGAGGAACCGGTCGACCACCAGGGTCCCGGCCTCCTTGTCCATTTCGTACTTGATCGGCTCGCCCCCGATGGGGACCTCCACGACGACATTCACGTCGTCGGGCGGGTGATGGCCGGTCTTGATGGCGTCGAGCCGCATGTCGACCGTTCTCCGAAAGGGTGCGGTGCTCTATCGGGACCGCGCGTTTCGGACAAGCGCAGATGCGGCTTAGCGAAACAGGTAACAGCTTTTGCTGAGGGCGATGCCGGCGAAGCGCTCGGTCGTTTCCGCGATGAGGCGGCCGCCCATGTGACGGTAGAAGCCGCAAGCCCGTTCGTTCTGAGCCAGGCACCAGACAGCGACGCGCTTGGCGCCCCGGTCGTCGAGATCGTTTCGCACGGCTTTGAACAGCCGGCCGCCAAAACCGAGCCCCTGATATTCGGGCGCGAGGTAGAGCTCGTCCATCTCCCCATCGGCCGGAAGCGAGCGGTCGCGGCAGCGGCCGTAGGAGACGTAGCCGACAGCCTTGTCGCCCACCTCCAGCACGACCAGGGGCCGGCCACGCCCGATGGTGGTGAGCCACCAGCGGGGCCCGCGCCGGACGATCATGCGTTCGAGCGGGATGGCCGGCAGGATGCCCTGATAGGCTTCGCGCCAGGCGGCGTCGAAGACGGCGGCCAGGTCGGCGGCATCCTCGGACCGGGCGCGCCGGATTTGAATGGTGATCGCGGTCATGGCTGTGCCGAAACCTCCTGCCTCAGACGACCCTGCTCCCTGACGTGCCCCCGCAACTTCAAGGCCACCGTGCGGGAGCTTCGTCGATCCCTGTCCCCGGCCTGGCGCTGGCGAAGCGGCCGGCATTGCCCGGTCGCCCCCCGGCTGGTAGAGCGCGCCAGGCTCGGTGCCCCGCTTCTCCGGCCCCTTCAGCGACCGTGATCGTCCGGCCATCGTGCTTACCAGGTTCTTAAAGCCGGAAACGCGCTATGCGCGTCGGATGGCCCGCATAGCCCGGTGGGACCGGGAACTCGCCGGGCCGATCGACCGCGCGCATGCCTGGGCGAACATGCTGTTCGTCGATCACGGCGTGTTTCGCGTCCTCTATCCGAATCTGGGCCGGGTCTCCGAGGAGCTCTGGCGCTCGTCGCAGCCGAGCCCCGGGCAGATCGCCCGCTTGGCACGCGCGGGTCTGCGCACCATCGTGAATGTCCGGGGCGGACGGGAGCACGGATCCTGGCCGCTGGAGCGCGAAGCCTGCGAGCGTCACGGGGTCGCGCTGGTGGACGTGGTGCTCCGCTCGCGCGAGCCGCCCTCCCCCGAGGCCATCGGGCGCGTCGCCGTGACAGTCCAGCAGATCGCCTATCCGGCGCTGGTCCACTGCAAATCGGGGGCGGACCGGGCGGGGCTGTTCGCAGCCCTCTACCTGATCCTCCGCAAGGGAGCGACCGTGGCCGAGGCGCGCTCGCAGCTCGCGCTTCGCTTCGGCCATTTCCGCCATGCCAAGACCGGCATCCTGGACGCCTTTTTGGACGCCTACGAGGCGGGCGGCGAAGCGAAGGGCCTGTCGCTCGAGGCCTGGATCAGCGACGGCTACGATCCCGAGGCGCTGGCACGCGGCTTCAAGCCGACGCTCTGGTCGACCCTGATCGCCGACAGGCTGCTCCGGCGGGAATAGGCTATTCGCCCGCTGCCTGGACGGGCGTCAGGTCGGGTTCGAGTTCGCCGATCAGCTGCAGCCGCTGCAGCCGCGCGTAAAGCCCGCCATTGCGGCCGAGCGCCGCATGAGTGCCGATCTCCACGACCCGGCCGGCATCCAACACGACGATCACGTCGGCATCCCGGACGGTCGAAAAGCGGTGCGCGATGACCAGCGTCGTGCGGCCGCGCATCAGCGTCCGGATGGCGGCCTGAACCTGAGTCTCGGCCTCGGCGTCGAGAGCGCTCGTGGCCTCGTCCAGCAGGAGGATCGGCGCGTTCTTGAGAAAGGCGCGGGCGAGCGAAACACGCTGGCGCTGGCCGCCCGACAGCGTGGCCCCGCCGGGCCCGAGCCGGGTGTCGTAGCCGTCCGGCAGCGCGCAGATGAACTCGTGCGCGGCCGCGGCCCGGGCCGCCGCCTCGATCTCGTCCCGCGTCGCGTCGGCGCGGCCGAAGCCGATGTTCCTGGCCACCGTGTCGTCGAAAATGACGACCTCCTGGGTCACCAGGGCGATGGAGGCCCGCAGGCTGGCCAGCGTCACGTCACGCACGTCCTGACCGTCGACCAGCACACGCCCGGACTGCACGTCGTACATCCGGGGCAGCAGCGACAGGAGGGTCGATTTGCCGGACCCCGAGCGGCCGACAATGGCGGTTGTTTTTCCGGCCGGCACGTCAAGGCTCACCCCGTCGACCGCCGGCACGCCGCCGGCCGCGTAGTGGAAGCGGACGTCTTCGAACCGGACCTCGCCCGGGCCGGCCACCAGCGGCACCGCGCCGGGCCGGTCGCGGATCTCGGGCCGCTCGTCGACCACGGCGAAATAGCGCTTCAGCGCCGCGGCAGCCTCCTGCAGGATCGCATTCAGATTGCCGAGGGCCCGGACCGGCTGGGCCGCGATGATCAGCGCGGTCACGAACCCGGCGAAATCGCCGACGGTCGAGCGGCCGTCGAGGATACGCCAGCCGATGATGGCCAAGACCGCCGCGACCGCCAGCCCGCCGCCGACCTCGAGGAGCGGGTCGAGCCGGGCGCGGGCATTGGCCGACTTCATCTTCAGGCGGCGCACGGCGTCGAAGGAGGCGCGCGCCTTCTCCTTCAGGTAGCCTTCCAGCCCATAGCTCTTGGCCACCCGCGCCCCGGCCAGACTCTCCGAGACGAGGCCGGCCATCTGGCCGATCTGTTCCTGGGTCGATGTGGAGTTGCGGCGCAGCTTCTTGCCGATGCGGGCGATAGGCCGGGCGACGAACGGCACCACACAGGCGGCGACCAGGGTCAGCGCCGGGTCGATCAGCAGCATCGCGACGACCAGCGCCGTGATGGTCGCGATCTCGCGCAGGAAGACGGTGGAGAGCCGGGTCAGGGCCTCCTTGATGTAGGTGAAGTCGGTGGTGAAGCGCTGGGTCAGCGCCGCCGCGCTCTCGCGGCCGAGCTGCGCCAGGTCGGCGTCGATGAGATGCGCGTAGAGCGCGCTCTGCATGTCGGCTTCGATGCGGGTGACGACGCGGTTCGTCAGCAGCGTCAGGGCGTAGAGCGAGAAGCCTTTGATGGAGGTGATCAGGACCACGAAGACCGGCCCGTACACGATCGCCTCCCGCCGATCGATGAACCACCGGGTGAAGCCGAGATTGATCTTGATCGGCGCCCCGGTCCCGAACCGGTTGGAGAAGGCCTCGAAGGCCGCCTTGATGAGGACCGGGTACAGCCCGGTCGAGGCGGCCACGAGGACGATGAAGCCGATCACCAGCGCCAGCGTGCGGCTGTGCGGGCGCAGCCAGTCGCGCCAAAGCCGGATCACGAGCGCGAGCGTGTCTCGGGACGGCAGGATTTCGGCTACAGGGGGGCCGCGGCGGTTCAGAAGGGGTGGCACCGGCCCGGTGTACCGCCCCGGAACCCGGCAAGCAATTTCCGCCCTGACGTTGCAAGTGCGGCTGGGCTCGCTATGAGGCCATGTCCATCCGCCGGAACGGTGCGCCCATGGCTTCCGCTGTCCCGAGACCACCATCGGCGTTGGAGGCGGTGCGCCCGTTCAGGTCGCGCATCACGCTGACCTACGGGCTGATCTTCATCGAAGACCTGCTCGAGCTGTCCTATCCGTGGGCGACCGGGCTCGCCATCGATGGCCTGATCGCGCACCAATACATCTGGATCGCGCCGATCATCGTGGCCTGGACGTGCCGTGGCGCCATCGGCTGCTTCCGGCAGATGTACGACACCCGGCTCTACACGACGATCTACAACACCATCGTCACCGCCACGATCCTGCGGCAGCGCTCGGCCGGGGTCCGCACCAGCGACGTTGCCGCGCGCTCCAGCATGTCGCGCGACTTCGTGACCTTCTTCGAAAGGGACATCCCGACGATTCTGACCTCGGTGGTCGGCATCCTGGGATCGGCCGTGATCCTGTTTTTCTACGATGTCATGATCGGGGCGATCACGGCCTCCCTGTTCCTGCCTGTCTACCTGATCAACCGCGGCTACAGCCGCCGCTCAGCCCTGTTCAACAAAGGACTGAACGACCAGCTCGAACACGAAGTCGACCTCATCGACAGCAACGACCCGACCCGGGTGCGGCAGCATTTCACGGCGCTTCGGGACTGGCGCATCAAGCTGTCGGATGCTGCTGCGATCAACTGGACGCTGATCGAGATCATGTCCATCTTCGTGTTCATGGCCGTGATCATGCGGGCAACGTTCCTGCCGACCACGGAAACGGGCGATATCTTCGCCATTCTGGTTTACGTGTGGCGACTCATGGAAAATCTGGATCACGTTCCCGAGATCGTGCAGCAGCTCACCCGGCTGCAGGACATTCGGCGGCGGATCGAGGCGGGCGCATCCATCGAGGCGGTCGGCGCCGAAATCGAGAAGGCCCACGAGCACACCGCCGCCGAAATGTGAGCCGGCGCCTGCGGCCGCATCCCGGGCTTGCGCCGGAGGCGGTGCCCGCGCACCCTCCTGCCTGATAGGCCGGCACAAAGCGGGCATTCGCGGGAGGACGGAGAATGAGCGGCGGCGCGAGCGCCCGACCCGAACCGGACGGCCCCCGCTCCTGGCTCCGCCTCGCCCTGTCGCTCGCGATCGTGACGATCGGCGGCGCCGGCATGTGGTGCGTGGTGGTGGCGCTGCCGGCCGTGCAGGCCGAATTCGCCGTGGACCGCAGCGCCGCCTCGCTCCCCTACACGCTGCTGATGCTCGGGATCGCGGGCGGCGGCATGGTGCTTGGCCGCCTGTCGGACCGGTTCGGCATCGTGCCGGTCTCGTTCGGGGGCGGCGCGCTGCTCTCCCTGGGCTTCATCCTGTCCGGGCTCGCGCCCAGCCTCGGCGTCTTTGCGGTTGTGCACGGCATTCTGATCGGGATCGGCTGCTCGGCGAGCTTCGGGCCGATCCTGGCCGACATCTCGTTCTGGTTCGACCGCCGGCGCGGCATCGCGGTCGCGATCGTGGCGGCCGGCAATTACGTGGCCGGTGCCATCTGGCCGCCGCTGGTGCAGGCCATGATCGACGGCATCGGCTGGCGCGGCGCCATGATGGTGGTCGGGGCGATCTGCGGGGCGACCCTGCTGCCCCTTGCCCTCCTGCTCGGGCGCCACGCCGAGCGGCCCCTCGCGGCCGTCCCGGTGCTGCCGTCCCGCAGCGCGGCCCTGGCCGAGCCGGTCACGCTGCCGGTCGCGGCCGGGCTCCGCCCCGGCACGTTGCAGGTGCTCTTGGCCCTGGCCGGGATCGGCTGCTGCGTGGCCATGTCCATGCCGCAGGTGCACATCGTCGCCTATTGCGGCGACCTGGGCTACGGCCCGGCCCGGGGCGCCGAGATGCTGTCCCTGATGCTGGCCTTCGGCATCATCTCCCGCGTGGCCTCCGGTTTCGTGGCCGACCGGATCGGCGGGCTGTCGACGCTGCTGGTCGGCTCGGTGCTGCAATGCGTGGCGCTGGTCCTCTACATGCTGTTCGACAGCCTGGCCTCGCTCTACGTCGTGTCCATTCTGTTCGGGCTGTTCCAGGGCGGCATCGTGCCGAGTTACGCCATCATCGTGCGGGAGGTCTTTCCGCCGGCGGAGGCCGGCCAGCGCGTCGGGATCTGCATCGCCGCGACGCTGGTCGGGATGGCCCTCGGCGGCTGGCTGTCCGGCTGGATCTTCGACCAGACCGGGTCCTACCAGGCCGCCTTTGCCAACGGCATCGGCTGGAACATCCTGAACCAGGCCATCGTCATCTTCCTGATCCTACGCCTCACGGCCCGGCCGGGCCCTGTCCGGGCCGCGCAGGCCGTGGCGGCTTGAAGGAACGCGAATGAACTCCGACGCCGTGCCCCTGCCCGACAGCATCAGTTTGGCCAAACCCGAGGATGTCGGCATGTCGCGCGAGCGGCTGGGCCGGATCGGGGCGGCCCTGGAGGCCGAGATCCAGCAGGGCCTTCTGCCCGGTGCGGTGGCGCTGGTGGCGCGCCGTGGCCGGGTCGTCCATTTCAAGGCCTATGGCCGCCGCGACCCGGCGGCCGCGGACCCGATGCAGCTCGACACGCTGTTTCGCATCTACTCGATGACCAAGCCGATCGTGTCGGTCGCCCTGATGATGCTGGTCGAGGAAGGCCGTCTGCGTCTCGGCGACCCGCTCTCGCGCTACATCCCCGATTTCGCCGAGATGCAGGTCGGGGCGGGGGCCGGCGCGGTCCAGGCCGCTCGCCCGATCACCATCCAGGACCTGCTGCGGCACACCTCGGGCCTGACCTATGAATGGCTGGTGCCCGGGCCCGTGACCGACGCCTATGTGGAGGCCGGGGCGGCGCGGCGCAGCCAGAGCAACGAGCAGCAGGCGGCGGTGCTGGCGGGCCTGCCGCTGCTCAGCCAGCCCGGCACGGCGTGGGATTACGGGCGCTCCACCGACGTCCTCGGGCGGGTGGTCGAGATCCTCTCGGGCCAGACGCTCGGCGCCGCCTTGCGGTCCCGGGTGTTCGAGCCGCTCGGCATGATGGAGACCGGCTTCCACGTGCCGGCCGCCTATCACGAGCGCCTGGCCGGGGCCTTTCCCGTCGACCCCGAGACCGGCGGGGCTGTCGAGCTCCTCGCCGTGACACGGCCGCCGCGGCTGGAAAACGGCGGCGGGGGCCTCGTCTCGACCGCCTCGGACTATGCCCGGTTCCTGCACATGATCGCCTGCGGCGGCACGCTCGACGGCCGCCGTCTGCTGTCACCCGCGACGCTGTCCTACATGATGTCGGACCATCTCGCTCCCGATCTGCCGGTCGGGTCGCGAGAGCTCCTGCCCGAGGGCTACGGATTCGGCCTGGGATTCGCGGTGAGGCGCGTGACCGGGATGGCGCCGTTCCCGGGATCGCCAGGCGACGCCTATTGGCTCGGCCAGGCCGGCACCAGCTTCTGGTACGATCCCGCTGAGCAGCTCTACGCGGTCCTGATGGTTCAGGCCCCGGGGCGGCGCGACCATTACCGGGACACGTTCCGGGCCCTGGTCTATGGCGCGCTGGCCGAGCGTTCGGCCTAGCTCGCGCGCCGCATCCGGCCGGTCGCAGCCGGCGCACGGCGGGCTGCGGTCTTGCCGGCCGGCTTGCTGGCCGCTTTCGCGGGTTTCTCCGCGGCCGCCTTCTCAGCCGCGGGCTTGGCCCCGGCGGGCTTCTCGGCGGCCGGCTTGGCCGATGCCTTGCGGGCAGGCTTGGCGGGAGTCTCCGCCGCTTTCGCGCCGGCCTCCTGGTCGTTGGCGATGCTGCGCCGCAGGGCGTCCATCAGACTGACCACGTTGCTGGGCTTGCTGACGGGGGCCGGGTTGTTGGCCGGGCGGTGCTCGCGCTTGGCCTCGATCAGCTCCAACAGCGCGTTCTGGTAGCGGTCCTCGAACCGCTTCGGATCGAAATCGGCCATCTTGCGGCCGATGATGTGGGTCGCGAGATCCAGCATCTCCTCGGGCACCTCGACGTCCTTGATGCCGTCGAAATAATCCTCGTCGTCCCGCACCTCGTAGGCGTACCGCAAGGTCGTGGCGACGAGCCCCTTGCCCACCGGCTCGAGCAGGATCGGGCGCTCGCGGCGGTAGAGCACGACGCGGCCGATCCCGACCACGTTCTTGTCCCGCATGGCGTCCCGGATCACCGCGAAGGCTTCCTCACCCATCTTGCCGTCGGGGGCGAGATAGTAGGGCGTGTCGAGATAGGTCTCGTCGATCTGGGCGCGCGGCACGAAGGCCTCGATATCGATCGTGTGGCTCGATTCGATCGCCACCTTGTCGATCTCCTCCTCCTCCACGAGGACGTATTCCGTCTTGCCGACCTGGTAGCCCTTGACCTGGGCGTCGGATTCCACCGCCTCGTCGGTTTCGGGGTCGACCAGCTTGCGGCGCAGGCGGTTGCCGGTTTCGCGGTTGAGAAGGTGAAAGGCGACGCGGTCCTTGCTCGACGTGGCCGGAAAGAGCTGGACGGGGCAGGACACGAGCGAGAGCTTCAGGTAGCCCTTCCAGTTCGAACGTGCCGCCATCGAACAACTCCGTACGCGCGACTAACCTTGGCCATTCCCAACGACTCCCTTTGCTGAGTCGTTCCGCCGCAGGGGTCGAGAATCTTCGCCCCGGCCGCGCTGGTGAGACCTGGCCGGCCGGCGCAGGTCACGGCTTGCGCGCCCCGTGCCAGGGGTCCAGATGACAGGCGATGTCCGCGACCCGCAGCACACTGCCGCAGGCGGCGATAGCTCCGGCGGCGACGCCCCCGGAGGCCGCGGCGTCGCCGACCCTCGAGGCGGCCGGCGGTGAGGTCTGCCGCGTTCCGCGCGACGTCCTGCCGGAAGCCGTGGCGGTGCGGGACTGGCTGCTTGAAGGAGCCATCGGCCACGATCATCAGGAGTTGCTGACCGGCTTCGCGGAGCGGCTGGACCGGCTCGGGGTCCCCGTGGAACGCCTGACCACGGCCATCGACGCGCTCCATTCCGAGTATTCCGGCATCGGTCGCATCTGGACCAAGGGCGAGGGCTCGAGCTTCCGACTCTTTCCGCACGGGGCGGCGACGGACGAGGTGTTCGCGCGCTCGCCCTTCGCCCTCGTCCAGCGCACCGGCGAGTGGCTCGACCTCGACCTCGACCAGACGGCGGAGGACGCGTTCGGCATCGTTCCGGAGCTCAAGGCGGCGGGCTACCGGCAGTATCTTGTGATCCCCCTCCGCTTCACCAACGGCACGCAGAACGGCATCACGCTCGCGACCTCACGGCCCGGCGGCTTCGACGCGCGGGCGATCGCCCTGCTGCGCTTCGTCGTCCCGACGCTGGCCGCCGCCATCGAGATGCGGTCGGTCCACCAGCGGCTCGACAACGTGTTGCGCATCTATGTCGGCGACGAGCCGCATCGGGCGATCCTGTCCGGCGCCATCCGGCGCGGGCAGGTGAGCCGCATCCGGTCCGCCATTCTGTTCGCCGACATGCGCAGCTACACGCGCCTGACCTCGCTGCTCTCGCCCGAAGCGGCCGTGGACCTCTTGAACGGCTATTTCGACTGCCTCGTGCCGGCCATCGAGCAGGAGGGGGGCGAGGTTCTGAAGTATATGGGCGACGGCGTCCTGGCCATCTTCCGGGATCGCGGCGACGACACGGGCGGCAGCGCCCAGGCCGCGCTCAATGCGGCGATCGCGGGTCTCGTCGCGCTCGACGACGCCAACAGGGACGGGCGCTTTCCCGTGCGGATCGAGGCCGGAATCGCCCTTCATCACGGGGAGGCGGCCTACGGCAATGTCGGCTCGGGCAACCGGCTCGACTTCACCGTGATCGGGCCGGACGTGAACCTCGCCTCGCGCATCGCGCGGCTGAACAAGGTTCTGGGCGAGCCTCTGCTGATGTCGCGTGCCTTCGCGGACCACCTCTGGGGCGACCCCGAGCCGCTCGGCGCGCACGAGATCGAGGGTCTGGACGGCAAGGTGCCGGTGTACCGGCTCCGGCGCGATCCGGCCTGAGGGACCGGGCGCGGCGGCGGCCCGCTCAGCGGGAGAGCCGGAGGCTGCTGATGTTGTCGGCGATCTTCTGGAACACCACCTGGAGCGCGTTGGAATCGGTCGCCACATAGGCCCGGTCGGCCGCCCCCGCGCAGGTCCGCAGCATGTTGAGGCTCTGCTGGTCGATCGGATCCGCGGTGGCGCTGAACCCGATGGTGTAGATCACGACGTTGTTTGGCGAGGCGGAGGCGTTGGCACAGGCCTCCAGGGTGAGCGCGTCCATGGCCGCCCGCGCCTTCAGGTCGGTCGTGGGATCGGCATGGGCCGGCGGCAGCCGGCTGTTCGGGCCGGATCCGTCCGGATTGCGGAAGTAGCCATAGGCGGAATGGCCGGATTTAGCGGCCGAGCTGGGCGAATTGACGGACCATGTGTTGTCGCCGTCCGTCATCAGAATGATGATCTTGTTGTTGTTGAGCTTGTTGTAGGCGGCCGCATCGGCCGCGAACACGCTGACCGGGGAGATGGTGCGCCAGCCCCACATGAACCCTTCGTGGATATTGGTGTTGCCGGCGGGCTGCATGGCCGCGATCTCCGCCAGAAGCGTGGCCTTGTTGGCGGTGAGGCGCGTCAGCGGGCGACTGGTGCAGCTCTGGTTCGGGCCCATCGCGTTGGGGCCCGTGCTGGTGCTGGCGCCCCGCGGATCGGCGTATTTGCAGACGCGGCCGAAGCGGACGTTCTCGTCCGAGGTCGAGCTGCAATTGTTGCCGCCGGAATCGTCCAGATAGCTGTTCGGCGAGGTGACCCAGCTGCCGCTCGCATCCGTGTGGTACACCTGCCCGCCGTCGCCGGTCTCGTCCGGGCCGAGCATGGGCACGAAATAGCTGTCCGGGTTCGACGGGGTTGGCGCCCCGTCGCGGACGTTCAGCGGGTAGGTGAGCGACTCGAGGCAGCCGGCCCAGTCCCAGCCCGACCGCAGCGTCTTCAGCCGGTCAAAGGCGGCGAGGCGGTTCGCGGCCCAGTGCGCCCGGGCCGCCGTGGCCCCGCCCTGGACGATGTTCCAGTGGTAGGACGCGTTGCCGGCCTGATCGATCCAGGACGCGCCCCGGTAGGAAGAGGGGTTCACGGCCACCGCGGCCGCGAAGGGCACGATCGAGATGGTGGTCGCGGTGGACAGGGTGGTGTTGTTGTAGATCGCGTCCACGAAGGAGGTCGCGGCCGCCTTGAGGGCTTCCATCTTGGATTGAGTCCCGCCCGACAGCGCCATGGAGCCGGTGTTGTCGAGCGCGAGCGCGATCTCAAAGGTCTGCGGCTCGCCGTAACAGGTCGCGGTCGCGTCCACGGGCAGTTGGGCGAAGGCCGGCCCGAACACCTTGAGGATGGAGGTCGGAAACAGCGACCTCGTTTTCAGCTCGATCACCCGCGGGCTGCTGCTCAGGGTCAGCGTCTGGATGGTGTAGGGCGCCGAGCCGAGATAGGTCGGCAGGAGCTTGTTGGCCGCAGCCACCAGATCGTCGCGGGTCGGCGCCCCGGCGACCTGGCACAGGCGCAAATTCGCGCCGTCCGTCGCCTTCTGCAACTGAGCCTTCAGGCTGGACGCGCCCGAATAATCGAGCGCCGCCCCGACCAGGAACGTCATCGGGGCAACAGAGAGGGCGAACAGGACAGCCACCGCCCCGCGGTCGTCCCTGGCCAGCCTTGCGCACCTGAGGCACCACAGCAGCGCCTCGGAGAATATCGCCCCCACCTCGCCCTCGTCCGCCATACCCGAGCCAAGAGAATGGCAGGGTGATCGTTAAGGGCCGGAGAAATCCGGCACGCCGAATCTGCGCGTTGCCGGGATTGCGCAGAACTGTTCTCTTTCAAACTCGCGCGCCGGGATTCACACCCAAGCAATCTGTGGGGCGCAAGATCCCTGCTCGGTGTGATGCCGGAGGACGGGATGGAGCGAACGGCGGGAGCGCCCCCCGGGCAGGAATGGCCCAAGGGCGAACTCTATGAAGGGCTGTGTCTGCTGGGGATCGCCGAATGCATGTGGCTGATCGGAAGCACGCTCGACGTCTTTCCGACCCTGCAGCTGCTCGCACTCCAGAACGGATTGTCCAACTTCGTCTTCCTCGGCTTCTTCATGAGCTTCGCCATCGGGGTGGCGTCCGTCCTGAAGTCGGTGCGGCTCAGGCGGGAGATTACGGCGCGCCGGAGCGCCGAGGTCGCCGCGCAATCCAGCGCGCGGCGCGATGTCCTGACTGCCCTGCCGAATCGCCGCATGCTGCTCGAATGCATCGGCAACTCCGTCGAGCGGGGCCGCGGGGCGGTGTTCCTGATCGACCTCGACCGGTTCAAGCCGGTGAACGACATTTATGGCCACGCCGCCGGGGACGCGGTGCTGTGCGAGATCGCCGACCGGCTGCGGCGGGCGCTGCCCCGCGAGGCGGTGCCCGCCCGGCTCGGCGGCGACGAATTCGCCGCCTTCCTGCCCGGGGAGATGACGGCCGACGAGTTGATGCGCCTCGCCCAGCAGCTGATCCAGCAGCTCTCACAGGCGGTCGAGTGGCAGAATTCGCGCGTCACCGTCGGCGCCACCGTCGGCATCGCCCTGTTGCCTCAGGACGGGCCCGACGCAGAGGCGCTGCTGCGCTCGGCCGACATCGCCATGTACCGGGCCAAGCGCGAGGGCCGCGGCACGTACCGCTTCTTCGAACAGGCCATGGACGAGGAGCTGAAGGCCCGCCTGTCGTTGGAGGCGGAGCTGCGCTCGGCGATCGAGGCGGGCGACGTGCGACCGCATTACCAGCCTCTCGTCGCCCTGCCGGGCCACGCCCTGCTCGGCTTCGAGGTTCTGGCCCGCTGGTACCATCCGCAGCGCGGCATCATCTCTCCCAACGTCTTCGTGCCGATCGCCGAAGACACCGGGCTCGTGACGGAGATGTGCTACGGCCTGCTGCGTCAGGCGTGTCTCGACGCCCGGAACTGGCCGGCCCATCTCGGCCTCGCCATCAACATCTCGCCGGTGCAGTTCAAGGAGGGGCTGCTCGCGCCCCGCATCCTGGCCATCCTGCGGGACACCGGCTTCTCGCCAAAGCGCCTCGAGGTGGAAATCACCGAGACGGCATTGACCGAGGACCTGGACGTGGCCCGCGCCACCCTCTCCACCCTACAGGCCGCGGGCGTTTCGGTGGCGCTGGACGATTTCGGGACGGGGTATTCCAGCCTGTATCACCTGCGCGAGATGAACTTCGACAAGATCAAGATTGACCGGTCCTTCGTGCAGTCGCTCGGCGGCAACGAGGAGAGCGCCAAGATCATCTCGGCCATCCTCGGGCTCGGCCGCTCGCTCGGCATCATGACCACGGCCGAGGGCATCGAGAGCGCCGACAACTCCGCCTGGCTGGCCGAGATGGGCTGCATGATCGGCCAGGGCTTCCTGTTCGGCGCACCGATGCCGGCGAGCCTCGTCCCCGACCTGATCAGGAGCAACGTGGCGCTCCCTGCCCCGAACCGGGAAGCCGCCTGAGCGGCCCCGGCCGGAGTGCGACAGCTTAGACGAAGTGCCGCTCGATCTGACGCTCGAGCGCGTCGGTGATGCGACCTCCCCGCCCCTCGATGAAGCGGCCGATCTCGCGCTCGGCCTGCCGCATGCGGGCCTCACGGAGCGCCGTGCCGGCGCGGGCGAAGAGAGAGGGACGGCTCGGCTCGGCGCGATCGCCGGCAGCGACAAACCGGTCGAACTGGGCAGAAGCGACGGACATGAAGAACTCCTGGAGACGGTGAACCCGGACGTTTCCCGTTGTGTTGCACTGCAACGTAATCACTGCCGGCCGCCTCGCAACATGGTGCGCTGCAATATCGCCATGCGCTGAGCGCATATGTTGACGCTTTCTTAAACATCCCTATGACTCAGGGTCATGCAGATTGCTGCGCGACGCAGCTCCAGTGAACGATCTATGGCCAGCCTCGACCCTCTCGCCGCCCACCATCTCGAGACCCGCCTGGTTCACCAGGGCTCCTTCCGGTCCGAATTCGGCGAAACGTCGGAGGCGCTCTATCTGACGCAGGGCCACGTCTATGCGTCGGCCGAGCAATGCGAGCGGCGCTTCGCGGGCGACGAGGCCGGCTTCATCTACGCCCGCTTCTCCAATCCGACCGTCGGCATGTTCGAGAGCCGCATGGCGGCCCTCGAGGGTGCGGAGGCTGCGCGCGCCACGGCGACCGGCATGGCGGCCGTGACGGCCGCGCTTGTGGGCCAGTTGAAGGCCGGGGACCACGTGGTGGCGGCCCGAGCCCTGTTCGGCTCCTGCCGCTACGTCATCGAAGAATTCCTGCCGCGATTCGGGGTTTCCTCGACCCTGGTGGACGGCCGCGATCTCGCCGCCTGGCGGGCCGCGATCCGGCCCGAAACCAAGACGCTGTTTCTGGAAAGCCCGGCCAACCCGACGCTCGACCTGGTCGACATCCGGGCCGTGGCCGAGATCGCGCACGCGGCCGGCGCGACGCTGGTCGTCGACAACGTGTTCGCCACGCCGCTCTTCCAGAAACCGCTGGAACTCGGCGCCGATTGCGTCGTGTATTCGGCGACCAAGCACATCGACGGTCAGGGCCGCTGCCTCGGCGGCGTCATCCTGGCCTCGCGCGACTTCATCGACCGCCACATCCAGACCTATTTGAGGCAGACCGGGCCGGCGATGTCGCCGTTCAATGCGTGGGTGCTGCTGAAGAGCCTGGAAACCCTGCCGATCCGCGTCGAGCGGCAGACCCGCACCGCCGGGGTGCTGGCCGACGCCCTGGCCGGCCACCCGGCGCTCGAGCGGCTCATCTATCCCGGCCGGGCCGACCATCCCCAGGCCGAACTCGTCCGGCGCCAGATGTCGGGAGGCTCGAACCTCATCGCGCTCAGCATTCGGGGCGGCAAGCCGGCCGCCTTTCGGATGCTGAATGCGCTCCGGCTCATCCTCATCTCCAACAATCTCGGGGACGCCAAGAGCCTGATCACGCACCCGGCCACCACCACGCACCAGCGCTTCAAGCCGGAGGAGCGGGCCGAGATGGGGATCGGCGACGGTCTCGTGCGGCTGTCGGTCGGGCTCGAACATGCAGACGACCTCATGGCCGACCTCCGGACGGCGCTCGAGGCCGCCTCCGGCTGAGCCTCGACCCCGGAGGCCGCTCGGGCCCGCCTGCCCGGCCAGGGTGCCGCTGCACGCGGAGTGCGCCAAAGCTGCCAGAGCCGGAACCGACATCCCGCCCGTGACTCGGACCGGTGCGACCGCGCCTCGGGCCACGCGTGGCACCTGCGCAGGCGAAGCGGGGCCGCATTGAGCGGCGGCTAACCACACGCGATTGCACCGAGCCAATGGACAAGCCGATCAGGGTCGGCAACTCTCCTGCAAACAAGGCCAGGAGAGGCTGATGGCTGCCGTTGCCGCGCTTGCGACCTCCAGCTCCGCATATCCGGACATTCTCACGCCGGCGGGCGCCCGGGCAGCGATCCGCGACGGGCTGCACACGGGACCGACGGCCGGGATGGCGCCGGGCTTTGTTCAGGGAAATCTCGCCATCCTGCCGCGCGACCTGGCCGAGGACTTCCTGCGCTTCGCGGTCGCCAACCCGAAGCCCTGCCCCCTCGTCGCCGTCTCGGAGCCGGGCGCCTTCCGAATCCCGAGCCTGGGCGCCGATCTCGATGTCCGAACCGACGTGCCACGCTACCGCGTGTGGCAGGACGGCGTGATCGTGGACGAGCCGACCGATCTCCACCGGCACTGGCGCGACGACCTCGTCACCTTCGTGATCGGCTGCTCCTACTCGTTCGAATCGGCACTGATGGAAGACGGGATCGAGATCCGTCACATCTCGCGCGGCTGCGCCGTGCCGATGTACCGCACCAGCATCCAGACCACGCCGGCTGGCCGCCTGCGGGGCCCTCTGGTCGTGTCCATGCGGCCGATGTCACCGGCCAACGCCATCAGGGCCATCCAGATCACCGGCCGCCTGCCCAACGTGCACGGGGCGCCGGTCCATCTCGGCCGGCCCGACCTGATCGGCATCGCCGACCTGTCGCGCCCCGATTACGGCGACCCGGTCCCGGTCGGGCCGGACGAGATCCCGGTCTTCTGGGCCTGCGGGGTGACGCCTCAGGCCGTGATCGAAGCGGCCCGGCCCCCGTTTTGCATAACCCACTACCCGGGGAGCATGATCGTGACCGATCTCCGCAATGCGCGCTTGGCGGTGAGCTGACGTTGCGGAGCCTGGCACCCCCGGACGGGGGCCTGACGAACTAGACAACCGAGCGCGCCACCGGCCGGTCTGCGCCGCCACGAGAGGGGAAGTCCATGCTGTCACGTCGCAGGTTCGTTCAGGGCACCGCGCTTACGGCCGCCGCCATGGCCGGCCCCGCCCGGGGCCAGGCCGTCAAGGAGGTGGTGATCGGGGCGCTCTATCCGCTGTCCGGCCCCAGCGCGCAGATCGGCGTCGATGCCAAGACCGCCTTTGAAACCGCGATCGAGATCATCAACACGGCCCATGCCGATCTCGACCTGCCGCTCGCCAAGGAGGCCGGCCTGCCCGGCCTCGGCGGCGCCAAGATCCGCATCATCTTCGCCGACCACCAGGGGGATCCCCAGAAGGGGCGGGCCGAGGCCGAGCGGCTGATCACCCAGGAGAAGGTCGCGGCCATGGTCGGCAGCTACCAGAGCTCCGTGGCGGCGACGATCAGCCAGACGGCCGAGCGCTACAGCGTGCCCTTCATGTCGGCCGACAATTCCTCGCCGAGCCTGCACCGCCGCGGCCTGAAATACTTCTTCCGGGCGGCGGCGCATGACGAGATGTTCTCGATCATCATGTTCGATTTCCTCGACGGCCTGCGCAAGAAGGGCGAGAAGATCGACACCCTTGCGCTCTTCTACGAGGACACGATCTTCGGCACCGATTCCTCGAACGTGCAGCGCAAGCTCGCGGGCGAGCGCGGCTACAAGCTCGTCTCCGACATCAAGTACCGGGCCAACACGCCCTCGCTGACCGCCGAGGTGCAGCAGCTCAAGGCCGGCAATGCCGACGTGCTCATGCCGTCGAGCTACACCACGGACGGCATTCTGCTGGTGAAGACGATGGGCGAGCTCGGCTACAAGCCGAAGGCGATGCTGTGCCAGGCGGCCGGCTTCTCGGAGCAGGCGCTCTACGACGCGGTCGGCAAGCAGATCGAGAACGTGATCACGCGCGGCTCCTTCTCGATCGACCTCGCTGCCAAGCGTCCGCTGGTGGGCAAGATCAACGAGCTGTTCAAGGCCCGGTCCAACAAGGACCTGAACGACAACACGGCGCGCGAGTTCATGGCCCTGCTCGTGCTGGCGGAGGCGATCGACCGCGCCAAGTCGACCGATGGCGGCCGCATCCGCGATGCCCTGGCTCAGACCGACATCCCGGGCGAGCGCACCATCATGCCCTGGAAGCGGGTCAAGTTCGACGAGAACGGCCAGAACAACGACGCCGATCCGGTGCTGCTGCAATACAAGGACCAGAAGTTCGTGACCGTGTATCCGGAGCAGGCGGCGGTCTCGCCCGCCGTGTGGCCGATGTTCAAGGCCTGATCCGACCGGCCGGACCGGGCCCGGCCCGGTCCGTCTTCCTCCGGGCAACGGCGGCCCCGACCTCGCAAGGGAGCGAATGACCCCCGAGATCTTTATTCAGATCCTAGCCTCAGGCCTGCTGATGGGCCTGATCTACGCCCTGATCGCAGTGGGCCTTTCGCTCATCTTCGGCCTGATGGACGTGGTCAATTTCGCGCATGGCGAGTTCATGATGCTCGCCATGTACGCGACCTTCGGGGCCGTCCTCCTGATCGCCATCGACCCGCTGTTTCTGGCGCCGCTCGTGGTCGCGGCCCTGTTCGTGGTCGGGGCCACCGCGTATCTGGGCGTGGTGCAATACGCGATGCGGGCCAAGGCCAATCTCGGCATGGTCCAGATCTTCGCGACCTTCGGCCTCGCGGTGGTGATCCGGGGCGTGGCGCAGCTTCTCTTCACGCCGGATTACCGGAACCTGCCGCCCAACCTCCTGGGCGGCAAGACGGTGTCGCTCGGCGGCATCTACCTGCCCCTGCCCCAGCTCGCGGGCGGACTCGTCTCGGTGGCGGCCTTTACGGGATTGTGGCTGCTGATCACCAAGACCGATTTCGGCAAGGCGCTCGAGGCGACGCGCGAGGATGCCGGGGCCGTGGCCCTGGTCGGCATCGACAAGAACCGCGTCTTCACCCTGGGCTGGGGGCTCGGAGCCGCCCTGGTCGGGCTCGCCGGCGCCATGCTGGCGATCAATTACTACATCTACCCGGATGTGGGCGCGCCCTTCGCGCTGATCGCCTATGTGGTGGTCGCGCTCGGCGGCTTCGGCAGCGTCTTCGGGGCGCTCGCGGCCGGCATCCTGGTCGGATTGGTGGAGGCCGTCTCGGCCGTGATCCTGCCCTCCTCGCTGAAGGCGGTGGGCATCTACGCGCTGTACCTAGCCGTCGTCTTTGTGCGCCCTCGCGGCCTGTTCGGATCCCTGTGATGGCCGTCCACGCCCTCCCCCGCGACCTGGCCGAGACCACGGCCGCCTATGATCGGCGCCGGCGCAATGAGCTTCTGTTCTTCGGCGCCGTCGTCCTGGCGCTGGCCGCCCTGCCGCTCGCGGTGCGGGACGTCTACGCGCAGAATGTCATCGTGCTGACCCTGATGTATGCGGCCCTGTCGCAGAGCTGGAACATCCTGGGCGGCTATTGCGGCCAAATCTCCCTGGGCCACGCCCTGTATTTCGGCATCGGCGCCTATACGACGTCACTGCTCTACACCAAGGCCGGCATCCTGCCCTGGTTCGGCATGCTGGCCGGCGGCCTGCTCGCCGCCGCCCTGGCGCTCGCGCTCGGCTACCAGCTGTTTCGCCTCGCCGGCCACTATTTCAGCATCGCAACCATCGTGATCGCCGAGGCCGGGCTCCTGCTCGTGCACAACTGGGACTGGGCGGGCGCCGCAACCGGTATCCAATGGCCCTACGTGCCGGATTCCTGGGCGACCTTCCAGTTCGGACGCGACAAGCTGCCCTACATCTATTTCGCGCTCGGGCTGTTTGTCGTGACCTGGCTCGTGACCTTCCTGATCGAGGGCTCGCGCTGGGGCTATTGGTGGCGCGCCGTGAAGGACAACGCCGACGCGGCCCAGAGTCTGGGCGTGATGATCTTCAAGTCCAAGATGGCCGCCGCGGCCGTGTCGGCCTTTTTCACCGCCGTCGGCGGCTCGTTCTATGCGGCCTTCGTGTCCTACATCGACCCCGAGAGCGTGATGGCCTTCCAGTTCTCGCTGCTGATGGCGCTCCCGGCGGTGCTGGGCGGCATCGGCACCCTGTGGGGCCCGGCGCTCGGGGCCGCGATCCTGATCCCCATGACGGAGGTCACCCGCTCCTATCTCGGCGGCTCCGGCCGGGGCATCGACCTGATCGTCTACGGCGCCCTGATCATGGTCGTGGCGCTCGCCCGGCCGCAGGGCCTGGTCAGCCTGTTCACCCGTCGCCCGGCGCCCAAGGTATGATCCCTCCACTTCTCTCCGTCGAAGGCGTGTCGCGCCGCTTCGGTGGCCTCGCGGCCGTGAGCGAGGTCAGCCTGTCGGTCGGTCCGGGCGAGATTGTCGGCCTGATCGGGCCGAACGGCGCCGGCAAGTCGACCCTGTTCAACCTGATCGCCGGCGCGATCCCGGTCTCGGCCGGCACCATCCGGTTCGAGGGCGAGGACATCACCGGGCTGTCGGCGCCGGATCGGTGCCGGCGCGGCATCGCCCGCACCTTCCAGGTGGTGAAGAGCTTCGATTCCATGAGCGTGCTGGACAACGTCGTGGTGGGAGCGCTGGTGCGCCACCCGCATGCCAGCCGCGCCCGCCTCAAGGCTGCCGAGGTGCTGGACTTCGCCGGCCTCGCCGGCCGCGCTGCCGCGCCTGCCGGCGACCTGACCCCACCCGAGAAGCGGCGGCTCGAGGTGGCGCGCGCGCTCGCGACGGAACCGAAGCTGCTCCTGCTGGACGAGGTCATGACCGGCCTCACGCCGGCCGAAGCCCAGAAGGGGGTCGAGCTGGTGCGGCGCGTGCGTGAGACCGGCGTCACCGTGCTGATGGTGGAGCACGTGATGGAAATCGTGATGCCGCTGGTCGACCGAGCCTTTGTGCTCCATCTCGGCCGCGAACTGGCCCACGGCAAGCCGGCCGACGTCGCCCGCGACCCGGGCGTCGTGGCGGCCTATCTCGGAGATCGCCGCCGTGCTGCTTGAGGTGCGGGACCTGACCACGGCCTATCAGGGCCTCGTCGCCATCCAGGACATCTCGCTCGAGGTCGGCGAGGGCGAAATCGTCGCTGTCGCGGGCGCGAATGGTGCGGGCAAGTCGACGCTACTGAAGACCATCGCCGGGGCCGAGAGCTCCCGCGCCGGCACCATCACCTTCGCGGGAGAGCGTATCGAGGGCCGGGCCGGCCACCTCATCACCCGGGCCGGCATCGCCTATGTGCCGGAGAACCGGCGCCTCTTTCCGCGCCTCTCGGTGCGGGACAACCTGCGGCTCGGGTCCTACATGTTCCGCGGCCAGGCCGACCGCGACGAGCCGCTGGGGCGCGTGTTCAAGCTCTTCCCGCGATTGCAGGAGCGGCTGCCGCAGCGGGCCGAGACCCTGTCGGGCGGCGAGCAGCAGATGCTGGCGATCTCGCGGGCGCTGATGACCCGGCCGCGCCTTCTCATGCTCGACGAGCCGTCACAGGGGATCGCCCCGAAGCTCGTGGACGAGATCTTCGACGCCGTGGTGGCCATTCGCGAAGCCGGCACCACCGTGCTGATTGTGGAGCAGAGGCTGTCCGAGGTTCTGGCCATCGCCGACCGGGGCTACGTGCTGCAGACCGGGCGCGTCGTCATCACCGGCACGGCCAAGGAGATCCTCGACCACACGGACGTTCGAAAAGCGTATCTCGGCGTGTAGGCGCGCGCTCTCGCGTGCCGGCACTGGGGAGCCTGACCGTCAGGCCAGTTCCGACAGGAACTCAAGGCGCCGGGGCCGGGTGACCTCGCTGTCGAGGCTCAGCTGCGACGCCCCGCTCGCCACCTTCACCTCAAAGGCTCCGACCGGGATGACCGGCGCCGACGGCACGTCGAGCAGATCCCTGAGGAGGTCCATCCCCTCCGGGTCGGTCGACAAAGCGCTGGCATCGAGATGAGGCATCGAAAGCTCCCAGACAGGGGGCGACACAGCTTTAACGCCGGGCCCCCAACTTGGTTCAGATAATGTTTCCGCGCGATGTCTTGCCCCGTGTCACAATAGATCAGGTCGTTCGGGCCGGGCGGCGCGCCTGGGCGTGCTCCGTTTCGACACCGTCGTCCGCCGGAGACGGCCGGCTGACGGGCCTCTGGCCGCTGCCGCAGCCGGTCTCTGCCGGCCCCTCGCAGGCCGCCGCCGGCTGCTCGTCGGTGCTCTCCATGATCAGCAGCCGGTCGCTCTGCGAGGAGATCGTGCGCGGCGAACGGGTCTCCGTCGCCGTGACCAGGGCGGCCGCCAAAGCCGCGCTCAAAGCTGCGAGCTTCACCACACCGTACATCGGGCTCTCCCACCGGCCTCTCACCCGGGCCGTCAGGAGCCTGTGTCGCATTCCCGGCCAAGCGTAGCGGTGCGCCGGCACACCCGGAATTCAGCCATCGAGCCGCCGGAAGCGCAGCTCGGTCACCTGCCGCGACACGTCCCCGGGCGACAGCGTGCAGGCCGGGAAATGGGCATGGTTCGGGGCATCGGGAAAGCGCTGCGGCTCGAGCGCGATGCCCGCATGCGGCCCGTAGCGCGCGCCCCTCAGCCCCGGCACCGGAACGTCGACCTTGTGCCCGTCATAGAGCTGCAGGCCGATCTCGGTGGTCCACATCTCCATGGCGATGCGGGTGACCGGCGAGGTGAGCGTCGCGGCCCGGACCAGGGCCGGATGGTCGGCCCGGTCGCGGCGCACCACGTAGGTCTGGTCGTAGCGCAGGCCGGCCTCCGGCGGCCGGACCGCCCGTTCCTGGCGGAAGTCGTAGGCGGGACCCGCGACGGAGACGATGTCGCCGGTCGGGATCAGTTCCGCGTCGGTTGCGAGTCGGTGGTCGGCGACGAGCTGGAGCCGGTGGTCACGCGCGTCGGCCGAGCCGTCGAAGTTGAAATAGTTGTGCGCGGTCAGGTTCACGGGCGTGGGCTCGTCCGCAAAGGCCTGGAGAGCGATGCGCAGCGTGGCCGGCGGCAGGAGTTCATACGTGGCGAAGGCGTAGAGCCGCCCCGGGAAGCCCATCTCGCCGTCCTCGGAGACAAGCGCCAGATGGGCCCGGCGCTCGTCATGGGCGACGAGCGACCAGATCCGGCGGCTGAACCCGGCCGGCCCGCCATGCAGTCCGTTGCCGTTCTCATTCGGGACGAGCATCACCTCCTCGCCCCCGAGCCGGAAGCGGGCGTCGCCAATGCGGTTGGCGTAGCGGCCCACCACGGCCCCGAATTCCGGGGAATAGGCGAGGTACTCCTCTAGTCGCTCGAGCCCGAGCACGAGGGGCTGGCCCGGGCCCTGGCCGGCCAGGACCAGGTCGCGCAGAACGGCCCCCCAGGTGATGATGCGGGCCTCGAGATGGCCGGCCCGGAGCGTCACCTCCAGCACCTCGCTCGCACCGCAGCGGCCGAAGACACGCAAGGTCATGGCTCGGCCATCGTGCAGGGCAGCGCCGGCAGCCCGGCCAATCCGGGCGCGAAGCTGAACAGGTGGCCGGCCAGGGGATCGGTCTCCCGGTCGCGGCCCCTTGCCGCCGTGGTCACATAGGCGGTGCGCAGGTCCGGGCCGCCAAAGGCGAGCTTGGTGACCTGGCCGGTCGGCATCGGCACGATCAACACCGGCACACCGTCCGGCGTGAACCGGGTGATCCGGCCGCCGCCGAAATGGCAGATCCAGAGGTGGCCCTCCTGGTCCACCGCCATGCCGTCGGGATGGCCGTCGCCAGGGCGGAAGCGCAGCAGCTCTTCGGCCGGACCGGGGCTGCCGTCCGGCCGCAAGGCGTGCCGGTAGACGATGCCGTCCGAGGTGTTGCTGGCGTAGAGGACGCCCCGCACCGGGTCGATGCAGGGCCCGTTGGTGACGGCAGCCTCAACCCCGAACCGGACCGCTCCGGTCCGCGACCAGTGGTGGAAGCGCCCGGTCGGGCGCCCGTCGCCCGGTCGGTCGTTCAGGGAGCCGAAGAGGAGCGAGCCGTCCGGAGCGGCCGCGCCGTCGTTCAGCCGGTTGCCGGGCTCGTCCGGTTCGGGCCGCAGCACCAGCTCCGGCTCGCCGCCGGACAGGCGCAGCCGCGCCACGCCGGAGGCGAGGCCGAGCAGCACGACATCCGGATCGGGCGTCAGCACCACGAAGCCGGCCTTTTCCGGAAGCGGCCGCGCCGTTGCTGCCTGGGGGCCGTCCGGCCGCCAGGACCACAGCGCCTGCCCGTCGATGTCGACCCAGAGCAGCGTGCCGCGGCGCCCGTCCCAGATCGGGCCCTCGCCCAGCACGCAGCCGCAGGGCACGGCGACGCGGGGTCGCTCGGGATGCACCGGCACGGTCATGGGTTCTCCTCCGGCCGGCGCGGCTGCGCCGCCTGCCCGCCAACGCGCGGGCCCGCCAGAGGATGCGTCGCGTCTAGACCGACGCGGCCCGACCGGCCGCAATGCGGGCCGCGGCAGCGACCAGCGACAGGTCGGATCCCGCCGGACCCAGGATGGAGATGCCGAGCGGGGCGCCGAGGCGGCTCGCAAGCGGCATCGACACCTGTGGCACGCCCGAAAGCCCGGACAGGCACAGCATGTTGATGGACCGGTTGCGGTAGGTTTCGAGCTCGCTCTCGTCCGCCGACAGCAGCGGCGCGACATCCGGCATGGTCGGCATGATCAGGAGGCCGTCGGTGCCCAGCGTCGTCCTGAACTGCTGCAGAAAGGCCGCCCGCACCTCGTTGGCGTCCGCGAACTCGCTGTCCGACACGTCGCGGCCATAGGCGAAGCGCTCGGCGACGCCCGTGCCGAGCGGCATGCGGTAGCGCTCGATCACGGGCCCATCCACGAGCCAGGCCTCGCGGCTCTGCACGCGGCGAAACGCCCAGTAGAGCGGCTCGAAGCCACCCGGAGCCGTCTCAACCATGGCGGCCTCGCCATAGATCCCCTCGATCAGCTTGACGACGGGCGCCAGCGCCGCCCGAACCTCCGTCTCCAGCATGCTGAAGCAGTCGGCCGCGATGAGCAGCCGCGGCCGGGCCGGGAGCGGTGCGGGGTCCGGGCCGAGAAGCACATCGGCCACGCGCCCGAACGTCTCGACGTCCCGGGCGAAGAAGCCGCAGGTGTCGAAGGAGGGCGCGAGGTCGAGGCAGCCCTCGAGCGAGATGCGGCCATGGGTCGGCCGGATGCCGAACAGGCCACAATGGGAGGCGGGCGCCCGCACCGAGCCGCCCGTATCGGAGCCGAGCGCCGTGTCGCACAGCCCGTTCGACACCGCGGAGGCGGAGCCGGACGATGAGCCGCCCGGGATGCGGTCCGGCGCGCCGCCATTCACCGGCGTGCCGAAATGCGCATTCTTGCCGTTCATGGAGAAGGCGAACTCGTCCGTGATCACCTTGCCGACGAAGCGGGCGCCGGCATCGAGCAGCGCTTGGACGGCGCTGGCGTTGCGGGTCTTGAGTCCCGACAGCGCCAGCAGCGCCGGCGAGCCGCCCCCGGTCGGGTAGCCGACCACGTCATAGAGGTCCTTCGCCGCGAAGGTGAGACCGGCCAGCGGTCCTGTCGGCGACCCCGGCACCTGGACGGCGGGGTACGGCATAAACGCCCGGGCGGGATCGGTCTCGATCAGCATCGTGTCTCACCTGCGTCGCGAATACGGCCCACCTACCACAGCAGGCGCGGCTCTTCGCCTCAAGTTGCAATTGACCGGCAGGCCGAGCGGGCCGCACACCAAGGCCGGACAGGCGGCCGAAAGCGCCGCCGCGCGGGAGCGGGCGCCAGTGCTCTATCGGGACGCCGGGCAGTTCAAGACGGGCTATGCCGCCGACATGGCGGTGTTTCCCCTGCGGGAGGACAGGCTCGGCCTCGCCCTGATCCTCCTGATCGCGTTTGTGGTCGTCCCGCTCACCGGGAGCGCCTTCTTCCTGAACGTCGTGATGATCCCGTTCCTGATCTACGGGCTCGCGGCGATCGGGCTCAACATCCTGGTCGGCTATACGGGCCTGCTCTCGCTCGGCACCGGCGGCTTCATGGGGGTGGGCGCCTATGCCTGCTACAAGCTGACGACGGCCTTTCCGGACGTGAACATCATCGTCTGGATCTTCGCCTCAGGCATCTTCTCATGCCTGGTGGGGCTCGTCTTCGGCCTGCCGAGCCTGCGCATCAAGGGGTTCTACCTGGCGGTCGCCACTCTGGCCGCGCAGTTCTTCCTGTCGTGGGCGTTCCAGCGCGTCCCCTGGCTATATAACTACAACGTCTCTGGCGCGATCGAGGTGCCGACCCGGACGTTGTTCGGCGCCGCCGTGACGGGCCCGAACGCGTCGCCCGCCGTCCGCTACCTCGTCGTCCTGTCGACCGTGGCCCTGCTGACGCTGCTCGTCTCGAACGTGGTCCATGGCCGGATCGGTCGCATGTGGATGGCGGTGCGGGACATGGACATCGCCGCCCAGCTCATCGGCATCCGGCTCCTGCCGACCAAGCTTCTCGCCTTCGCGGTGTCGTCCTACCTGTGCGGCGTCGCCGGGGCTCTGCTGGTGTTCATGTGGTACGGCTCGGCCGAGCCGGACGTGTTCAACATCAACCTGTCCTTCACCATCCTGTTCATGGTGATCCTCGGCGGCCTCGGCTCGCTGCTCGGGTCGTTTCTGGGAGCCGGGCTCATCTACCTGCTGCCGATCGCGTTGAGGACCATCTCTCCGGCGGTCGGCCTCGACATCGCGCCCTCCTCGATCGAGCACGCGACCTTCATGATCGTCGGCGCCCTGATCATCATCTTCCTGATCGCCGAGCCGCACGGCCTCGCCCGTCTCTGGCAGACGTTGAAGCAGAAGCTCAGGGTGTGGCCGTTTCCCTACTGAGCACGTCGACTAAAGTCGGGCGCATCGTCGCGTGAGCGCTGGTCTAGACTGCGGCACACCAACGACAAGGGCGAACGCGCCCGCTCAGATTCCGGGAGGATCACCATGCTCAAGCGCGCGCTCGCAGCCGCTCTGATCGGCGGGACATTCGCGGCCGCTCCCGTGCCGGCCTCCGCCCAGGAAGGCATCTACGTTCCGCTCTTCACCTACCGGACGGGGCCGTTCTCGGGGTCGGGCACCCACATCGCCAACGGCATGCGCGACTACCTGACCATGCTGAACGAGCGCGACGGCGGCATCGGCGGCGTCAAGCTGATCATCGACGAATGCGAGACCGGCTACGACACCAAGAAGGGCGTCGAGTGCTACGAGGCCGTGAAGGGCAAGAAGCCCGTCATGGTGAACCCCTGGTCCACCGGCATCGCCTTGCCGCTGATCCCCAAGGCCGCCGTCGACAAGATCCCGATCCTGTCCATGGCCTATGGTCTGTCCGCCTCGGCCGACGGCACCCGCTTCCCTTGGATCTTCAACCCGCCGAACACCTATTGGGACGGCGCGTCGATGATCATCAAGCATATCGGCCAGCAGGAAGGCGGACTCGACAAGCTCAAGGGCAAGAAGATCGGATACATCTATCTCGATGCCGGGTTCGGCAAGGAACCGATCCCGCTGCTGGAGCAGCTCGCCAAGGATTACGGCTTCGAGCTGAAGATGTACCCGGTCGCTTCGACCGAGATGCAGAACCAGGCCTCGCAGTGGCTGGGCGTGCGGCGGGACCGTCCCGACTACATGATCATGTATGGCTGGGGCGCCCTGAACCCGACGGCCGTCAAGGAAGCCGTGAAGATCAACTACCCGATGAACAAGTTCATCTCGGTGTGGTGGCCGTCCGAGGACGACGCGCGCGGCGCCGGCCCGGGCGCCAAGGGCTTCAAAACCCTCAACTGGCACGCCACCGGGACCGAGTTTCCGGCCCTCAAGGACATCGAGAAGCACGTTCTCGGCAAGGCCGGCAGCCAAACCCAGAAGGAGACGTTCGGCGAGGTCCTGTATAATCGCGGCGTCTACAACTCACTCCTGATCGCGGAAGGCATCGCCAACGCCCAGAAGATCACCGGCAAGAAGCAGGTGACCGGCGAGGACGTGCGGCGCGGGCTCGAGAACCTGAACCTCTCGGCGGCGCGCCTGAAGGAGCTTGGCTTCGAGGGCTTCGCCGACCCGATCCAGCTCTCCTGCAGTGACCATAACGGGCACAAGGCAGCCTTCATCCAGGAGTTCGACGGCAAGACCTACGTCAAGGTGACGGAGCCGATCACGCCCCTGACCGAGAAGGTGAAGCCGCTGCTGGACGCCGCCGCCAAGGAATACGCGGAGAAGAACTCCGGGTGGCCGGCCCGCACGGAGCCTTGCGACAAGAGCTCGTAAGCGGCTCGCCATGGCCCCGGGCGACACCCTCGCCGCCCTGCGGACGCTCTCTCCCGGCCAGCCGGGGCGGAGCCCCGCCGGGCTCCCCCCGCGCGGTTCGGGTCACCCCGGGCACGGCGTGACGGCACCGGCCCTTGGCGCCGCTCGGGCGGCGGGCTGAGATGTCCGCCGACGCCGCCGCCCTCGCGCCTGCCGAGACGATCCTCTCCGTCAACAGCATCGAGGTGGTCTACGACCACGTCATCCTGGTGCTGAAGGGCGTATCCCTGGCCGTGCCCCGGGGCGGCATCGTGGCCCTGCTGGGGGCCAACGGGGCCGGCAAGACCACCACCCTCAAGGCCGTCTCGAACCTCCTGCGGGCGGAACGGGGCGACGTCACCAAGGGCTCGATCTCGTTTGCGGGCGAGCGGGTGGACAAGCTCTCGCCGACCGAGCTCGTGCGGCGAGGCTGCATCCAGGTCCTCGAAGGCCGGCACTGCTTCGGCCACCTGACGATCGAGGAGAATCTCCTCACCGGCGCTTTCACGCGCCGCGACGGCGGAGCCGCGATCCGGCGCGACCTCGAGGAGATCTACGAGACGTTTCCGCGGCTGCGCCAGCGTCGCACCGCCATGGCCGGCTACACGTCGGGCGGCGAGCAGCAGATGTGCGCGATCGGCCGCGCCATGATGTCCAAACCCCGCATGATCCTGCTCGACGAGCCCTCCATGGGGCTGGCGCCGCAGATCGTGGAGGAGATCTTCGAGATCGTGCGCGATCTCAACGCCCGCTCGGGCGTGTCCTTCCTGCTGGCGGAGCAGAACACGCATATGGCGCTGCGCTATGCCACCTACGGCTACATCCTGGAAACGGGCCGCGTGGTCATGGACGGGCCGGCCAGCTCGCTGCGGGAGAACGAGGACGTCAAGGAGTTCTACCTCGGCGTCTCGGAGGGGGCGGGCAAGAGCTTCCGCAAGGTCAAGAGCTACAAGCGGCGCAAGCGCTGGCTGGCCTGATCTCGCGCGGCCCGAAGCCGCGCCGGTGACCCGCCGGCGCAGCCCGGCGCTCAGGCGATCCCGGCCCGCAGGAGGTCGTGGATGTGGAGGATCCCGGCCGGGCTGCGGCCCTCCACCACGAACAGAGTGGTGATGCGGCGGCGGTTCATCAGCTCCAGGGCGGCGCTGGCGAGCGTGCCCCGCGGCATGCTGACGGGATCGCGCGTCATCACCTCGTCGACCGAGCGATGCAGGATGTCCACGCCCATGTGGCGGCGCAGGTCGCCGTCCGTGACGATGCCGGCGAGCTCTCCCTCGTGCCCGACCACGCCGACGCAGCCGAATCGCTTGCTGGTGATGGCCAGCAGCACCTCCGACATCGGCGTTCCGCTTGCGACCAGGGGCACTTCGCTGCCGGCATGCATGAGCTGGTCGACGCTTTTCAGCCGTGCGGCGAGCTTGCCGCCCGGGTGGAACTGCTTGAAGTCCAGCGCCGAAAAGCCGCGGGCCTCGAGGAGCGCGATGGCGAGGGCGTCGCCGAGGGCGAGCTGCATGGCGCTGGACGCGGTCGGCGCGAGATTGTGCGGGCAGGCTTCACGCACCGTGGGCAGCAGCAGGACCACGTCGGAGGCGTGGCCGAGCGTGCTGTCCCGGCTGGACGTGATGGCGACAAGCCGCACGGCGTAGCGGCGCGAGAAGCTGATCAGGTCGCCGAGCTCCTGCGTCTCGCCGGACCAGGACAGGGCCAGGATCACGTCGTCCGACGAGATCATGCCGAGATCGCCGTGACTCGCCTCCGAGGCATGGACGAAGGCGGCCGGGGTGCCGGTCGAGGCAAGCGTGGAGGCGATCTTGCGGCCGATATGGCCGCTCTTGCCGATCCCGGTCACGATGACCCGTCCGGGCGCGTCCAGGATGGCGGCCACGGCTTCGTTGAACGGCTCGCGCATCTCGGCGCCAAGCGCCGCGGCCAGCGTCCCGAGCGCGTCGCGCTCGATCTCGACCGAGCGCACGCCCGAGAGGTGCGGAGGGGCGGCGGAGCCGATCGGAGCCGTGCCCGACCGAGCCGGGCCAACCCCGTCCTCGACGTCATCCTGCATGTTCTACTGTCTGCCGCGGCCCATCCTGGGTCGGCGCCGGCCGGGGCCGCGCGGCATTCCGGAAGGCGCCCGAGCGCGCGGCTTACCGGCGCGGCGCCCCGGCGGCAAGGTTGGCGCCGGCCGCAGATTGACAACCCGGCCGTTCCGCTCGCTGAACCTGAGGAGCCGGGCCGTCAGGTCGGCCGGCGTCGCAGACGGCTTCCGTTGCGGCGCGCCCGCAGCACCGAGGCCCCTGCATGAAGACAGCGATCGTGACCGAAGACTTCGCCGGCCTGACGGGCGGCGGCGGCATCGGCACCCGCTGCCGGGGCTTGGCGCTGCTGCTGCAGCAGCTCGGTCACGAGGTGGACATCGTCCTGACCGGACCCGACATCTCGCCCCTCACCGCCGCCGCGCTGCCCGGAGCTCCGGCGATGCGGGTGACCCAGCTCTCGACGCTGTACGGGCGGGAAAGCTACGCCGCGCATGACGACATCGCCCGGTCGTACTACGCCTATGACCACCTGAAGCGCCGGGCCTACGACGTCGTCCATTTCAACGACCGCGCGGGGCACGGCTTCTACTACACCATGGCGCGCCGGCAGGGGCTCGTCGGCGGCTTTGTCGTCACGCATGCCCATGGCTCGTCCGAATGGACGCGCCGCCACGATCTCGGGCTGCCCCGGATCGAAGACCTGGAGCGCGAAGGGATCGAGCGCTTTCAGCTCGAGAACTCGGACCTCGTGCTGTCGCCGAGCCGGCACCTTCTCGACGAGTACGCCGCGGGCGGGCTGAAGCTCGACCGCACGGCCGTCTGCCCACCGCTCCTTCCACAGTGGATCGAGAGCGGCAGCGCCGCCGGCCCCCTGGCGACCCGTGCGGTGGAGCCCGGCAGCCTCCGGCAGGTTATCTTCTTCGGGCGGCAGGAGCGCCGCAAGGGGTTCGAGACCTTCGTGAGCGCGCTCGCGGGCAGCGCCGCCCTGGCCGATCTCGACATCACCTTCCTGGGCCCGTTCGGGACCTTCGAGCAGGAATTCACGGGCGGCTACGCCCTCCGCCGCCTGCGCGGGCACCGGGGTCGCCTCAGGTTCGTGGACGGCCTCGGGCAGCGCGCCGCGCTGGACCTGATCGCCGAAACGCCCGACGCGCTCTGCGTGATGCCGGCCCAGGCGGCCGGCAGCCCCTGCGCGGTGGCCGAGTGCTTCACGCTCGGAGCGCCGTTCCTGGCCAGCCCAGCCGGCGGCACGGCCGACCTGATCGCGCCCGGCTCGACGGCCGAGGCACTCTGCCCGGCCGACCCGGCCGCCCTGCGCCAGGCGCTGGAACGCATCGCCCGAGACGGAATGCCGGCGCTGCTGTCGACCCTGGATCCGGCGGCGATCCGGGAGGGCTGGCGGGCGCTGGACGAGCGGCTGCGGGCGGACGTGGCGGCGGCGCGGCGCGCGCCTCCGAGGGACCCCGAGACCCCTCTCGTGACCATCTGCCTCGTCCACCACGACCGGCCAGACTTTTTGCGCCGGGCACTCGCCGCGATCGCGCGCCAGGACTACCCCCGCATCGAAATCGTCTTGGTCGACGACGGCAGCTCCACGCCGGCGGCAGCCGCGGCCCTCGACGAGATCGAGCGCCAACCGGGCCCCTTCCCGGTGAAGGTCATCCGCAGCGCCAACCGCTATCTCGGCGCGGCCCGCAACCTCGCAGCCGCAAACGCGTCGGGCGCGTGGCTCCTGTTCCACGACGACGACAACGTCGCCGAGCCCTCCGAAATCTCGACCTTCGTGCGGGCCGCGCAGGCTTCCGGCTGCGAGGTCATGACGAGCCAGTACCTGATCTTCGACGACGCGGCCGGCCCGGAGGGGGCCCGGCTCAGGTTCTTTCCCATGGGGATCGGGGGGCCGTTCTCCTTGTTCCGAAACCGCTTCGGGGACGCCAATTGCCTGGTGAGCCGCACCGCTTTCGAGAGGCTCGGCGGCTTCTCGGAGCTGAGGGGCGTCGGCGTCGAGGATTGGGAGTTCTTCCTGAGGGCCCATCTCGCGGGCCTCCGGATAGGCGTCGTGCCGGAACCGCTGTTTCGCTACCGGCTCAGCCCCGGCGGCATGCTGGCCAGCGGCAGCCTGGTGCGGGATTACGACCGCATCCTGCAGGCAGCCGCCCGGCACGCAACGGCGTTCGACCGCGACGTGCTCGGCCTGGCGGTTCGGGATCAGGTCGCCCGCGAGGTGCGGGAGCGCCTGCACGGCCTGCTCGAGCGGCAGCCGTTCAGCGCGCTGCATGGCCGCATGGCCGACCCGGACAGCACGCCGGATGAGCGGCGCGAGGCTCTGTTCGAGCTTCTCCTCGCGCTGGGCCGCCGGCGCGACGCGGCAGAGTTCGGGCTCGGCGTCCCGGCCCTGGCCCAGCAGGCCGCCGAGGTCGCCTCAGCCCTGCCCCGGGACGGAGAGGCCGGGCCGCAGGTCGTCATGGCGCGCCAGCACCTCACCCCCGTGGCCGCGGACGCGGTTTACGCGCGGGGGTGGCTGTCCGACCCGGCCGCGCTCGGGGCCGGCCCCTTCGCCCTCAAGACGGCCGGGGCCGTCTATGCCGGTTCCGCCATGGCCCGCTCCGCGCGA
>NZ_JAQGKF010000100.1 GCF_028290205.1 Enterovirga sp. | reverse complement strand
GTCATCGGCCTCCGGCGGCCGGGGCGCCCGTTCCGCGGGCCGCGGCGGTTCCGAAGGCGCCGCCGACACCTCGTCGCCCATCGCCGGCGACGCGGGCCGCCGCCCGCCCGCGCTCTGAGGGGCTTTCGGGCGGGGATCCGGCTCTCCGCCCGACCGCTTGCGGCGTCCGACAGCAGGCGATCTTCACTCTCGCGGCGAAAAGCCGTCGCTCTCCCGGGCCGCCTCGGCTAGGGACGGCGCATGATGACGCGAGACGAGGTTCTACCGGGCGAGGCCCTGCTGCGGCTGTTCCAGGGGCAGGGATTCCGGCGCGTGGACACGCCGGTGCTGCAGCCCGCTGAGCTGTTCATCGACCTGTCGGGCGAGGACATCCGCCGCCGGCTCTTTCTGACGCAGGACGGAGGGGGGCGCGAGCTCTGCCTCCGGCCCGAATACACGATCCCGGTTTGCCGCCAGCTCGTCACCTCGGGCCGGACCTCGGGGCAGTAGTGCTATCTCGGCGCGGTGTTCCGCCAGCGGCAGGAGGGGTCGTCCGAATTCCTCCAGGTCGGGGTCGAGTGGATCGGCCGCTCCGATACCTGCCCGGCCGATGCGGACGTGCTCGGCGTGGCGCTGGATGGCTACGCAGCCCTCGGGCGGGGCACCCCCTATGAGGTGAAGATCGGCGATCTCGGCCTTCTCGACGCCGTGATGGATGCGCTCGGTCTCGCGCCCGCCGCCCGCCGCCGCGTGATCCGCTCGCTCGCCATGGGCGAGGGGGCGGACAAGGCGCTCGAGCCGGAGACCCGGGCCGGGCCGGATTATTCCGGGCTCCTCGCCGCCATCGAAGGGCAGGATCCGAAGGCCGCGCGCGCCTTTGTGGAGGACGTGATCTCGATCGCCGGGCTCGCCCGGGTCGGTGGCCGCAGCGCGGGCGAGATCGCCGAGCGCTTCCTGCTGAAGGCCGAGAACCGGTCCGGCACGCTGGACGAGCGGGCGCGCGCGATCCTGGGCCGCTATCTCGCCATCTCGGGCGAACCGGACGAGGCCGCGGCTGCGATCCGCGATCTTGCCCGCGACGAGCGGCTCGACCTTGCCGCCGCCCTCGACACGTTCGACGAGCGCACCGGGTTCATGGCGGCGCGCGGCGCAGACCTGTCGCGGCTGCGCTTCCGGGCCGATTTTGCCCGCACCCTCGACTACTACACGGGCTTCATCTTCGAGGTCCGCGATTCGGCCCGGCCGGAAGGCTGGTACGTGGCGGCGGGCGGGCGCTACGACCGCCTCCTCCGGCATCTCGGCGGCACCGGCGACGTGCCGGCCGTCGGATGCTCCTTCTGGCTTGACCCCGTTCCGGAGCCCACCTCATGAGCGACGGTCCGCTCGTCATCGCGGTCCCGTCCAAGGGCCGGCTGCAGGAGAACGCGGCCGCGTTCTTTGCCCGGGCCGGGCTGCCGCTCAGCCAGGCCCGGGGGGCGCGCGATTACCGCGGCTCCCTGCCCGGGGTGCCCGGGGTCGAGGTGCTGTTTCTGTCCGCGGCCGAGATCGTGGCCCAGCTCGCGGCCGGCACGGCCCATCTCGGGGTCACGGGCGAGGACCTGCTGCGCGAAGGCGTGCACGACGTCGAAAGCCGGCTCGAACTGCTGACGCCGCTCGGCTTCGGCAGCGCCAACGTCGTCGTGGCGGTGCCGCAATCCTGGATCGACGTCCGCACCATGGCCGATCTCGACGAGGTCGCGCACGCGATGCGGGCGCGCCACGGGCGCCGGGTGCGGGTGGCCACCAAATACGTCAACCTTACGCGCCGCTTCTTCGCCGAGACGGGCGTGCTCGAATACCTGATCGTGGAGAGCCCGGGCGCCACGGAGGCGGCCCCCCAATCGGGAACCGCCGATCTCATCGTCGACATCACGACCACGGGCGCGACGCTGGCCGCCAACGGCCTCAAGGTGCTGGACGACGGCGTCATCCTGCGCTCGGAGGCCAATCTGGTCGCCTCGCTCGGTGCCCGCTGGGGAGAGACGGCGAGAGCCGCCGCCCGCACCGTCCTGGGCCGCATCGCGGCCGAGGAACTCGCCCGCACCACGCGCGAGGTCAGGGCCGGGATGGATCCCGGGCATCCGGGCCTGGCGGAGGTCACCGGGCGCGTGGGCGCGACCCGGCCGGCTGGCCGCTCCTCAGGCCCGGAGCTCGTGCTGCATTGCGGGGCGGACCGGGTCTTCGACCTCGTGGACGGGCTGATCGGCCTCGGCGCCGAAGACGTCACGGTGCATCGTCGCGACTACGTCTTCAGGATCGGCGATCCGATGGTCGGGCGCCTGTTCGGTCGGCTCGATCAGGCGGATTGCAAGCTGTCGCTCGGGGCGGCTCTGCCCTAATCTCGCGCGAATTGCGTGTTGCAGCATTGCGGAGCGATTACGGAAACGGACATGCGTCAGCTCGGTACTTTCTCCCTCGTCGGCCTCCTATGTCTCGCCGGCGCCGCTTCTGCTCAGACGGGCAAGTCGACGCGTGGCAACCAGGACCAGCAGGCCCCCGGCTACGAGGCGGTCCGCAAGAAGGAGGAGAAGCGGTTTCCGCTCGGCACCTCCTGGATCGCCGTCAGCATGAACGGCAAGACCTTCACGGGCACCGAGCGTCCGGCCTTCTCGGTGGACGAGCATTTCCGCGTGCGGGGCTTCGGTGGCTGCAACAGCTTCTCGGCGACGGCCTTTCCGATGCGCGAGCAGGGCATCGCGGTCGGTCCGCTCGCCCTGACCAAAAAGAGCTGCGACAAGCAGGTCATGGCGGCCGAAATGTCGTTTCTGACCGCGCTGCGGACCTCGGCGAAGTGGGACACGCAAATCGGCAGCCTCGTGATCCGGGGCCCGAACGGCGAGCTGAAGTTCGAGCGCTCGCTCTAGCGGCGTCCGGCCCCCGCTCGTCGCTCTGACGCGGTCCGTTGGCCCGGGCCGCGTTTTCCCGTTAGATCGCGCCGCGCGATGCGGGACCGGCCGGCAGCGACGCGGAACTCCCGACACGGGCGGCGTGCCTTCCCGCCTGCGGGCGAGGACCCTGCTCGGCCGGGTCCGGGCCTGCGGCGCGGCACCATTGAGGATGACGAGATGAAGGCGCTCACGATCGTCATCGGCGCGTTTGCGCTCGCGAATGTCCTGCTCGGCCAGCTTCCTCTCTACGTCACGCTGAGCGGCTTCGCGCTCGCCGGCATCGTCTACGCCTCTCGGGCGATCTCCCCCTATCTGCGCGTCTTCGTCGCCATGTACGGGCTGGGCTATCTCCTGCTCGCATCCGCGACGCTGCTTCAGGCTCTCGGTGCCGTGCCGGAGGTGGTGGCCGCGCTGCTGCCGCCGGCCTTTTCGGCCGTGGCGGCCGTGGTCTTCGCCGCCCTCGTGTTCGGGGCCTCGTTTATCCCGGTCATCCGCACCATCACGGCGCTGGCCGACCCGTATTTTCTGTCGACGGTTCCAGCCACCAGTTTCGGCCGCCCGTTCACCTGGCTGGGCCGCACCGAGGGGCAGGTCGGGGCCCGGCTCGTCGCCCTTCTCATCGCCATCAACTTCATCCAGGTGGCGATGCAGATCCGGTTCAACGTCTTCTACCGCGATCTCTTCAACGCGCTGCAGGAGAAGAACCTCGACGCGTTCTGGTATCAGATCTTCGGCATCTTCTCGCCGCTGGCCGCGATCTGGATCGCCATCGCGGTGTACGAGATCTTCGTCGACAACTCGCTGCACATCCGTTGGCGCTCGTGGCTGACCAAGCGCACCGCGGCCCGGTGGCTCGACAACGGCACGCATTACCGCATCCCGCTGATGGGCTCGGACACGGACAATCCGGACCAGCGCATCCAGGCGGACGTGCGGCTGTTCATCGACCAGACCATGAGCCTGTCGATCCGGCTCCTGTCCCAGGCTGCGACGCTGGTCTCCTTCGTGATCATCCTGTGGGGGCTGTCGCGCGACTTCATCGTCCCCGGGCTCGGGATCGAGCTGCCGGGCTTCCTGGTCTGGCTGGTGATCGCCTATGCGGTGATCGGCACGTGGCTGACCCACCTGATCGGCCGGCCGCTGATCCGGCTCGACTTCCGGCAGGAGACTGTGGAGGCCGATTTCCGCTTCTCGCTGGCGCGCCTGCGGGAATACGGGGAACAGGTCGCCCTGCTGCGCGGCGAGAAGGCCGAGACGGCCCGGCTCGACCGCTCCTTCACCGAGGTGGTGAAGAACTTCATCCAGATCCTCAGCCGGCGCATGAAGCTGACCACGTTCACGGCCGGCTACAGCCAGCTCAGCGTCATCTTCCCCTATGTCCTGGCCGCGCCGTCCTACTTCATCGGCCGCATCACGCTGGGCCAGTTTCAGCAGACGGCCAGCGCCTTCTCCCAGGTGCAGGGCGCGATGTCGTTCTTCATCACGGCCTATTCGACGCTGGCCTCCTACAAGGCGAATGTGGACCGGCTGACGACGTTCAACGAATCCATGAGCCGGGCGGAAGCGGTCGGCCGCAGCACCGCGCTGGAGCTGGACAGCGCCGCCTCCGGCCCCGACCTCGTGCTTGAGGACCTGAAGCTTGCTCTCCCGGACGGGCGCCAGATCGTCAGCATCGACGGGTTCACGTTCCGCGAGGGACCGTCGGTTCTGGTCACGGGGCCCTCGGGATCCGGCAAGTCGACTATGCTGCGGGCGATCTCCGGCGTCTGGCCGTTCGGGTCGGGACACGTGCATGTGCCGCCGGGCCGCAGCGTCATGCTGATCCCGCAGAAGCCCTACATCCCGGTCGGGACCCTGCGGGCCGCCGTGACCTACCCGGGGCTGGACGCGCAATATCCGGACGAGGACCTCCGGCAGGCCCTGCTGGACGTCAATCTCGGACACCTGACGGATCAACTCGACGTCGAGGACAACTGGGCCCACCACCTGTCGGGCGGCGAGCAGCAGCGGCTGTCGCTGGCCCGGGCGCTGCTGGCCAAGCCCGATTGGCTGTTTCTCGACGAGGCGACCGCGTCGCTGGACGAGCCCATGGAGGCGGTGGCCTACCGGATCATCTCCGAACGGCTACCCAACACCACCGTGGTGTCGATCGGCCACCGCTCGACGCTGATCAGCATGCACGACCGGCAGGCGGTGATGACCAAGGAGGCGAACGGCCTCTTCGGTCTGCGGGAGAAGGTGGCGACGGCCGAGCCGAGCCCGGCCCCGGCGGAATAGGCCGGGAGGTCAGCGGAGGCGGTCGAGGAGGCCGAGAAGTTGGGCCCGCTCAGCGGGGACGAGCGGTCCGAAGGTGGCTTCCGTGACCGCCAGCGCGGTGCCGACGCCCGCGGCATAGGCGGTGTGTCCGCCGGCGCTGAGGCGCAGCAGCAGGCGGCGCCGGTCGGACGAATCCGGCCGCGTCTCGACCAGGCCGCGTCGAACCAGGCGTTCCACCACGCCCTTGATGGTGGCGACGTCCGTCGCGACAAGCCGGCCGAGCTGGTTCTGCGAGCACTCGCCGACATCGTGCAGCTTGGCCAGGGCGGCCCATTGCAGCGGCGTCATGTCCTCGCCGAAGGCGGCCGCGAAGATGGTGGTGTGCCGCTGCTGCACCTGCCGCAGCACGAAACCGACCTGATCCTCGAGGAGATAGGCGCCGGAAGCCGGATCGCGCTCGGTCTGCGGCGCGGGGCCCGGGCTGCTCACTTCTCGACGAAGGCTCTCTCGACCACGAATTCGGCGGCCTCGCCGTGGTTGCCCTCGGTGAACCCGCGCTCGATGAGCAGCGTCTTCAGGTCGGCCAGCATGGAGGGGGAGCCGCACATCATGGCCCGGTCCTGCGCGGGATCGAGCGGGGCGAGCCCCAGGTCCTCGAACAGCTTGCCGGAGGTGATCAGGTCCGTGATCCGGCCGCGGTTGCGGAAAGGCTCCCGTGTCACGGTCGGGTAGTAGAGCAGCCGGTCGCGGATGAGTTCGCCGACCAGCTCGTCCCCGGGCAGATCGCGGGTGATCATCTCGCCATAGGCGAGCTCGTTCACCTGGCGGCAGCCGTGGATCAGCACGACCTTCTCGAACCGCTCATAGGTCTCGGGATCGCGGATGATGGCGAGAAACGGCGCGAGGCCGGTGCCGGTGCCCAGGAGGTAGAGGTTGCGGCCGTTTGTCAGGTTGTCGAGCACGAGCGTGCCGGTCGCCTTGCGGCTGACAATGATCGGGTCGCCGACCTGCAGGTGCTGCAGCTTGGAGGTCAGCGGACCGTCCTGCACCTTGATCGAGAAGAACTCGAGGTGCTCCTCGTAATTCGCCGAGACCACGCTGTAGGCGCGCAGGAGCGGCTTCTCGCCCACCTTGATGCCGATCATGGTGAACTCGCCGTTCCGGAACCGGAACGTCGGATCGCGGGTGGTCTTGAAGCTGAACAGGCTGTCGGTCCAGTGGTGGACGCTGAGAACCCGTTCCTCGTTGAAGGCGCTCATGCCGATCCCGCAGGCGGGCCGGAGCCCGCTCGATGGTGAGAAGGGCCACGCACAGGCGAGGCCACGTTGCACGACGGCGGCTTGTTAGTACACTAACGATCGCCGCTCAAGACGTGATGCTGCGGCGCTTATAATCGGACCGGGGCGGTGAACAATGGCTCAAGAGGCGCAGGTCACGGTTGCTCCCGACGCCAAGCTCGTCATCCGCAACATCGGCCTTCTCCTGTCGGGAGATTTGCAACGACCCATCCTGGACGCCGACACGGTGGTGGCGACAGGCGGCCGCATCACGGCGATCGGCCGCGCCAAGGACGTGGATCAGGAGGGAGCCACCACCGTCATCGACGCGCGCGGCTCGGCGCTGGCACCCGGCCTGATCGACAGCCACGTCCACCCGGTGGCGGGCGACTGGACGCCGCGACAGAGCCAGCTCAACTGGATCGACTCCACCCTCCATGGCGGCGTTACCACCATGATCTCGGCCGGCGAGGTGCACACGCCCGGGCGGCCGCGCGACGTGGTCGGCCTCAAGGCCATGGCGATCTACGCGCAGCGCTGCTTCTCGGCCTTCCGGCCCGGCGGCATGAAGATTTTGGCCGGCGCCCCGGTGATCGAACCCGACATGCAGGAGAGCGACTTCCGCGAGTTGGCCGAGGCCGGCGTGCGGCTGCTCGGCGAGGTCGGGCTCGGCGGCGTCAAGGATGGCCCGACCGCCAAGCGGATGGTCGGCTGGGCCCGCAAATACGGCATCCAGTCCACGATCCATACGGGCGGGCCCTCGATCCCGGGTTCGGGGCTGATCGACGCGGCGGTGGTGCTGGAGGCGGATACGGACGTGGTCGGCCACATCAACGGCGGCCACACGGCGCTGCCGGACCGCGAGATCCGCTGCATCTGCGAGGGCTGCGGGCGCGGGCTCGAACTCGTCCATAACGGCAACGAGCGGGCCGCTCTCTACACCCTGCGGCTCGCCCGCGAGATGGGGCAGCTCGACCGCGTCATCCTGGGCACGGACGGGCCGGCCGGCTCCGGCGTGCAGCCGCTCGGCATCCTGCGGATGATCTCCATGCTGTCGGCGCTGGGCGACCTGCCGGCCGAGGAGGCCTTCTGCCTCGGCACCGGCAACACGGCCCGCATGCGCGCGCTGGATTGCGGCCTTGTCGAGGAGGGGAGGGCGGCCGATTTCGTGCTGCTCGACCGGGCCCAGCATTCGGCCGGGCGCGACCTCCTGGAATGCATCCGGCTGGGCGACCTGCCCGGCATCGGCATGGTGGTGATCGACGGCCTGCCCCGCATCGCCCGTTCCCGCAACACGCCGCCCGCCGACAAGGTGCCGGAAATCGTCACCCCGTGATGCTGCCGGCGGAGACGATCAGCGTCTCGATCCCGTGCGAATGGCGGGCCGTCTACGAGCGGATCTGGCGCCCGGAGGATTTCCCGCGCTGGGCCTCGGGCCTCGCCGGCTCGGGGATGCGGCAGGACGGCGACAGCTGGGTCGCCACGGGTCCTGACGGGCCGGTGCGGATCCGGTTCACCGGTCACAACCCGTTCGGCGTCATGGACCACGTCGTCGAGGCTGGGGACGCCGTGATCTCGGTTCCGCTGCGGGTGGTCGCCAACGGGGATGGCGCGGAGGTCATGCTGACCCTGTTCCGCCAGCCCGGCATGTCGGACGAGAGGCTCGCCGCGGACATGGCCTGGATCAGGCGGGACCTCGCGGCGCTGCGCAATCTGCTCGCCGGCGAGGCGGATCACACCGCCAAGTAGGCGTCCCGGACCTCGGGCCGCGCCTCGAGCTCGGCCATGGTCCCATCGAAGCGCACGCGGCCGCGCTCGATGATGATCGCCCGGTCCGAGATCAGGCGGGCGAAATGGAGGTTCTGCTCGGACAGCACCACGGACACGCCCTCGCCCTTCATGGCCAGGATGGCGGTCGCCATCTCCTCCACGATCTTGGGCGCGAGCCCCTCCGACGGCTCGTCCAGGAGCACGAGCTTGGGGTTGCCCATCAGCGTGCGGGCGATGGTCAGCATCTGCTGCTCGCCGCCGCTCATCCGGCCGCCGGGCCGGGTCCGCATGGCCCCGAGATTCGGAAACAGCTCGAACAGCCGCTCGGGCGTCCAGGTGGCGGCGCCCGCCCGGGCCGGCTGCCGGCCGACCTCCAGGTTCTCGGCCACCGTGAGCTCGGTGAAGATGCGGCGGTCCTCCGGCACATAGCCGAGCCCGGCCCGGGCGATGTCGTGCGTGGGCAGGTCGGAGATGTCGCGCCCGGCGAAGCGGACGCGGCCGCTGCGCTTGGCCAACAGGCCGACCACCGCCCGGAAGGTGGTGGACTTGCCGGCCCCGTTGCGGCCGAGCAGGGCCACGACCTCGCCCGGGCCGACCGTGAGGTCGACGTCGAACAGGATATGGGCCGGGCCGTACCAGCCGTTCAGCCCCGTGACCTCAAGCATGCGCGCGCGCCCCGGCGGCCGGAGCGTGACCGAACGTCAGCCCCTCGCCCAGATAGGTGGCCCGCACGGCCGGGTTCTCCCGGATGGCCGCGGGCGTGCCCTCGGCGATGATGCGGCCGCGGTCGAGCACGATCACCCGGTCCGCATGTTCGAACACGACGTCCATGTCGTGTTCGGTGAACAGCACGCCGAGGCTGGATTCGCGCGCGATGTCGGCGGTGAGCCGCATCATCTCGACCCGCTCGGCCGGGGCCATGCCGGCCGTCGGCTCGTCCATGAGAAGGAGCACGGGCTTGTTGGCGAGCGCCACAGCAAGTTCCAGCCGCTTCAGGTCGCCATAGGCGAGTTCGCCGGCGGGCCGGCCGGCCGCGTGGCCCATGCCGACGAGGCGGCAGAGTTCGTCCGCCTCCGCCACGAAGCTCGCCCCGGCATGCCCGGCCAGCCTGTTCATGCGGCCGGCCCCGGCCAGCAGGGCCACTTGCACGTTCTCCCGCACCGTCATGGACGGGAAGGTGGCGGTGATCTGGAAGGTGCGGCCGATGCCGAGCCGGGCGACCTGCCGGGGCGGCAGGCCGGTGACGTCCCGGCCCGAGATCGCGACCTGTCCGGCATCGGGGGCGACCTGGCCGTTGAGCATGTTGAAACAGGTCGACTTGCCGGCCCCGTTCGGGCCGATCATCGCCAGCAATTCGCCGGCCGCCAGCGTGAAGGACACGTCCTGCACGGCATGGACGCCGCCATAGGCCTTGGACAGGTGCTCGACGGCGAGAAGGGGCGGGCTCATTCGGCAGGCTTCAGGGCGCCGGCCCGCGCGGTCGCGGCGCGGTCCTGGCGACGGGCCAGAAACTCGGACAGGGACCCTACGATGCCGCGCGGAAACGCCACCACCAGCACCACGATGAGCAGCCCGAGCACGAGCTTGGACGCATCGGTGTAGCTCATCAGGAGAATGGTGAGGGTTCGGAACACCAGCGCGCCCACCACGGCGCCCGACACCGTCTCGACCCCGCCGAGCAGCACCATGACCAGCCCGTCCACGGAGAGCGGGATGCCGAGATTGTCCGGAAACACGCTGCCTTTGAGAAAGGCGAACAGCGCGCCGGCGAGGCCGGCCACGGCGCCCGCCAGCGTGAAGGCGGCCCATTGCATGCGGATGCGGTCGAGGCCGATGCTCTCCGCTCGCAGCGTGGAATCCCGCACCGCCCGCAGGCCGTAGCCGAAGGGCGAGAAGACGAGGATCCGGAGCGCCGCGATGCCGGCGACCGCGGCCGCCAGCGCCACGAGGTAGAAGACCCGGGGGCTCGAGGCCCAGGCCGGCGGCCAGATGCCGAGAAGGCCGTTGTCGCCGCCCGTGACGGCTGTCCACTGGAAGGCCACCGACCAGGCGATCTGCGCAAAGGCCAGCGTCAGCATCGCGAAATAAACGCCCGACAGGCGCACGCAGAACCAACCGAACAGCGCCGCGCCGGTGGCCGCAAGGCCGATCCCGGCCGCGACCGCGCCCGCCATGGGGAGGCCAAAGGCCTTGCTGGCGAACGCCGCCCCGTAGCCGCCGAGCCCGAAATAGGCGGCGTGGCCGAAGGACACGAGCCCGCCGGTGGACATCAGGAATTGCAGGCTCGCGGCGAACAGCGCGAAAATCAGAAGCTCGGCCGCGACCGCCAGCAGGTAATTGCCCGCGACCAGGGGCAGCAGCGCGGCCAGCCCCACCGCGGCCGCGACGGCCAGGCGCTCGCGAGGCCCGAACACCCGCCAGGGCCGGATGGTGGCCGCGACGGCGGGCCGGGCCGGACCCTCCGCCTTGCCGAACAGGCCGAAGGGCCGCACCACCAGCACGACCGCCATGACGGCGAACACGAGAACGAGCGAGATCTGCGGCAGGACCAGGATGCCGAAGGCGTTCAGCTCGGAGACGAGCAGCGCCGCCACAAAGGCCCCCGTGACGCTGCCGAGCCCGCCCACCACCACCACCACGAAGACCTCGACAATGATCCGGAGGTCCATGGTGTGGCTGACCGCGTCGCGCGGGAGCTGCAACGCCCCACCGAGGGCCGCCAGAAAGATGCCGAGCCCGAACACCGCCGTGAACAGCCATTTCTGGTTCACGCCCAGCGCCGCGACCATGTCGCGGTCCTGCGTGGCGGCCCGGACCAGAATGCCGAAGCGCGTGCGGTGGAACAGAAGCCAGAGCAGCCCGAGCACGGTCGGGCCGAGGACGATCAGGAACAGGTCATAGAGCGGCACGGCCTGGCCGAACACGTCGACGGCGCCCTGCAGGCCCGGCGCCCTGCGGCCGACCAGATCCTCGGGCCCCCAGATCATCACCGAGAGGTCCTGGAAGATCAGCGTCACGCCGAAGGTGGCGAGGAGCTGGAACAGCTCCGGCGCGTGGTAGATGCGCCGCAGCAGCACGATCTCGATCAGCGCCCCGAGCGCCGCCACCACGAGGGCGGCGGCAACAAGCCCGCCCCAGAAGCCGAGCCCGCCCGAGAAGCGGGTGGTCAGCGAATAGGCCACATAGGCGCCGGCCATGTAGAACGCGCCGTGGGCGAAGTTCACGATCCGGGTGACGCCGAAGATGATCGACAGCCCGGACGCGACCAGGAACAGCGAGCACGCCCCGGCGAGCCCGGTCAGGAACTGAACGAGAAGGAAGCTCACGGGATCGCGGCGGGTCGGCTGGAGCGGCCAGGCGTGGCCCGGCCGTTCCGATCGGGTCGTGCGGCGATCATCGCGATCACCGGGCGAGGCCCGCGAGGGCGTCCGTGCATCTCAGTCCCGCGGCCGCATCTTCCTGACCTCGTCGTCCGTGGGCAGGAAATCCTTGCCGTCGCGGTACTCGAAATCGACCATCACGCCCTTGCCGTCCTTCACCGCAGTCTTGCCGACATAGGCGCCCATCGTGGCCTGATGGTCGGCCGCCCGGAAGATCGAGGTGCCGAACGGGGTCGGGAAGGAGATGCCTTCGGCGGCCGCGATCATCTTCTCGGTGTCCGTCGAGCCGGCCTTGGTGATGATGGCGGCCGCGGCCTGGACGAGCGCGTAGCCGACCACGGAGCCGAGCCGCGGGTAGTCGTTGAACTTCGCCTGATAGGCCTTGAAGAAGGCGTTGTGGGCGTCCGTCTGGATGCCGTACCAGGGATAGCCGGTGACGATCCAGCCGGTCGGCGTCTCCTCCTTCAGCGGGTCGAGATATTCCGGCTCTCCGGTCAGGAAGGACACCACGGCCCGGTCCTTGAAGAGGCCCCGCGTGTTGCCCTCGCGGACGAGCTTCACGAGATCCGGCCCGAAGGTCACGTTGAGGATGGCCTCCGGCCGCATGGCGGCCACCGCCTGGATCACCGGGCCGGCGTCGATCTTGCCCTGGGGCGGCCATTGCTCGCCGACCCATTCGATGTCGGGCCGCTTCTTGGACAGCAGCTCCTTGAACACCTTCACGGCCGATTGGCCGTATTCGTAGTTCGGCGCGATGGTGGCCCAGCGCTTGGCCGGCAGCTTGGCGGCCTCCTCGGCCAGCATCGCGGCCTGCATGTAGTTGGAGGGACGCAGCCGGAAGGTGTAGCGGTTGCCGGACGACCACACCATGGCGTCGGTCAGCGGCTCTCCGGCCAGGTAGAACATCTTCTTCTGCTTGGCGTAATCCGCCACCGCCAGGCCGACATTGGAGAAGAAGCCGCCCGCGATC
>NZ_JAQGKF010000026.1 GCF_028290205.1 Enterovirga sp. | reverse complement strand
TCGGCATCAGCCACGTCTATGCCTCGCCGATCCAGACCGCGCGGCCCGGCTCGACCCACGGTTATGACATCGTCGACCATGCCCGGATCAATCCCGAGCTCGGCGGCGAGGAAGGGTTCTACCGCCTGTCGAACGCCTTGCGCGACCAAGGGCTCGGCCTCGTTCTCGACATCGTGCCGAACCACATGGGGGTCGGCGGCGCCGACAACGGGGCCTGGCTGTCGGTGCTCGAATGGGGCGAGCTGTCGCCCCGGGCCCGGACCTTCGACATCGACTGGGAGCGGCTCGGGGCCGGCGGCAAGCTCGTCGTGCCGGTGCTGGGCGACCGCTACGGCGAGGCGCTCGAACGAGGCGATCTCCGGCTCGCCTTCGACGCCGGCGAGGGCTCGTTCAGCGTCCATCACCACGAGCACCGGCTGCCGCTCTCGCCCCTGTCCTACCCGCTGATCCTGGACCGGGCCCTTGCTGCGCTGGATGCCCTGCAGGGCCATGCCGAGCTGATCGCGGTCTCCGACCGGCTCCGGGCCATGGGGGATGAAGGGCTGCCGGAACGGCGCGCGCTGTTCCCGGAGGAGGGCGAGGCGCTGAAGCGCCGTCTTGCGGTCGCGGTGGGCGGCTCGGCCGAGCTCGCCCGCGCGGTGGAGCGGGCCGTCGCGGTGGTCAACGGCGTGCCGGGCCTGCCCGAAAGCTTCGGCACCCTGCACCGCATCCTGGAAATGCAGAGCTACCGGCCGGCCCATTGGCGGGTGGCGGCGAGCGACATCAATTACCGCCGCTTCTTCGACATCAACGGCCTCGCGGGCATCCGGGTGGAATTGCCGGAGGTGTTTGCGGAGACGCACGAGCTGGTGCTGCGGCTCGTGCGCGACGGCAAGGTGCAGGGGCTGCGCATCGACCATGTCGACGGGCTGGCCGATCCCGAAGGCTACCTGAAGACGCTGCAGGCCGCGGCGGGCCCCGGCTTCTATATCGTGGTGGAGAAGATCCTGGAGCCCGGCGAGGCGCTGCGGCCCTGGCCGATCTCCGGCACCACCGGCTACGACGTGCTCAACCTCATCGACGGGGTGCTGGTGGACCGCCGCGAGGGCGGGCGGTTTGAGGCGATCTACCGCCGGTTCACCGGCGTCGAGGGGCGCTATTTCGACCTCCTGCGGGCCGCCAAGGCCGAGATCCTGCAAAGCTCCTTCGCGAGCGAGCTCGAGGTCCTGTTGTCCGACCTGAAGCGCATCGCCGACGGCGACCGGCGCACCCGCGACTACACGGTCTACGGCATGCGGGTGGCCCTGACCGAGATCATCGCCCGCTTCCCCGTCTATCGCTCCTACCTGACCGAGGCGGAGGCCTCGCCGGAGGATGTCGCCCTGATCCAGTCGACCATCGACGGCGCCAAGCGCCACTCGGCGCTGCCGGACCGCTCCGTCCACGATTTCGCGGCCGATGCCCTGCTCGGCCGGATCGAGACGAGCGGGCCCGGCCGGCCCGCCGCCGATCACGTGGCGCGGTTCCGCCGACGCTTCCAGCAGCTCACCGGCCCGGTCATGGCCAAGAGCCTTGAGGACACGCTGTTCTACCGCTACGGCCGGCTGATCTCGCTGAACGAGGTGGGCGGGGACCCGGCCGAGTTCGGCATGGAGGTCGAGCTCTTCCACCGCGCCAATGCGGAGCGGGCACGGGTGTGGCCGGACAGCATGATCGCGACTGCGACGCACGACACCAAGCGGGGCGAGGACGCCCGCGCCCGGCTGGCTGCCCTCTCCGAGATGCCGGAGGCCTGGGAAGAGGCGCTGGCGCTTTGGCGCGACACGGTCACCCCGCACCTTGCGCAGGTCGGTGAGGCCGCCGCGCCCGACAGCAACGACCAGTACATCCTGCTCCAGTCCCTGCTCGGCTCCTGGCCGATGGAACTGCTGGACCGCGACGACGAGGCGGTGCTCGCCACCTGGCGCGAACGCCTGCACGGCTATGCCGAGAAGGCGCTGCGCGAGGCCAAGCGCCACACGAGCTGGGTCAACACCGACTCCGCCTACGAGGGCGCCGCGCAGGGCTTGGTCGACACGCTGCTGCAGCCCGGTTCCGCCTTCCTGTCGGGCATGCGCCCCTTCGCGCGCCGCCTCGCCGAGGCCGGCATGCGCAACGGGCTCGCCCGAACCGTGCTGAAACTCACGGTTCCGGGCGTCCCGGACACCTATCAGGGCACGGCCTTCTGGGACCTGTCCTTGGTCGACCCGGACAACCGGCGGCCGGTGGATTACGCGGGCGCCGCCGCCGCGCTCGAGGCGGGTGGCTCCCCGACCGAGTTGATCGCGCTCTGGCCGGACGGGCGCGTAAAGCAGAGCGTCACGGCGGCTTTGCTGGCCGACCGGGCCGCCTGTCCAACGCTCTACGCCGAAGGCGACTACCAGCCGCTTCCCGCCTCGGGCGCGGCCGCGCCCCACGTCCTCGCCTTCGCCCGCATGGCGGGCGGGGAGGAACTCGTCGCCGCCGTGACCCGGCTCGGCGCCGCCGGCCCGGACTGGGCCGGCACCCGTCTGGCCCTGCCGGCGGGCGTGTGGCGCAACCTGCTGGACGACCGTCCCGTCGAAGCCGACCAAACCGGGGTCGCGGCCGAGGAGCTTTTCGCGCGGCTGCCCGTTGCGGTCCTGAGGAGGAGTGCATGAAGGCCCGCGCCCGCAAGTCTCGCAGCCCAGAAACGCCGGCACCGGGCGAGCCCGCCCCCGCTGCCGCAGCGGCCCCGGACCGGTCCGGTCCGTCGGGTCCCCGCATCTACAACCTGTTTCCGCTGCTGGTCGGCACCGTTTCGGCCTGGACCGCCGAACTCCCGCGCATCGCCGGCATGGGGTTCGACTGGGTCTATGTGAACCCGTTCCACGAGGCGGGCTTCTCAGGCAGCCTGTACGCCACGCGCGACGTGTCCAAGCTCGACCCGCGCTTCCGCGACCCGGACGGGGGGGCGGACGACGAGCAGATCCGGGCCTTTGTCGACGCCGCCCAGGGCCACGGCCTGCGCGTCATGAGCGATCTGGTCGTGAACCACGCCTCCAAGGACGCGGTCCTGGCCGGCGAGCGGCCGGACGCCTTTCTCCGCAACATGTGGGGCGAGCTCGAGAGCCCCTACGCGGTGGATCCTGACGATCCGAGCAAGCGCACCGTCTGGGGCGACCTGGCGGAGTTCGACTATGCGACCCCGGCGGCGCGGGACTTCCTGATCGGCTACTGGGATTCCTACATTGCCCGGATGCAGGGGCTGGGCATCGCCGGCTTCCGCTGCGACGCGGCCTACAAGGTGCCGCCCGAGGTCTGGACGCGGCTGATTTCGGGCGCGAAAGGCCGCGATCCGGGCTGCCTGTTCGCGGCCGAGACGCTTGGCTGCTCGGACGAAGAGGCGGTCGCGACGGCCAGAGCCGGCTTCGACTACCTGTTCAACTCCTTTGCCTGGTGGGACTTCCGGAAGCCCTGGGCGCTCGAGAATTACGAGCGGCTGCGGCTCCTGGCGCCGTCGATCGCCTTTCCGGAAAACCACGACATGGAGCGGGTCGCGGCCGCCTTCGGGCCCGAGGCACGGGCCGAGGCCGAGCGCGCCCTCGCCATGCGCTACGCGCTTGCGGCCTTCTTCTCCTCCGGCGTGCTGATGCCGATCGGCTACGAATGGGGTGACCGGACCAAGCTGCACGTGGTGGACACCACGCCGGCCGACCGAGAGCGGGAAACGGGCATCGACATCTCGGACCGGATCGCCGCCATCAACCGGCTCAAGGCCGAGCTGCCGGCGGCCAATGTCGAGGGCGCGGCGGTCAAGCTGTCGGCCTTGGACGCGCCCTATCTGGCGCTTCTGCGCACGGATGCCGGCCACCCGGAAGGATCGTCCTCCGCCGTGCTGGTTCTGGCCAATCCGGGCGAGGCCGCAGCGACGGTGGATCCCGGCGAGATCCTGCCCCGGACGGGCGGGCTGCATGGGCCCTTCCTGGACCGCACGCCGGGCGAGGCCCCCATCGTGTTCCAGCCCGGCACGCCGGTGATGCTGGCGCCGGGCGAGGTCCGGATCCTGTCGGGCGAGCGCTCCGGCGCGAAGAGCTATCCCGAGACGGCGCCGGACGGCCAGGGCCGGGTCGTGATCGAGACCGTCTGGCCCGAACTCGATGGCGGGCTGACGCCGATCAAGCGGGTGGTCGGCGACGTGGTCGAGGTCTGGGCCGACATCTTCTCGGACGGCCACGACGCCATCGCGGCCGAGATCCTGTATCGGCCCGCCCACGAGGCGCAGTGGCGGCGCGCGCCCATGCGGCCGGTCGAGAACGACCGCTGGACCGGCTCCTTCCCGCTCGAAACCAACGCCCGCTACGTCTTCACCATCGAGGGCTGGCGCGACCCCTTCGCGTCCTGGCGGCACGAGATCGAGGCCAAGCGGGCGGCCGGCGTCGATGTGCGGCTCGAGACGATGGAGGGCGTGCGCATCACCGAGGCGGCGGCCGGCCGAGCCGCCGGCAGCGTCGACGGCGCCGCGCTGGCCGAGATCGTCGGGCGGCTGCGGACCGCCAGTCAGGGCTCGCCCGGGCAACTCGCGGTGATCCTGGACCACCACCACGAGACCCTGATCGCCCGCCACGCCGAACGGCTGAACCTGTCGCGCTATCCGCGCGAGCTCGGAGTCCAGGCCGACCGGCTGGCTGCCCGGTTTTCCGCCTGGTACGAGCTGTTTCCGCGCTCGACGAGCCACGACCCAAACCGGCACGGCACCTTCGACGACGTGATCGCGCACCTGCCCTATGTGCGCGACATGGGCTTCGACGTCCTATACTTCCCGCCGATCCATCCGATCGGCATCCGCAACCGCAAGGGCCGCAACAACGCGCTCACGGCGGAGCCCGGCGATGTCGGCTCGGTCTATGCCATCGGCGGCGAGGCGGGCGGGCACGACGCCGTTCATCCCGATCTCGGCGGCCTCGACGCGTTCCGCCGGCTGGTCGCCGCCGCGCATGCGCACGGACTCGAGATCGCGCTCGATTTCGCCGTGCAGTGCTCGCCCGACCATCCCTGGATCGCCGAGCATCCCGAATGGTTCGAGTATCGTCCCGACGGGACGATGAAATACGCCGAGAACCCGCCCAAGAAATACGAGGACATCTACAACCTCACCTTCTACGGCAAGTCGCTGCCATCACTCTGGTACGCGCTGCGCGACACGGTGCTGTTCTGGTGCCGGGAGAAGGTGCGGATCTTCCGCGTCGACAACCCGCACACGAAGCCCCTGCCCTTCTGGCAGTGGCTCATCGCCGAGGTGAACGGTCGCTACCCGGACGCGGTCTTCCTGGCCGAGGCCTTCACGCGGCCAAAGATGATGCGCAAGCTCGCCAAGATCGGCTTCCAGCAGAGCTACACCTACTTCACCTGGCGGGACACCAAGGCCGAGCTGACGGAATACATGACGGAGCTGGCCCATTCGCCGATGAGCGAATACTACCGGCCGAACTTCTTTGCCAACACGCCCGACATCAACCCGGTCTATCTCCAGACGAGCGGGCGGGCCGGGTTCATTGTGCGCGGCACGCTCGCCGCCACGCTGTCCTCGGCCTATGGCATCTATAGCGGCTTCGAGCTCTGCGAGGCGGCCCTGTACCGCAAGGAGGAGTATCTCGATTCCGAGAAGTACCAGATCAGGGCCTGGGATTTCGACCGGCCGGGTCACATCCGCGAGCACATCACCAAGCTGAACCGCATCCGGCGGGAGAACCCGGCCCTGTGGGACTTCCGCAACGTCACCTTCCTGCGGGCCGGCAACGACCAGATCCTGTCCTACCTGCGGACGACGCCGGCGAGGGACAACGTCCTGCTGATCCTGGTCAATCTCGATCCGCATCAGCGGCAGGAATCGGATTACGAGGTGCCGCTCTGGGAGCTCGGCCTGCCCGATCACGGCACCGTCGAGGTCGAGGACCTCCTCGGCGGCCACACATTCCAGCTGCACGGCAAGTCGCACCGCATCGCGCTCGATCCGGCGGAGCGGTCGGCCATCATCTGGCGGCTCAGCGCGCCTGCCGCGAGGCCATGACAATCCGCGCCCCGACCGGGACAGCCAATGTGGCCGACCGTGCGGGCGCGCCCGGGACGAAGAACGGCGGCGCAGCTTGCGCCGCCGCACTCACAAGACCAAAGCCGCATGGAGGCGGCCAGACCACATGATCGACCGCAGCGATCCCCAATGGTACCGCGATGCCCTGATCTACCAGGTGCACGTGAAGTCCTTTTTCGATTCCAACAACGACGGGATCGGCGACTTTCCCGGCGTCACCGCCAAGCTGGACTACATCCGCGACCTCGGGGCCACGGCGATCTGGCTGATGCCGTTCTATCCCTCGCCGCTGCGCGACGACGGCTACGACATCCAGGAATACCTCGACATCAACCCGGCCTACGGGACGCTGGACGACTTCCGGGTCTTCGTCGAGGCCGCGCACGAGCGCGGCATCCGGGTGATCACCGAACTGGTGATCAACCACACGTCGGATCAGCATCCCTGGTTCCAGCGGGCGCGGCATGCGCCGAAGGGCTCGCCGGAGCGCGACTTCTACGTCTGGTCCGACACCGACCAGGTCTATACCGACACCCGCATCATCTTCCTCGACACCGAGGCCTCGAACTGGACCTGGGACCCGGTCGCCGGCCAGTATTTCTGGCACCGCTTCTATTCGCACCAGCCGGACCTCAACTTCGACAACCCGGCCGTGTTGGATGCCGTGATCGAGGCCATGAACTTCTGGCTCGACATGGGCGTAGACGGGCTGAGGCTCGACGCGATCCCGTACCTGATTGAGCGCGACGGCACGAATTGCGAGAACCTGCCGGAGACGCACGACGTCATCAAGAAGATCCGGGCCGCGCTGGATGCCCGCTACCCGGACCGCATGCTCTTGGCCGAGGCGAACCAGTGGCCCGAGGAGACCGCGCCCTATTTCGGCGACGGCGACGAATGCCACCTGTCGTTCCACTTCCCCCTGATGCCGCGCATGTACATGGCGCTGGCGCAGGAGGACCGGCACCCGATCACGGACATCATGCGCCAGACGCCGGAGATCCCGGACGGCTGCCAATGGGCGATCTTCCTGCGCAACCACGACGAGCTGACGCTCGAGATGGTGACCGACAAGGAGCGGGACTACCTTTGGGATTTCTACGCCGCCGACCGGCGGATGCGGATCAATCTCGGCATCCGGCGGCGGCTCGCGCCGCTGCTGGAGAACGACCGTCGCAAGGTCGAGCTGTTGAACTCGCTGCTGCTCAGCATGCCGGGCACCCCGGTGATGTATTACGGCGACGAGATCGGGATGGGCGACAACATCTATCTCGGCGACCGAGACGGCGTCCGCACCCCGATGCAATGGTCGCCCGACCGCAACGGCGGCTTTTCGCGCTGTGACCCGGCGCGGCTCTTTCTGCCGACCATCCAGGACCCGATCTACGGCTTCGACGCCGTGAACGTGGAATCGCAGTCCCGCATCCCGGCCTCCCTCTACAACTGGATGCGCCGGCTGATCGCGGTGCGGCGCGGCAGCCGGGCCTTTGGCCGGGGCACGCTGCGCTTCCTCTTCCCGCAGAACCGCAAGGTGCTGGCCTATCTGCGTGAGTTCGAAGGCGAGACCATGCTGTGCGTGGTGAACGTGTCGCGCGCCCCGCAGGCCGTCGAACTCGACCTGTCCGAGTTCGCCGGCGCGATTCCGGTAGAGATGACGAGCGGCACCGCGTTTCCGCGCGTCGGGGACCTCCCCTACCTGCTGACCCTCGCGGCCTACGGCTTCTTCTGGTTCCAGCTCTCCAAGGCCGAGACCAGCACGGACAGCCGCTACGGGCCGCCGGCCCAGCCGGAGCTGTTCACGCTGGTCCTCACCAAGGGGCTCGGCTCGCTGCTGCAGGGGCGCGAGCGCGAGGCGGTCGAGCGCACCATCCTGCCGAACTACATCATGACCCGGCGCTGGTTTGGGGCCAAGGGCGGCAAGGTGCGGTCGGTGCGGCTGGTCGATTACGCTGTGATGAAGAACCGGGACGGGGACGAGAGTTTCCTCCTGCCCTCCTTCCGGGTGGAGCTCCGCTCCGGCGAGCAGCAGACCTATTCCATGCCGCTGGCCTTCGAGGCCGGCGAGAACGAGGCGAACCTGCCCTATGCGGTGGCACGCGTCAGGCAGGGACGCCGCACCGGGCTCGCCTACGGGGCGGCGTCGTCGGCCGAATTCGCGCTCTCCGCCCTGGCGGCCATCCGGGACGGGCTGGAGGTCGAGAGCGTGAACGGGGGCCGCCTCGTCTTCCGGGCCACCGCCGGGGCACCGGCCGATCCCGGCTACGGACCGGGCGACGTGAGGCGGCTTTCGGGCGAGCAGTCGAACACCTCCATCCAGATCGGCGAGGAGATGGTCCTCAAGATCTACCGCCGCCTGCAATCGGGCATCCACCCCGAACTCGAGGTGGGGCGCTTCCTGACCGAGGTGGCCGGGTTCCGGAACACCCCGGCGACGTTTGGCACGATCGAGTATGTCGATCCCGAAGGCCGGCAGGTGGCGCTCGGGATCCTGCAGCGCTTTGTCCGCAACCAGGGTGACGCCTGGCGGCTGACGCTGGAATCGCTCAGCCGCGAGCTCGACACGCTGGTCTTCGCCCCCCCGGATAGCGACGGGCTCGGCGAGGCGGCGGCGCCCTATCTGCGCTACGCCGCGACGCTGGGGCGCCGCACGGGCGAGATGCACCTCGCCTTCGCAACCGCCACCGACGACCCCGCCTTTGCGGCCGAGCCGATGACCGAGGCGGATGTCGAAGCCGCGGCAGCCGACGCCCGCGCGCAGGCCGAGCGCGCCTTCGCGGCGCTGGCCGGCCTTGGCGAGACCGCGGCCCTGTCCGGCCCCGTGCAGGACCTGCTCGGACGGCGAGACCTCTGCTTCTCAGAGATCGAGCGGCTCGCCGCTCCCCCGGTCGGGGCGCTGAAGACGCGGATCCACGGCGACTTCCACCTCGGCCAGGTGCTGATCGTGCAGGACGACGTGATGATCGTCGATTTCGAGGGCGAGCCCTCCCGCCCGGCCGAGGAGCGCCGCCTCAAGGTCTCGCCGCTGCGCGATGTCGCCGGCATGCTGCGCAGCTTTGCCTATGCGGCCGAAAACGGCGCCCGCGACGTGGCGGCGCGTCTTCCGGAAACCGCGCCCCGGGTCGCCGAGTTGGCGAGCGAGTGGCTGCAACTCGTCGAGGCCGAATATCTGCGGAGCTACGAGGAGGCGGTCGGCGGAAGCCCCGTCTGGGTGTCCGACGACAGCTCGCGGCAGGCCCTGCTGCGCCTCTTCCTCTTGTCGAAGGCGCTGTACGAGGTGAATTACGAAGCCAACAACCGCCCCGACTGGATCGAGACGCCGGTGCGGGGGGTCCTGTCCCTCCTGCCTTCGGGAGACGTTGAATGAGCCCAGCCTCTCCCCCTCCGGCCGGGCGAGCCCGCCCGGCCTCGACCGACGGCCGGAGCGGCCGGACGCGGCCTCCGAAGGCCGTGCCGACCGCCGTGCAGGTCGATCTCGCCGCCGTGGCGGCGGTCGTTCAGGCCCGGCATGGCGACCCGTTCGCCGTGCTCGGCCCGCACGAGAGCGGCGGCGGGATGTGGGAGATCCGGACCATCATGCCCGGGGCCGAGGAGGTCTCGATCCTGCCGGACGGGGGCGGCGACCCCGTGCCGACGACGCGGCTCGATCCGGCCGGCTTCTTCGTGGGCCGCCTGCCGGCGCCCGAGCGGCCCGGCTATCGGCTGCGCATCCTGTGGCCCGGCGGCGTGGTGCAGGAGACCCGCGACCCCTACAGCTACGGCCCCATTCCGGGTTTCGAGCGCATGGCGGCAATCCGCGACGTCGGCTCGGACGCGGTGCCGCGCCTGCTCGGCGCCCAACCCGTGACACTCGCCGGCACGGCCGGGATTCATTTCGCGGTCTGGGCGCCGAACGCCCGGCGGGCGAGCGTGATCGGCGATTTCAACGGCTGGGACGGCCGCCGCCACCCGATGCGGCTGCACCATGACGGCGGCGTCTGGGAGCTGTTCATCCCCGGGGTCCAGATCGGGGCGCGCTACAAATACGAGTTCCTGGGGGCGGACGGCGTCCGGCTGGAAAAGGCCGACCCGGTCGCCTTCTACGCCGAACGGCCGCCGGCCACCGCGTCGATCGTGCATCCGCTGCCGGAACCGGCCTGGCGCGACGCCGAGTGGATGGCCGCTCGCGCCGCCGGCGATGCCCGCCACAAGCCGGTTCTCGTCTACGAATGCCACCTCGGCTCCTGGGCGCGGGTGCCCGAGGAGGGCAACCGGTTCCTGACCTACCGCGAGCTCGCCGAGCGGCTGATCCCCTACTGCGCCGAGATGGGCTTCACCCATATCGAGCTGCTGCCCATCACCGAATTCCCATTCGACGGCTCCTGGGGCTACCAGCCGGTGTCGCTGTTCGCACCGACGAGCCGCTTCGGCACGCCGGACGATTTCGTCGACTTCGTCGAGGCCGCGCATGCGGCCGGCATCGGCATCCTGCTCGACTGGGTGCCGGGCCACTATCCGAACGACGCGCACGGGCTCGGCCTCTTCGACGGCACGCATCTCTACGAGCATGCGGACCCGCGCCAAGGCTATCACCAGGATTGGGGCACCTACATCTACAATTACGGCCGCCAGGAGGTCTCGGCCTTTCTGGTCGCCAACGCCCGGTTCTGGCTGGAGCGCTACCATCTTGACGGGCTGCGGGTCGATGCGGTCGCCTCGATGCTGTATCTCGACTATTCTCGCAAGCACGGAGAATGGGTGCCGAACCGCTATGGCGGCAACGAGAACCTGGAGGCGATCGACTTCCTCCGGCGCATGAACGAGACCGTCTATGCGGCCGATCCCGGCGTCATGACGGTGGCGGAGGAATCGACCTCATGGCCGGGCGTCTCGCACCCGACCTATACGGGCGGGCTCGGCTTCGGCTTCAAGTGGAACATGGGCTGGATGCATGACACGCTCCTGTTCATGTCGAAGGAGCCCGTGCATCGGCGCTACCACCACCACCACCTGACCTTCGGCCTGCTCTACGCCTTCTCCGAGAACTTCATCCTGCCCCTGTCCCACGACGAAGTGGTACACGGCAAAGGGTCGCTGCTCGGCAAGATGACCGGCGACCGCTGGCAGAAATTCGCCAACCTGCGGGCCTATTACGGGTTCATGTGGGGCCACCCGGGCAAGAAGCTGCTCTTCATGGGGGGCGAGTTCGGGCAGGAGCGCGAGTGGAACCACGACCGCTCGCTGGATTGGCACCTGCTGGAAGATGGCTTCCATCGCGGGCTGCGCGACCTGGTGCGGGACCTGAACCACGCGGTCCGGGCGGTTCCGGCGCTGCATGAGCGCGACACGGAGGCGGCCGGCTTCCAGTGGCTGGTCGCCGACGATGCCGAGAACTCAGTCATTGCCTGGCTGCGGCGGGGCCGCGACGAGGATCGCATCGCCATTGTGGTGTCGAACTTCACCCCCGTGGCGCGCGAGGGCTACCGGGTCGGCGTGCCGCTGCCCGGCTATTACCGCGAGGTCATCAACACCGACGCGGCCGCCTATGGCGGGTCGAACCTCGGCAATGGCGGCGGGGTGCAGGCCGAGAGCTGCGAGGCGCATGGCCACGCCCATTGCCTGTCGCTGACGCTGCCGCCGCTCGCGACCGTGATCCTGGAGCGGGTGGGATGAGCGGGCCGGCTCCGGTGTGTCGCGAACAGCCCGGCGTGGCCCGCGCCGGGCAACCATCCCGAACCCCGGCTGTTCAGCTCCGATGACGACGCTTCTGCTGCACCACGAGGCCGCCTGCATCGCCCATGCGACGCCAGCCGGCCACCCCGAACGCCCCGATCGCATCCGGGCCGTCGCGACGGCGCTCGGGGCCGAGCGCTTCGCCGCCCTGCGGCGCGAACTCGCCCCGGAGGCGACGTTGGAGGAGGTGGCGCTCGCTCATCCCCTGGCCTGGGTCGAGGCGATCGCCAAGGCGAACCCGGCCTCCGGCCTCGTCCAGGTCGATTCCGACACGATCATGTCGCCCGGAACGCTGGAGGCCATCCTGCGCGGCGCCGGCGCGGCCGTCGCGGCCACGGACGCGGTGATGACCGGCGCGGCCGCGAACGCCTTCTGCGCCATGCGGCCGCCCGGCCACCATGCCGAGCGCACCCGGGCCATGGGCTTCTGCTTCTTCAACAACGCGGCCATCGCGGCCCGGCACGCCCAGACCCGGCACGGGGCCGAGCGCGTCGCGATCATGGATTTCGACGTTCACCACGGCAACGGCACCCAGGACATCTTCTGGAGCGACCCGACGGTGCTCTACGCCTCCACGCACCAGATGCCGCTCTATCCGGGCACTGGCGCCGTCTCCGAGCGCGGCGACCACGACACGATCGTCAACGCGCCGCTGCGGCCCGGCCAGGGCGGTGTCGAGTTCCGGGAGGCGATGACCGCGAAGATCCTGCCCCGCATCGAGGCGTTCGGGCCCGATCTCGTGGTGATCTCGGCCGGGTTCGACGCGCACAAGAGCGATCCCCTGGGCAGCCTGCGTTTCGAGGCTGACGATTTCGCCTGGGCCACGCGGGAATTGATGGCGATCGCGGCCCGGCATGCGGGCGGGCGGGTCGTCTCGGTGCTGGAGGGGGGCTACGATCTCCGCGGACTTGCCGAATCCTGCGCCGCGCATGTCGCGGCCCTGATGGAGGGCTGACCATGCCGGGTCCCACGCTCGACCTTTCCGGCCAGGTCGCGGTGGTGACCGGCGCGTCGTCCGGCATCGGTGCGGCGGTGGCGGCGGCGCTGGGCGCCGCGGGAGCCAAGGTCGTGGTCAATTACCGCGGCGACCGCGACGGGGCGGATCAAACCGCCGAGAAGATCCGGCAGGCCGGCAGCGAGGCGCTGGTCGTGGAGGCCGACGTCTCCTCCGAGGCCGACGTGGAGCGCCTCTTTGCCGAGACCCGGACGGCGTTCGGCACGCTGCACCTCCTGGTCGCCAATGCCGGCGTGCAGCAGGACGCGCCCGCCGACGCCATGACCCTCGACCAGTGGCGCAAGGTGATCGACATCAACCTGACCGGGCAGTTCCTGTGCTGCCGGGCCGCCATCCGGGAATTCCTGGCCCGTGGCCCGCTGCCAGCGGTCAGCCGAGCGACCGGCAAGATCATCTGCATGTCCTCCGTGCACGAAAAGATCATGTGGGCGGGGCACGTGAACTACGCTGCGTCCAAGGGCGGCGTGATGCTGATGATGCAGAGCCTCGCGCAGGAATTCGCCGACCGGAAGATCCGCATCAACTCCATCGCGCCGGGCGCCATCCGGACGCCCATCAACCGCGAGGCCTGGGAAACGCCGGAAGCGCTGGCCAAGCTCTTGAAGCTCATCCCCTACGGCCGCATCGGCGAGCCCGAGGACATCGCCAACGCGGCGCTCTGGCTGGCCTCCGACCTGTCCGACTACGTCACCGGCGCGACCCTGTTCGTGGACGGCGGCATGACGCTCTATCCGGAGTTCCGGGAGGGTGGATGACCAGCACAGCAGCCGGCCGAGGCCGCGCCCCCTGCAGGGCTCGGGCCTGAACGGCCCGCCTGCCCGGGAAGGCTGACCGCGTGGCCGCCGGCACGCCCACCCTGGTCGAGACCACCATCCCGGCCCGACTCGACCGGCTCGCCTGGAACCGCTTTCACACGCTGGTGATCGTGGCGCTCGGGATCACCTGGATCCTGGACGGCCTCGAGGTGACGCTGGCGGGAGCCATTTCGGGAGCCCTCAAGGAAAGCCCGACGCTCCGCTTCACGAACACCGACATCGGCTATGCCGGCACGGCCTATCTGCTGGGTGCCGTGCTGGGAGCGCTCGGCTTCGGCTGGCTCACCGACCGCTGGGGCCGCAAGAAGCTCTTCTTCATCACCCTCGCGGTGTACCTGACCGCCACCTTCCTGACGGCGTTCTCCTGGAATCTGTGGAGCTTCTGCCTGTTCCGCTTCCTCACCGGGGCGGGCATCGGCGGCGAGTACACGGCCATCAATTCCACCATCCAGGAATTCGTGCCCGCGAAGTACCGTGGCCGTGTCGACCTGATCGTCAACGGCTCCTTCTGGATCGGCGCGGCGCTCGGCGCGGGGGGGTCCGTGGTGCTCCTCAATCCCGCCATTCTCGACCCGGAACATGGCTGGCGGCTCTGCTTCGTGATCGGGGCGGGGCTGGGCCTCGGCATCCTGGTCCTGCGCCGCTGGGTACCGGAGAGCCCGCGCTGGCTCGTCACGCATGGCCGGGCACCGGAAGGCGAGCGGATCGCCAAGCAGATCGAGACCCATGCCGGCGCGCGCGATCCGACCCCGGCCGCCGTGACGCGCCTGCATGCCCGCACGCACACCCCGCTCGCCGAGGTGTTCCACGTCCTGTTCCGGCTGCACCGCCAGCGGGCGCTGGTCGGGCTCGCGCTGATGGGCGCCCAGGCCTTCTTCTACAACGCGGTGTTCTTCACCTACGCGCTCGTGCTCACCGACTTCTACGGCGTCGAGACCGGCCGGGTCGGCCTCTACATCCTGCCCTTCGCGGCCGGCAACTTCCTCGGCCCGGTCCTCCTGGGCCGCTTCTTCGACACGGTCGGGCGCCGCCCGATGATCGCCGGGACCTACATCCTGTCTGGCCTGCTGCTGGCCGGATCGGGCTGGCTGTTCCAGCAGGAGATGCTGTCAGCGACCGGCCAAACGCTCGCCTGGATGGTGGTGTTCTTTGTGGCCTCGGCGGCGGCGAGTTCCGCCTATCTCACGGTCGGCGAAACGTTTCCCCTCGAGATCAGGGCGCTCGCGATCGCTGTGTTCTACGCCATCGGCACCGGCATCGGCGGCGCGGCCGGGCCGATCCTGTTCGGCGCCCTGGTGGATACGGGCTCGCGCACCAGCGTGTTTGCCGGCTACCTGTTCGGCTCCGCCCTGATGGTTGGCGCCGGGATCGTGCAGTGGATCTGGGGCGTCGCCAGCGAACGGCGGTCGCTGGAGGACGTGGCACGGCCGCTCTCGGCCGCGCCAGCCCTGCCTCCCGTGTAACCAGACGCGGTCGCCCGAGCCGCGGCGGCCGAGCACCACGAGGGGAGCCCGCCATGAGCCACCAGCTCGACGTCACAATGCAGGGGCAGAACGGCCCGACACCCCTCCGGGTCAGCGTGCGGCAGGCCGTCGTGGCCGGCTGGACCGGACGCGACCCGGTGGCCCGCGACCACCATATCCGCGAGCTCGAAGCGCTCGGCATCGCGGCGCCCGCGACCACGCCGATCTTCTACCGCGTCGCGGCCAGCCGGCTCACCACCGCCACGCGGCTGGAGGCGAGCGGCGACGCGTCAAGCGGCGAGGTCGAGTTCGTGCTGATCCGCTCGGGCGGTGTGACCTATGTCGGCGTCGGCTCGGACCACACCGACCGCCGGGTCGAGACCTACAGCGTCACCGTGTCCAAACAGATGTGCGACAAGCCGATCGCGCCGGTGCTGTGGCCCTTTGCCGAGGTCGAGGGGCATTGGGACCGCCTGGTCCTGCGCTCGCATGCGGTGATCGGCGGGGAGCGCGTGCTCTACCAGGAGGGCACGCTGGCCGGCATGCTGCCGCCGGCGGAACTGATCGCCAAGGGCTTCGGCGGCGCAGGCATGCCCGACGGCTGCGCCATGTTCGGGGGCACCTTTGCGGCCCGAGGCGGCATCCGGCCGGCCTCGCACTTCGCCTATGAGCTCGAGGACCCGGTTCTCGGCCGCCGCATCGCCCACGCCTACGACGTGGAGGAACTGCCGATCCTCGGCTGAGCGGGCCCGCGAACCGGGCCTGCTGTGCCGCGCCGGGTGAGCCCGGCGCGGCTGAGCGGCTTCAGGCTGCGAGCTGGCGCAGCACGTAGGGCAGGATGCCGCCGTTGCGGAAGTATTCCAGCTCGTCCAGCGTATCGATGCGGCAGACGAGCGGCACTTCCTTCACGGAGCCGTCCGCGGAGGTGACGACCAGGGTCATCTTCTTGCGCGGGGTCAGCCCGTCGGCGATGCCCTTCAGGCTCACCGTCTCGTCGCCCCGGATGCCGAGCGAAGCCCAGCCGTCCTCGCCCTGGAAGACCAGCGGCATGACGCCCATGCCGACGAGGTTCGAGCGGTGGATGCGCTCGAAGGACTCGGCCACCACGGCCCGGACACCGAGGAGGTTGGTGCCCTTCGCGGCCCAGTCGCGCGAGGAGCCGGTGCCGTATTCCTTGCCGGCCAGCACGACCAGGGGAACGCCCTCCTCCTTGTAGCGCATCGCAGCGTCATAGATCGGCATCTGCTCGCCCGAGGGCTGGTGCAGCGTGAACCCGCCCTCGACGACGTTGCCGGCCGCGTCCTTCACCATCGCGTTCTTGATGCGGATGTTGGCGAAGGTGCCCCGCATCATGACTTCATGGTTGCCGCGCCGGGTGCCGTACTGGTTGAAGTCGGCGACGCGGACCTGATGCGACTGCAGGTACTTCCCGGCCGGCGACGACGCCCGGATGTTGCCGGCGGGCGAGATGTGGTCGGTGGTGATGGAGTCGCCGAACAGCCCGAGGATGCGGGCATTGGCGATGTCGGTCAGCGGCTTCGGATCCTTGCCCATCCCGTCGAAATAGGGCGGGTTCTGGATGTAGGTGGAGCCGACCGGCCACTCATAGGTGAGGCCGGTGGACACCGGCACGCCCTTCCAGTGGACGTCGCCCGAGAACACGTCGGCGTAGCGGGTCTTGTACAGCTCCGACGTGATCGTCCGCTCGATGAAGCTCTCGATCTCGGCCGAACTGGGCCAAATGTCCTTCAGGTAGACCGGCTGCCCGTCCGATCCGGTGCCGAGCGGCTCCGTGACGAGGTCGATCTGAAGCGAACCGGCCAGCGCATAGGCCACCACCAGCGGCGGCGAGGCGAGATAGTTCGCCCGCACGTCCGGGTTCACGCGCCCCTCGAAGTTGCGGTTGCCCGAGATCACGGCCCCGGCCACCAGGTCGTTGTCGTTGATGGCCTTGGACACTGCCTCCGGCAGCGGGCCGGAATTGCCGATGCAGGTCGTGCAGCCGAAGCCGACGAGATTGAAGCCGAGCTTGTCCAGGGACTCCTGCAGACCCGCCTTGGCGAAATACTCCTCGACCACCTGCGAGCCCGGCGCGAGCGAGGTCTTCACCCACGGCTTCGAGCGCAGGCCCTTGGCGACCGCGTTGCGGGCGAGCAGGCCCGCCCCGATCATCACCGATGGGTTCGAGGTGTTGGTGCAGGAGGTGATGGCCGCGATCACGACGTCGCCATGGCCGAGGTCGTAATTCGCGCCCTCCACCTTGTAGCGCTTGCTGAGCTCGCCCGCCTTGCGGAACTCGCCCTCCATCGAGGCGGCGAATTCCCGCTTCACGGTGTCCAGGGTCACCCGGTCCTGCGGCCGCTTCGGGCCGGCCATCGAGGGGACGACCGTGTCGAGGTCGAGTTCCAGCGTGTCGGTGAAGACCGGGTCCGGCGTCGTGCCGTCCCGCCACATGCCTTGGGCCTTGGCATAGGCCTCGACCAGGGCGCAGCGATCCTCCGTGCGGCCGGTGGTGCGCAGGTAGGCGATGGTCTTCTCGTCGATCGGGAAGAAGCCGCAGGTCGCGCCGTATTCCGGCGCCATGTTGCCGATCGTGGCCCGGTCGGCGACCGAGAGGTCAGCGAGGCCGGGGCCGTAGAATTCGACGAACTTGCCGACCACGCTCTTCTTGCGCAGCATCTGCGTCACGGTGAGCACGAGGTCGGTGGCCGTCATGCCCTCGCGCAGGCGGCCGGTCAGCTTGAAGCCGATCACCTCGGGGATGAGCATGGACACGGGCTGGCCCAGCATGGCGGCCTCCGCCTCGATGCCGCCCACGCCCCAGCCCAGCACGGCCATGCCGTTGACCATGGTGGTGTGGCTGTCGGTGCCGACAAGCGTGTCCGGATAGGCGAGTTCGGCCGCCTCGCCCGCCTGTTTGCGCGTCCACACGGTCTGGGACAGGAACTCCAGATTGACCTGGTGGCAGATGCCGGTGCCGGGGGGCACGACCGAGAAGTTCTCGAACCCAACCTGGCCCCATTTCAGGAACTGGTAGCGCTCGGCGTTGCGCTCGTATTCGAGCTCGACGTTCTTGGCGAAGGCCTGCGGGGTGCCGAACTCGTCGACGATCACCGAATGGTCGATCACAAGGTCGACCGGGATCATCGGGTTGATGCGCCGCGGGTCGCCGCCCAGCGCCTTCATGGCATCGCGCATGGCCGCAAGATCGACCACGGCCGGCACGCCGGTGAAGTCCTGCATCAGGACGCGGGCGGGCCGGTAGGCGATCTCGGTCTCGACCTTGCCGCGGTTGTCGAGCCACGCCTTCATGGCCTCGAGATCGGCCTTCTTGACGGTGCGGCCGTCCTCATAACGCAGCAGGTTCTCGAGCAGCACCTTCATGGAGAAGGGCAGCCGGGCGACGCCGTCCAGGCCCTTCGCCTCCGCGGCCGGAAGGGAGTAGATCGTGTAGGTCTTGTCGCCGACATCCAGGGTCTGGCGGGCGTCGAAGGAATTAGTCTCGCTCACGGGCTGGCCTCGTGGGTGGCGTTTGTTGCGAACACGCGCAGGCGGGCTGCGCAGAGGGGGTGTTCGGCCGATGCGCGGAGATCGCGCGCGCCGCCCGGGTGTGCCCGAACCGAGGGAGCGCGCAGGAGCGGATGGGACGCTCGGGCGCGCGGCGCAGCCAGGCCGTCCCATACGCCAGATCGGGCGGACGCGCCAGCCTTTCGGAGCAGTTCTAAACCGCCGCTGCGGCCACCGGGAGGGCGCGCGCCGTGCCACGTCCGACCATCGCGGGGCGACCCGGGGCCGGGGTCAACGGGTCAGGCGAACCTGGTTCGAGGGCGCCAGGCCGGCTGGCACCGGAACGTCCGTGGCGTAGTAATCCGCATTCAGTGTCAGAATCGGCGAGTGCTTCAGCTCGATCTTCCGCGCGATGATCGCCGTATAGGCCGATCGGTCCGCCACGGGCTTCTTGGAGTCGATCGTGAAAAATCCCTGCGGGATGTACAGTGTTCCCAGCAGCGTGCGGGCGTTGTCGCTGGTGATCTTGTATTCCCGCGTGTCGGGAGCCGACCTGTCGCCATAGAACAGGATCCCGGCCAGCGGGCCCGAGCGCGGTGCCCCGAGATCCACCGTGGAACTGCTCAGGAAGTCGAAATTCGCGCCGCTCCCGGTGAAGTAGAAGCCAACATTTCGGCCCGTGAGACTGGCGGAATCGCTGACCTTGAGCTGCCCGTCCTTGATCACGACGATGCCGTCATTGACGGTGACGCGGGCCCGCTGCTTGATCTCGATGCCGCCGCAATAGGTGCCCGGGAACAGCGTCGTGTCCGTCTCGATCACCAGCTTGCGGCTTTCGCGACACGGTCCCACGGGGGGCGGCGGCCGATGCTCGAGAGGGTCGGGCTGCGGGGGACAGTCGGCGATCCGCTGCCCCTCGATCCGCCCTTGCACCTCGTAGCCACCCGCCGAGCAGATGAAGGGCGCGGTGAGCACCGCGGTGCCCTTCACCTTCAGCCCGGAAGCCCGGGTGGAATTCGAGATGACCGCGCAGTCGAGGGCGGTGAGGCGGGAGTCGCCGTCGAGCTCGAGCGCGTGGCTCTTGCTCGGCTCCAGCGCCACCACGCAGACCTTACGCTTGCCGCTCAGCGTCGCCGTCGCGCTCACCGCGACGTCCGTCAGGCCGGGGGTGACGAGAATGCCCAGAACGGCGGCCTTGCGCTGGTTGAGTTGCACCGTCACCGAGCCGCGGTCGCCCGCCACGGTCGCCGAGACGCCGATCTCGCCATCCCCGACATTGACCAGCTCCTGGGACCTGACGACGCTCTCGGCCACGCTGAACACGCGTGCGTCGCCTCCTGCCGACATGGACAGTTCGGAGGCGGCCGCGATGGCAGCCGCGTCCGCGGCCTTCTGGAGCTTCTGATGCTGGTTCGTCCAGGTCGAGTAGTCGGTCACGGCTCCGACCAACCCCACCAGGAGGGGCATGCACAGCCCAAAGATGCCGAGGGCTCCACCTCGCTCATTGGCGCGGAATGTCGTGATCAGGGACGTCATGACATCCCATTTGTGACAGCAAAGGCTGGACGAAGCCTAAATGTGGCGTGTGGCAGGCCGGAATGTATTCTGGTTACGGTCCATCTCGAATCATCGTTGCGGAATTGCTAAGGGAAACCGCGTTACCCCTCGGTCCCGCCCCTCCACAGGCTTGCCATGTTGCGCCCTGCCCGAACCATTCGAGCTCAGTTGAGGCGGCTGGTTCTGCTGTCCGTCGGGGCCGCGCTGCTTCTCAATGCCGGCCTGGGGCTGTTCCACGAGGCTCACCGCTATCTCGACAGCAAGCGCAACACGCTTCTGGCCGCGGCGCAGGCCTTTGCCGCTGCAGCCGGGCCCGGGCTCGCCGCCGGCAGCGAGGTCACGGTCACGCAGGCCATCCGGGCCATCGCCCGGGTGCCGACAGTGGTCTACGCCGAGGTCCAGGACAGGGCCGGTCGGCGCATCGCCCAACTCGGCGGGGCGGTCAGGCTCGCGGGCGACCTGGATCTCAGCGACCGTGAAGCGGGGTCCGTTCTCAAGCTGCTGAAGAGCCGAACGGCTCAGGTCGCCGTGCCGGTCATCGATTCGGGAGAGCAAATCGGGCGCCTGATTCTTGTGGCCGACGTGAGCGATCTCGACGCCACCCTGTGGCGGACGCTGCTGCCGACGGCCCTCGGCTCGGCGCTCGCGGCCTCGATCGGGCTGCTGATCTCCGTGCGGCTCCAGGCCTCCATCACCGAGCCGCTGGCCGAACTCGGCCGCACCATGAGCCGGATCGGCCAGACGCACGATTACCAGGGCAGCGTGCAGGTCCGGCGGGACGACGAGGTCGGCGCGCTCGCCCGGACCTTCAACGTCATGATCGGCGAGATCCGACGCGCCACCGCGGCCATCGAGCAGCGCGAGCAGGAGGTCATCCTCCGCCTGTCCCGGGCCACTGAGAAGCGGGACGGCGACACCGGGGACCACATCATGCGCATGGCGACCCTGTGCCGGGTGACGGCCGAGGGAATGGGTCTCGACCGGCACGTGGTCGACAACATCCACCGGGCGGCGCCGCTGCACGACATCGGCAAGGTCGGCGTGTCCGACGCCATCATGTTCAAGAACGGCCCCCTCGATCCGGAGGAGCGCCGGGCCATGGAGAAGCATGCCGAACATGGCTACGAGGTTCTGCGCGACAGCGATTCGGAGCTGATCCAGCTCGCGGCCGAGATCGCGCTCAGCCACCACGAGCGTTGGGACGGCGCCGGCTATCCGCGCCGGCTCAAGGGCGAACAGATCCCCCTGTCGGGCCGGATCGCGGCCGTGGCGGACGTCTCGGACGCCCTCGCCTCCAAGCGGGCCTACAAGAAGGGCTGGACGCTGGACGAGGTGCGCAGCTTCCTTCTCGCCAATGCCGGCACACAATTCGACCCCGATTGCGTCCAGGCGCTGGTGAGCCGGTGGCCGGACGTCGAGGCCCTGTACGGGCCGTCGCGGGCGGCGATGTCGCCCGAACCCGCGGCCGCCTGAGCCCCCGGCCGGTTCAGAGCTGCCAGTCGGGCGGCTCGATCCCGTGCGCGCGAAGCCAGCGGCTGCTCTGGCTGAACGGACGCGTGCCGGGGAAGTCGCGGGCGCGGTTCAGCGGCGAGGGGTGGCCGCTCGCAAGGATCAGGTGGCGGCTCGCGTCGATCAGCGGCGCCCGGGCCCGGGCGCTCGCGCCCCAGAGGAGGAAGGCGACGGCCGGGCGCCCGGCCGAGACCGCGGCCACCGCCTCGTCGGCGAGCCGCGACCAGCCGAGCCGGAGATGGGCGCCCGGGGTTCCGGCCAGCGTGGTCAGCGCCGTGTTGAGGAGGAGCACCCCTTGCCGCGCCCAGCCGGACAGGTCGCCCCGGGCCGGCACCGGGCCGCCGAGATCGGCCGCGAGTTCGGCCAGAATGGTCCGCAGCGAGGGCGGCATCCGGCCCGCTCCGACAAAGGAGAAGGCGAGGCCGTGCGCGTCTCCGGGCCGCGGATAGGGGTCCTGACCGAGGATCACCGCCTTCACATTGCCGAGAGGCGTCAGCGACAGCGCCCGGAAGATGTCGGCCGGAGGCGGCGTGATCTCGGCGCCGCCCCCGTCCAGCGCCGCCGCGATGCGGTCGGCCTCGCCCTCGGCGAAAAACGGCAGCCGGCACCAGCCCGAAGCAGCGGCGGGGTCGGCCCGCAAGGCGGCCAACGCCGCCGCCACGGGTCCGGCCGGCGAGACCTCGTCCTTGTGCACACCCATATGGGCCTGCTGCCGCGCCGGCCCGCAAGCCGTCAAGCGCGACAGGCTGCCCGGCTGGCATCTCGCCGCCGATGACCTACAGAGGCGCCATGAACGCGAGGACAGAAGCGGCCGTGCTGGTCGACGCCCCCCCGTCCGGCGCGGGCCCCCGCCCGGCCGGTCATCCCCCCGTCAGGTCCGGCCGGATCGGCGTGCTGCTGATGAACCTCGGCACGCCGGAGGGGACCGATTACTGGTCCATGCGGCGCTACCTGAAGGAGTTCCTGTCCGACCGGCGCGTGATCGAGACGTCGCGGCTGATCTGGTGGCCGATCCTGAACGGCATCATCCTGACCAAGCGTCCCGGGCCGAAGGGTCGCGACTACGCCAAGATCTGGAACCGGGAGCGGGACGAGGGCCCGCTCAAGACGATCACCCGCGCCCAGGCCGAGGATCTCGGCCGCCACCTGCAGCAGATCGCCGGCGACCGCGTGGTGGTGGACTGGTCCATGCGCTACGGCCTGCCCCGCACGGCCGAGCGCATCCAGGCCCTGCTGGACCAGGGCTGCGACCGTATCCTGACGGTGCCGCTCTACCCCCAATATTCCGCCGCCACCTCGGCGACCGCGTGCGATCAGGTCTTCGCCGCCCTGAGCCGGATGCGCTGGCAGCCGGCCATCCGGGTGGCGCCGCCCTGGCACGACGACCCGGTCTATATCGACGCCCTGGTGGACAAGATGCGGGCCGATCTCGCCCGGCTCACCTTCGAGCCCGAGGTGATCCTGGTCTCGTTCCACGGCGTGCCCAAGGATTACCTGCTCAAGGGCGACCCCTACCATTGCCACTGCGTCAAGACTTGGCGGCTGATGCGCGAGCGGTTCGGCTGGCCCGAGGAGCGCTTCCGCTACGCCTTCCAGTCCCGGTTCGGGACCGCCGAATGGCTGAAGCCCTATACGGACGAGACCGTGATCGGGCTCGCCAAGAGCGGCGTGAAGAGCCTGGCGATCGTGGCGCCGGGCTTCACGGCGGATTGCCTGGAGACGCTGGAGGAACTCGACGGCGAGAACCGGGAGTATTTCGAGGGCCATGGCGGCGAGCATTTCGCCTATCTGCCCTGCCTGAACGACGGCCCGGAGGGGATGCGGGTCATCCACCACGTGGTCGAGCGCGAGCTGATGGGCTGGCTCGACACCGGGGCCGGGCGCCCGTGAGCGCGGCGCCGTCCGGGGCCGCGGGGCCGGCCGATCCGGCCGTGGTGGAGCGCCTCCAGGGCGAGGCGCCGCTCTGGTTCGCCGCCCTCCGGGACCGGCTCTGCGCCGCCTTCGAGCGGCTCGAGGCCGAGGCCGAGGGCCCCTTTTCGCCCGAAGCGGGATCCGAGCCGGGAACCTTCCAGCGGACGCCCTGGAGCCGCACCGACCACACCGGAGCGCCGGGCGGCGGCGGCGTCATGTCCATGCTCAAGGGCCGGGTCTTCGAGAAGGCCGGCATTCACGTGTCCACGGTGCATGGCGAGTTCGCACCCGAATTCCGGGCCCAGATCCCGGGCACGGAGGCGGATCCGCGCTTCTGGGCCAGCGGCGTCTCACTGATCGCCCATCCCTGGAACCCGCACGTCCCGACCGTGCACATGAACACGCGCTTCGTGGTCACCTCGAAACCCTGGTTCGGAGGCGGCGCCGACCTGACGCCGGTGCTGGACCGGCGCCGGCGCCAGGACGATCCGGACAGCCAGGCCTTCCATGCCGCGCTGCAGCAGGCCTGCGGCCTGCACCCGTCCGACTCCTACGGGCGCTACCGGGCCTGGTGCGACGAGTATTTCCACCTCAAGCACCGCAACGAGCCGCGGGGCATCGGCGGCATCTTCTACGACTACCTGTGGGGCGAGCCGGATACCGATTTCGCCTTCACCCGGGCGGTCGGCGAGGCCTTTCTCCGGGTCTATCCGGAGATCGTCCGCCGCAATGTCCGCACGCCCTGGACAGAGGCGGACCGCCACGAGCAGCAGGTGCGGCGCGGCCGCTACGTGGAGTTCAACCTCCTCTACGACCGCGGCACCATCTTCGGCCTGAAGACCGGCGGCAACGTCGCGTCCATCCTGTCGAGCCTGCCGCCCACCGTCCGCTGGCCCTAGCTTCAGCTTCCGGCCGGGAGGGCGCGACAGCGGCCCTCCGATGCTCTATGCCGCCGCCCGTCCGCCGAGGTCCCCATGACGCCGCAACGCCGCCGCCCCGTGATGCTGGTGATCCTGGACGGGTTCGGCTGGCGCGAGGACCCGGCCGACAACGCCGTCGCCCAGGCCGTGAAGCCGAATTTCGACCGGCTCTGGGCCGCGGGCCCGCGCGCCTTTCTGCGCACCAGCGGGCTCGATGTCGGGTTGCCGGACGGCCAGATGGGCAATTCCGAGGTCGGCCACCTGAATATCGGGGCGGGCCGCATCGTGATGCAGGACCTGCCCCGCATCGCGGCCGCGATCGACAGCGGCACCATGGCCCTCAACCCAGCGCTCGGCAGCCTGGTAGCCCGGCTCAGGGAGACGGGCGGAACCTGCCACCTCATGGGGCTCGTCTCCCCGGGCGGCGTGCACGCCCATCAGGACCATGCCGTCGCCCTCGCCCGCATCGTGACCGAGGCCGGCATTCCGGTTGCGCTGCACGCCTGGACGGACGGCCGCGACACCCCTCCCCGGTCCGGGGCCGAGGATCTGGCCCGGCTCTCAGCCGCGCTGCCGGCCGGAGCCCGCATCGCCACGGTCTGCGGGCGCTATTTCAGCATGGACCGCGACCACCGTTGGGAGCGGGTCGGCAAGGCCTACGCGGCCATGGCCGACGGCGCCGGCCCGCGCTTCACCGATCCGGCCGCCGTGATGGCCGCGGCCTACGGCCAGGATGTCACGGACGAGTTCGTGATCCCGGCCGCCATCGGCGGCTATGCCGGCATGCGGGACGGCGACGGCATCCTGTGCTTCAACTTCCGGGCCGACCGGGTTCGCGAAATCCTCGAGGCCCTGCTCGACCCGGCCTTCGCGGGCTTCGCCCGGACCCGGCCCGTCGCGGTCGCGGCGGCGCTGGGGCTGACCCAGTATTCGACCGAGCTCGACCGCCTGATGGGCACGATCTTCGCGCCGCAGAGCCTGGACAACATCCTGGGCGAGGTCGTGTCGCGCGCCGGCCGGACCCAGCTCCGCATGGCCGAGACGGAGAAATACCCGCACGTCACCTACTTCCTGAACGGCGGCCGGGAGACGCCGTTTCCCGGTGAGGAGCGCATCATGGCGCCCTCCCCCAAGGTCGCGACCTACGACCTGCAGCCGCAGATGTCGGCGCCCGAGCTGACCGACCTCGCCGTCGCGGCGATCCGGTCCGGCCGCTTCGACCTCGCCGTCCTGAACTTCGCCAATCCCGACATGGTCGGCCACACCGGCAGCCTGGACGCCGCCATTCGGGCGGTCGAGGCGGCGGATCGCGGCCTCGGCCGCATCGCCGAAGCCGTGCTGGCGGCCGGCGGGGCGCTTCTGGTCACAGCCGACCACGGCAATGCCGAGCTGATGCGCGACCCCGTGGGCGGAGGGCCGCACACGGCGCACACCACGAACCCGGTTCCGGTGGTGCTGGCCGGCGTCGCCGGCGCCACGCTGCATGACGGCCGCCTCGCCGACATCGCCCCGACGCTGCTGGCCTTGATGGAGCTGCCGCAGCCCCCCGAGATGACCGGCCGCTCGCTCCTCGCAGGCTGAACCGGACAGCGCGCCCGGATCGGCGCCGTCCAGGCGGGTCGCGCCCCCGCGCACCGTCGCGGCCCAAAGTCTTCCGCGGCCTGCGCCAAGAGAACGGGTGCCGTCGGCCAACACCCCGCCGGCCGCGTGCCGTAACGGTTTCGTAAAGCCTCATGGTTAGTGAAGGCTGAAGGCGATGCCGGAGTCGGGTTTCATGAAAGCTTCGCGTTTCACGTCCAGGTTCAAGCGGACGGCAGAGGTTCGGCCGCAGGCGGCCGGCTCGGCCCCTGTGGAGACCGGGCAGACAGTTTCGGAAAGCGCCGCTTTGCCGGCAGCCGAGAGCGTGACGGCGGAGACGGCGGCCGCGGCCGAGACCCCGTCTGCCGAGCAGCCTGCGCCCGCGACGCGGCTCAAGGCCTCCCGCCTGGTCGAGTCCGTCCGGCCGACCCGCCACGGCATCGACATGACCGCCCTCGGCGCCAGGCTGCAGGCGGCACGGCCGGCTCTGGCCCCGGCGGCTGCGGCTGCGGCGATCGTGCTCTCACTCGGCGTCGGCTACGGGCTCGGCAGCTCGACCGCAGGCCCCGGCGCCTCGACCCTGGCGCAGCTCGAGACCACCGTGGCCGATCTGCGCCACACGAACCAGGAACTCGCCCGGCTCGCAGCCGAGACGAAGTCGCTGCGCGGCTCCGTGGAAGGGTTCAAGGGCGAGCGCGACAAGACCCGCGCCGAGATCCTGTCCCGCCAGGCGCAGCTCGCCGACAAGCTGGAGCGCGCCAACCAGGACCAGGCGGCCCGGATCGGCCGCATGGCCGACACGGTGGAGCGCCTCGAAAAGGCGCAGCGCGACCCGGCTCGCCTCCAGGCCATGACCGAGCGGCTCGACCGCATCGAGAAGAGCCTGGCCATCGGCCAAGTCGCGGCCGCGCCGACCCCGCCCCCAAAACCGGCTGGCCGTGAGGGCGTCGACGTCGCCCAGACCGGCTCCATCGGCGAGGTGGCGCCGCCCAAGGCGGAGATCGACCCGCGCAAGACCAAGGTCGAAGGATATTTCGTGCGCGATTTCGACAGCGGTTTCGCGCTGATCGAGACCCGCGCCGGCCGCTATCTCGACGTGGCGGTCGGCTACACCGTGCCGGGCATCGGCCGGGTCGAATCGATCGAGCGCCGCGGCCGGCAATGGGTCGTGGTCACCCCCAAGGGCTACATCGCCGAGCGCTGATCCGCTTGCGCGGCGCGGCCCGGACTGCACGCGCGACCTCTCGCCCATTGCAGCCGTCTCGGCCGGGGTCTTAGGGTGTGACGGCGCGATGCCGTCGCGAGGATCCGATGCCACCGTCCAGAGGCCGCCATCTGCTCCGCCTATGGGCGGGCCTGGCCCTGACCGTCGCGGCCGCCGCGCCGGTTCGGGCCGCCTGCACCGACGCCATCGGCCCCAAGGTCGACTGGACGGGCTGCTCGAAGCGCCAGCTTCTGCTGTCGGGCAACGACCTCAGCGGCGCGGTGATGACCCGGGCCATCCTGACCTCGACCGACTTCCGCAAGTCGCGATTCGTTGGCGCCCGGCTGAACGAGGCCGACGTGACCTTCGCCCGGTTCGACGACTCGGACCTGACCGGGGCGGATCTGACCAAGGTCGTGGGCTGGCAGACGAGCTTTCGCGGCGCCACCCTGGCCAAGGCGCTGATGCCGACGGCCCAGATGAGCCGCGCCACCTTCACGGACGCCCGGATGCCCGAGGTGAACCTCAGCAAGGCGGAGCTGAACCGCTCCGATTTCGCCGGGGCCGATCTCACCGGGGCGGACCTGTCCAAGGCGGAGCTGTCGCGCGTCAACTTCACCAGGGCGAAGCTCGCCGGAGTCGATTTCGGGTTCTCGAACCTGGCCCGCGCCCGGTTCGAGGGCGCCGACCTGGCGGGCGCCAAGATGGGCGGCGCCTACCTGTTCCTGACCCAGTTCGACGACGCCGACCTGTCCCAGGTCACGGGGCTGAAACAGGAGCAGATCGACATCAGCTGCGGCTCGACCGGCACCCGGCTCCCGGCCGGCCTCAAGGCGCCCCGGAGCTGGCCCTGTGGCGACGAGGACTAGGCTCCGGCCCCGCGCATGCACAACACCCTCGAGTGGCTGTTTCGGGATCCGCGCAGCGGCCGCATCGTGGTCGGCCAATGGCCGAACCTGCCGCTCCTGATCTTTGCCGGCGCGGTCGCGGCCGAATGGCTGCTGGCGCCCGCCGGCCTCCTCGGTGCGGGTCTGCGGGCGCTCCAACTCGGGAGCCTCGTCTGGTGGGCGGCCGACGAGCTCCTGCGCGGGGTCAATCCGTGGCGCCGGGGCCTCGGGGCGGCCACCCTCGGCTTCGTGGCGCTGCGGCTGCTGTGGGCGGGAGGGGTTGCAACGTGAAGGATCGGATCGACGAGGGCTCGTGGGCCTGGAAGCAGCGCGAGAACAACAACCGCATGATCGCCTTCCAGAGCGCCGAAGCGGCGCCTGGCGAGGGCGTGGAGCTCAGCTATTTCGGCGGATCCTGCTTCCGCATCACGGCGCCGTCCGGCCTGTCGGTGCTGATCGACCCGTGGCGCAACCCGCCCTGGGGCAATTGGGACTGGTACCTGTACGACTTCCCGGCGATCCAGGTCGACGTCGCGCTCTCGACCCACGCCCATTTCGACCATGACGGGCTGCACGCCGTCAGCGCCTCGACAGTGCTCGACCGCCTAGTCGGAACCTTCGCGCTGGCTGACCTCCGCATCACGGGAATCGCTGACAAGCATGTCAGCGATTCGCGCCACAACGCCTATGACTGGGCTGAGATGACGCGCCGTCTCACCGACATGGAGACGCGGCCGCCGGGCAACTGGCGCTCCTTCGACAACTCGCTGCTGGTGGTGGAGGCGGGCGGGCTGCGCATCCTCCATTGGGGCGACAACCGGCCCGACCCGCCGGAGGCCGTCTGGGCGGCGATCGGCTCGGTGGACGTCGCTCTCCTGCCCATCGACGGCTCGCAGCACGTCCTCAGCTACGAGCAGGTCGACCGGGTCGCCGAGCGCCTCGGGGCCCGGCTCGTGGTCCCGCATCACTACCACATCTGGGACGTGACCACCCGCGGCTCGACCCTGTTGCCGCCGGACAACTGGGTGAACGGCAAGGCCGACCCGTGGTGGGCGGGCAGCGGAAGCGTGCGGCTGACGCCCGATGAGGTGCGGCGCTGGTCCGCTCGGCCACTTTGCTTTGGCGAGCACGTCGCCTTCGCCAAGCCGGGCACCAAGGGCGGCAAGGCCGGCGCCTGAGGGCGCCGCTAGGGTTCCCAGACCTCCCCGGGCCTCAGGGCCCGGAAGCGGCCGGGATCGATGGCCGCCGCCTCGAGCGCGAGCGCGAGATCCTGCGGGGGCTGTTCGATGGCCTCGTTTGTGAGCTGGAAGGTGCCCCAATGCACCCCGACGGCGCTTTCGGCGCCGAGATCGGCGAGGGCCTGGACGGCGTCGGCCGGGTTCATGTGCTGGGCGCCCATGAACCAGCGCGGCTCGTAAGCGCCGATCGGTAGCACGGCGAGCCGGGGCGGACCGAAGCGCTCGCGCACGGACCGGAAGATGTCGCCGTCGCCATAGCCCGTGTCGCCCGCGAGGTAGACTGTCCCGGCCGGGCTCGCCACCACATAGCTTCCCCACAATGCCATGCGGCGGTCGTTCACGCCGCGCGCCGACCAGTGGTTGGCCGGTTCGAGATGGACGGTCAGACCCGAGCCGAGATCGGCCGACTGGCCCCAATCCAGCGTCTGGACCTCGACGTCCTCGTCGTGGGCCTGGATCACCACGTCGTTGCCGAGAGGCGCCAGAATGCGCGGCCGAGAGCCGGCCCAGAGCCGCGACAGGGTGGCAGTGTCGAGATGGTCGTAGTGGTTGTGGGTGATCAGAACGGCGTCGATGGGCGGCAGGTCGGCGAAGTCGATCCCGGGGGGATTGACCCGGCGCGGCCCGGCGAGCCGCAGCGGGCTTGCCCGCTCGGACCAGACCGGATCCACCAGGATGTTGCGGGCGCCGATCTGCAGCAGAACGGTGGCGTGCCCGACCAGCGTCAGGCGAAGTCCCTCCACACGCTGCGGTGGCCTGTCCTGGAACGGGCTCGGATAGGCCGAGGGCCAGTCGGCCCGGCCGCCGCCGAGTTGCCAGCGCAGCAGCTCCATGGGGCCCCTGTCGGTCGGCATGCCGGGCCGGAAGAAGCGCACGCCGTCGAAATGATCGGAGACCGGCCCGTCGTAATACGGGTTGCGCCGCCGGGCGACGGCCGCGTAGCCGACGCCGCCCATGGTCAGGACAGCCGCCGCGCTCGCCAGAATTCCAAGGTTGCGCCGGTGCATCCGGCCGCAGCATGCCCGGAAGCAGGTCCCCGTCAAGCAGGCTGCCGGAACGGACCCCCGCGCGGGTTGTTGAGAGGTCAACCGGACACGGAGACAACCATGGGTGACCTCGGCAGCTACATCTGGTTCATCGGTCTCGCGGGCGGGCTGGCGGTGCTCGCGATCGGTTACATCGTGGCGGAGTCGCGCAAGCGGAAAGCCGGCACGGTCGCCCATCCCAACAATGCCTGGGAGCAGGCGGCGGCGGAGAGCGGCCACCCCGAGGTGGCGCGGCCCAAGGCGACCGGCGGCGACGCCCTTCGTTGACTTGATGCCGGAGGGCGCTTAAGCGCTGCCCTCTTCGACGCGAGCGAGCCCGAGTGCCGCCGACCCGGCCTGGTCCTTTCGACCGGGCCGGACGCAACGTCCGACAGCGCGTGGCGCCCTCGGGCGCCGTTCGCGTTGCCCAGTGTTCCCTGAGGGGACGGGAGATGGACGTGGCCGACGCGCCGTTGCGGATCGAAGACGCCGTGAACGAGACCTGCCCGTGGTCGGGCAAGGCCATCGCGGCCGATTCCCTCACGACCTATGCCGGAGCCGTGGTCGGCTTCTGCAACCCGGGATGCCGGGACAAGTTCGAGACGGCCGTCACGCAATTCGAGGCGGCGCTCGCGGCCCGGCGCCTCGAGAGTTCGATGGGCGGCAGGGCCGAATAGGATGTTCGAGGGTCTTTCCGAGAAGCTCTCCGCGATCCTCGACGGGCTGACCCGTCGGGGAGCGCTGTCGGAGGAGGACGTCAACGCCGCGCTCAGGGAGGTGCGGCGCGCGCTGATCGAGGCGGACGTCGCCCTCGAAGTGGTGCGCAGCTTCACGGACAAGGTGCGGAGCCGGGCTGTCGGCGCCGAGGTGGTGAAGTCGGTCACGCCCGGCCAGATGGTCGTCAAGATCGTGCACGACCAGCTCGTCGAAATGCTGGGCTCGGACGGAGCCACGATCGACCTCAACGCCGCCGCGCCGGTGCCGATCCTGATGGTCGGCCTGCAGGGGTCGGGCAAGACCACCACCACGGCCAAGATCGCCAAGCGCCTGTCGGACCGCGGGCGGCGCCGCGTGCTGATGGCCTCGCTCGACACGCGGCGGCCCGCCGCCATGGAGCAGCTCGCCATCCTGGGCCGGCAGGTCGAGGTCGAGACCCTGCCGATCGTGGCGGGTCAATCCGCCGTGCAGATCGCCCGCCGGGCCATGGAGGCGGCGCGGCTCGGCGGCTTCGACGTCGTGATGCTCGACACGGCCGGCCGGGTCACGGTGGACGAGGCCCTGATGGCCGAGGCCGCCGAGGTGAAGCGGGCGACGGACGCGCACGAGGTGCTGCTCGTCGCGGACGCCCTCACCGGCCAGGACGCCGTCAACACCGCGCGGGCCTTCGACAGCCGCATCGGCATCACCGGCATCGTGCTGACCCGCATGGACGGCGACGCCCGCGGTGGCGCGGCCCTGTCGATGCGGGCCGTCACGGGCCGGCCCATCAAGCTCGTCGGCACCGGCGAGAAGGTGGACGCGCTCGAGGAATTCCACCCGTCCCGGGTCGCCAACCGCATCCTGGGCATGGGCGACGTGGTCTCGCTCGTGGAGCGTGCGGCCGAATCCATCGATGCCGCGCAGGCCTCGAAGATGGCCGACAAGATGCGGCGGGGGAAATTCGACCTCGACGACCTGTCGGACCAGCTCGGCCAAGTGGAGAAGATGGGCGGCATGGGCGGCCTGATGGGCATGATGCCCGGCATGGCCAAGATGAAGTCCCAGATCGCCCAGGCGGGGCTCGCCGAAGGCATGGTCAAGCGTCAGCGCGCCATCATCTCGTCCATGACCCGGGCCGAGCGGGGCAATCCCGACCTGCTCAAGGCGTCGCGCAAGAAGCGCATCGCAGCCGGCTCCGGCACCAAGGTCGAAGAGGTCAACAAACTTCTCAAGATGCACCGCCAAATGGCTGACGTCATGAAGATGATGGGCGGCGGCAAGGGCAAGGGCATCTCCGGCATGATCGGCAAGATGATGGGCCTCGGCGGCGGCATGCCCCAGCCCTCCCCCGAGCAGCTCGCCGCCATGCAGGAGCAGATGGGCAAGGCGGGCGGTCCCGGCATGCCGGCCGGCTTGCTGCCGCCCGGCCTCGGCGGCCCGGGCGGCCCGAAGCTGCCGGGTTTCGGCGGCGGCCTTCCGGGCCTCGGCGGCCCGAAGCTGCCGGGCGGCCTGCCGCCCGGTTTCCCGTTCGGAGGCGGCAAGAAGAAGTAGCCCGCCCCGTCACGGCCGGGCTCGTTCCGGCCGCCTCGTTTCACGTGCAGAGCTGTCAATGGCCGGGACGAGCCCGGCCGGGGCAGCCCAAGAGCTAGGAGAAAAGCAAGATGTCCCTGAAAATCCGCCTCGCCCGCGCCGGCGCCAAGAAGCGTCCCTATTACCGCATCGTGGTGGCCGATGCCCGCTCGCCCCGCGACGGTCGCTTCATCGAGAAGGTCGGCTCCTACGACCCGATGAAGCCGAAGGAGGATCCGAGCCGGGTCACCCTCGAGGGCGAGAAGATCCAGGGCTGGCTCGCCAAGGGCGCCCAGCCGACCGATCGCGTGCTCCGCTTCCTTGACGCTGCCGGTCTCGCCAAGCGCGACACCCGCAACAACCCGGAAAAGGGCAAGCCGGGCCAGAAGGCGACCGAGCGCGCTGCCGAGAAGGCCAAGAAGGCCGAAGCCGGCGAGCCGGCCGCAGCCTGATCGGGGACCCCGTGCCTCCGTCCGGTCGCCCTCCCGCGGGCCATGTGCTGCTCGGCGAGTTCGGCCGGGCGCACGGGCTCGCCGGCGAGGTCCGGCTGAAATCCTACACCGAAGACCCGCTCGCGATCGGCCGTTACGGCCCGCTCGCGGGCTCAGACGGCCGCGCCTTCCGCCTGACCAGCTTGCGCCAGGCGGCGGGCGACCAGCCCGACCTCCTGGTCGTCAGGGTGGAGGGCGTTGCCTCCCGGGAGGCCGCCGAGGCGCTGAACCGAATCCGGCTCCATGTCGCGCGGGAGCGGCTGGGCGAAACCGCGGACGAGGACGAGTTCTTTCTTGCTGACCTCGTCGGGCTCGCCGTGGACGGTCCGACCGGACCGCTCGGCACCGTGGTCGGCGTGCCGAATTACGGCGGCGGCGAGCTTCTCGAGATCGCGCCCCTCGGCGGCGGCCGGACGACCCTGCTGCCCTTCACGAGGCAGTTCGTGCCCGAGATCGATATCCCCGCCGGGCGCATCCGCGTCGAGCCGCCGGAGGTGCCCGAGGGCGAGGCCGAGGGCGAAGACGGCCCCGAGTCGAGCGCCGGTTAGCCGGCCCCCTCTCTTCGCCCGGCGCTCCGAATCGGCGCGCGCCGCGGGCTGCCGCAGCCCGGCAGGGCCGACCTCCACCGACCAGATCTCGACCGTTTTCGCAGGGTGGGACGCCGCCCGCGCCGGTGCGCCCGGGGCTGGGGCGCGACACTTGGGCCGCCGGCCCGGACAGGGCCGGCCACCAAATCACGACCTGCGTGCGACACCCGTTGTCAAGCCGTTGACAGACCTGACCGGACGCCCCTACAAGGCCGCCCTGACCGGGGCTGTAGCTCAGATGGGAGAGCGCTGCAATCGCACTGCAGAGGTCAGCGGTTCGATCCCGCTCAGCTCCACCAGGTCTCCCCTAAGTGCCTGAACCTCAAGAAAGCCCTTGGTTTTCCCCGGCTTAGGACGCTCGGTTAGTACACAGCAGTGGTACGCGCGAGCATCCTAGACCGGCCATGGCGCGACGCGCGGAGCGCTTCAGAAGCGCGAGTCGATTTGGCACCTACGGGTCCGGGTTCCGCATGACCTACGTCCCGTTTTCGGCAGGCGGGAGGTTCGCAAGACCCTCGGGACATCCGACCCTGACGAGGCACGACGCCGCGTCCGCATAGAGCGTCTCCGCGCTGAGGCCGAGTTCGATGAGGCTCGCAGGAACTTCGCGCGCCAGTGCCGAGTGCAGCTCCTGCCGACCTGACAAATGCCGAAATCTGGCACTTGGCCGCTCGCTGGTTCGTGCTCGAGGAAAAGCGGGGCGCGCGCCAGAAGACGGACCGAGAGATAGCTCACATCCGGTTTGAGGAGCTGGAGCATCTTGAGCGAGGCGATGACATCAGCGCCCCCCTAGCTGCCGAGGTCGGAGAGCTTCTCGCGTTCGCGGCCGTGCCCGACGCAGCGCCAGCGACCAAAAGATCGTCGCAAGACGGTGCGA
>NZ_JAQGKF010000016.1 GCF_028290205.1 Enterovirga sp. | reverse complement strand
GGCCCGGCCAGCCGCGAGCCTGGCCGGGCCGGGCGGGTCCGGCACGGCGCCCTGGATCGGCGGCTGGAACGCGACCCTGCCGGGCGCGCTCGCCGCGTGGCCGCCCCATCTCGCCGCGCTGGTTCGGGAAGAGGTGGAGCGGCGCCGTCTCTTCGCCTGGGTCGCGGTTGCCTACGGGGCCGGGATCGCGCTCGCCTTCGCGGCCGAGGCCCCCGTCTCCCTCTGGCCGCCGATGGCGCTGGGGGCGGCCCTCGTCTGCGCCGCGACCCTGTCGCGCCATCGCTTCGGCCGCCTCGTCGTGCTGGTGGGCTCGGCGGCGGCCGCCCTGGGCTTCGCGGCCGCTGTTGCCCGGCAGGAGGCCGTGCGCGCGCCCGTGCTGGACCGCATGGTTGTCGGGCGCCTGCAAGGTTTCGTGGAAACCGTGGAGGAGCGGGCCGGCGGCGCTGCCCGGCTGGTGATCCGGGCCGCCAAGCTCGACGGGGTCGACGAGGCCGCCCGTCCTGCCCGCATCCGGGTGACGGTGCGGGCACTCGGCGCGATCGCGCCGGGCGATTACGTCTCAGGCACGGCGCGGCTCCTGCCGCCGCCCGATGCGGCCCTGCCTGGCGGCTACGACTTCGCCCGTGACGCCTATTTCCGCGGGATTGGTGGGGTTGGATCGGTGTCCGGCGCCCTGGCCCGCATCGATCCTCCACCGGTCGCGCCGGATCTCGCCCTACGGGCCGCCGCGGCGATCGACCGGGCCCGCAACGCGCTCACCTCCCGGATCACGGCGGCCATCGGCGGCCAGGCCGGCGCGGTCTCGGCCGCGCTCGTCACCGGCAAGCGGGGCCTGATCGACGAGCGCACCAACGACATTCTGCGCGCGGCCGGCATCTACCACGTTGTCTCCATCTCGGGCCTGCACATGGTCCTGGCCGCGGGGTTGTTCTTCGCTGCGACCCGGGCCGGTCTCGCGCTCTCGCCGGCCCTGGCCCTCCGGTGGCCGATCAAGAAGATCGCCGCCGTGGTCGGCATGGCGGGCGCGACCACGTATTGCGTGTTCTCGGGCTCCGAGGTGGCGACCGAGCGCTCGCTGGTGATGATCCTGATCATGCAGGGCGCGATCCTGTTCGACCGGCCTGCCTTGTCGCTGCGCAATCTCGCCATCTCGGCCCTTGTGGTTCTGACGCGGGAGCCGGAGGCGCTGCTCGGACCGAGCTTCCAGATGTCCTATGCCGCGGTGGCCGGGCTGATCGGTTTCGCCGAACTGGTGCAGCGGCTTCGGCCCGCCGTGGAGCCGGGCGACCCGCTGCGACGGGCTGCGCTCTGGCTCGCCCTCGCCATCGGCGGGCTGCTCGGCACGACGGTGATTGCCACGATCGCGACGGGGCCGTTCAGCACCTTCCACTTCCACCAGCTTCAGCCCTACGCGCTGATCGGCAACGCCGCGACCCTGCCGCTCGTCTCGCTCGCCGTGATGCCGGCTGCCGTGCTTGGCATCGTGGCGCTGCCCTTCGGCCTGGACCGGCCGATCTGGGCGGCCATGGGCCTCGCGACCGATGCGGTGCTGCGGCTGTCTGAGTGGGTGGCGGGTTTCGGGGGCTCGACGGTCACGGTCCCGGCTTTCGGGCCGCTGGCCCTGGGGCTGTTTGCGCTCGCCATCCTGCTCGCCACCCTGTGCAGCACCGGCCTGCGGTGGCTGTCGCTGCTGCCGGCCGTAGCCGGGCTGGCGCTGGCCGGCGCGGCGCCCCGCCCGGACCTTGTCGCAGCCCGGGACGGATCGGGCGCGGCGGTGCGAGGACGCGACGGGCGGCTGGTGGTGCTCGGCCGCGTCTCGGCCTTCACGGTGGAGCAATGGTTGCGGGCTGACGGGGACGGCCGGCGGGCCGGCGATCCGACCCTTCGGGCCGGCGTGCGCTGCGACCCGATTGGCTGCACGGCCGAACTGCCGGACGGCCGCCCGGTGTCCCACCTGTCTGACCGCCGCGGCTTCGTCGAGGATTGCGGCCGCGCCGCAATCCTGGTCGCCCGGCAAACGGCACCGCCCGGATGCGCGGCCGCGCTGCTGCTCGACCGCCGCTTTCTGTCGGAGCGAGGCGCCACTGCGGTGTCGCTCACACCCTCGGGCTTTCGCCTCGACACCACCCGCCGGCCCGGCGAGGTCAGGCCCTGGCTCGCTCGCGCCGGCCCCAAAGCCGCGCCGTCACCACCCGCCCGCGCAACACGACCCGCGCCGGAGCCACGCGCTCCGCCGGACGCCGCGTCTCCGCCGGCCGATTCTCCGGACGCCGATGTCGACCCCTGATGCGACGGCCGACCGGCCTCAATAGCGCCGGACGAGGCTCACCAGCTTGCCCTGGATGCGGACGCGGTCGGGGCCGAGAACGCGCGTCTCGTAGGCGGGATTGGCGGCTTCCAGGGCGATGGAGGAGCCGCGACGCCGAAAGCGTTTGAGGGTCGCCTCCTCGTCGTCGATCAGGGCCACGATGATGTCGCCCGTATTGGCCACGTCCTGGCGCTGGATCACCACCGTGTCGCCGTCCTGGATCCCGGCCTCGATCATCGAATCGCCCTTCACCTCGAGGGCGTAATGCTCGCCCGAGGCCAGGAAGTCCGGCGACAGTGCAATGGAATGCGACCGGTTCTGGATGGCCGAGATCGGTGTGCCGGCCGCGATTCGGCCCATCACCGGGATGGAGACGGACTTGCCGCCATCGGGCGTGCCGCCGGACGGGGGCTGGACGACGCGGCCGCGGCCGAAATGGCCTTCCACCACGCTGGGGCTGAACTTGGGCCGGGCCGCGAGTTCGGGCATCCGGATCACCTCGAGCGCCCGCGCCCGGTTCGGCAGGCGGCGGATGAACCCGCGCTCCTCGAGTGCCGTGATCAGCCGGTGAATGCCGGATTTCGACTTGAGCTCCAGCGCCTCCTTCATCTCGTCGAAGGATGGCGGCACACCCGATTCCTGGAGGCGCGCGTGAATAAAGCGCAGCAACTCGTTCTGCTTGCGGGTCAGCATGGTCGCCCTCCGGTCGGGACCGACTCGGCCACGAAACAAATCGGGAACAGGCTACCTGTTCCGCCTATGTTCCACAAGGCCCGCCTGAGGCGTTTGCGCGCAGGGGTTACTCGGCCGGTGCCGGTGCCGGCTCTCGTGCCGGCCCAGGGGCGGCGGCGTTCGCCCAGAGTTCGGGCTCGAGCTCCTCGCGCCGGTCGGGAAACAGGAGGGCGCAGACGAGCGTCGCGACCGCGCAGGCGGCGAGAACCAGGGTCGTGGCCGTGAGGTTTCCCGTGCGCTCATGCAGGAGGCCGACGAGGGGCGCCGCCGCCGCGCTGCCGAGAAAGCCGAGAAAGAAGCGCACGGAATAGAGGCGCGCTCGCAGGGCGGGCGCCACATAGCGGGCCGTCATGGTCTCGTTCACCGTGACCTGGCCGAAGATGACCGCGGCCGCTAGCCCGGCCAGCGGCAGCACCAGCCAGCCCTCGACGACGGCGAGAGCCGCGAGCGTCGGTGCGAGAACGAGCGCCATGGGCAGGAAGGCCCGTTTCAGCGTCGTCCGGTCGATGAGGCGGCCGACCGTGAACTGCGTCACCGCCCCGCAAAGCGTGGCTGCGAAGGCCAGGAACCCCACCATCGAGATCAGCGAGGCGTCGCCGGCCAGCCGTTCCTGCATCAGCTTCGGCAGGAGGAGGGTGAAAGCGTTGAAGACGAGGCCCGAGACGATGGCGATGGCGAGCAGCACCGCCACGGCGCGCCTGACCAGGGCCGGCGGGATGGCCGGAAACGGCCGGCTCGAAGCGTGGGCGGCGTGGTCGTATTCCGGCTCGCGCCACCACACGAGGCCCAGCCCGATGGCCAGGAGGCCGGGTGCCACGAAGGCGGCCCGCCAGCCGATCCAGGCGGCCAGAAAGGCCGTGACGACCGGCGCCGACGCGACCCCGATGTTCCCGAACACGCCATTGACGCCGATTGATCGCCCCGGCTTCGCGCCGGCGGCCTCCACCAGCATGGCGGTGCCGACCGGATGGTAGATGGCCGCGAACCCGCCCGCTGCTGCGAGGGCGAGGGCGAGGGCGAGCGGGCTCGACACGAAGCCGGCCGCAATCAGCGAGGCGCCGGTGCCGAAGCAGAAGGTCAGCATCAGGGCCTTGCGGCCGAAGCGCTCGGCGAGCCAGCCCTGCGGCAGCGAGCCGACGCCGTAGAGCACGAACATCGCGGTCGCGAGCGTCAGGATGGGGCCGTAGCTGTCGCCGAATTCACCGCCGGGCCTGGCCATGACGAGCACCGCCGTCGGCAGGATGAGAAGGCTGTAATGGGTGATGAAATGGGCCGCGTTCACGAGAACGATCTGCCGGCTCGCCGATGATGCCATCGGAACACCTCCCGCGGCTCCGCCGCCCCCCATTCCTAGGCCATCGCGCGGCCCCGAGCCATGCCGTCAGGTCGGGGAGGGCGGCCGTGGCGGCTCGTCCGCCTCAAGCATTCCTTCCACATAGACCTTGCGAACCACCACGATCAGCACGGCCAGCAGCGGCGTCGCCACGATGACGCCGACCATGCCGAACAACTGGCCCATGCCGAACAGCATCACCATCAGCAGCACGGGCGGGATCTCGACCGCGCTCTCCTGCACCAGGGGCTGCAACACGTTGTTCTCGACCTGCTGCACGATCAGGAACAGGCCGAGCGTCCACAGAGCGAGGGTGGGATCGGCACCGAGCGCCACCGAGAGCGCGACGGCGGCCGAGAGGATCGGCCCGAGATAGGGGATGAATTCGAGCAGGCCCGCCAGGGTCCCGAGCGCGAGCGCATAGGGCACCCCGATCATCCACAGCCCGAGACCGACCACCACGCCGATGAAAATCATCAGCATGAGCTGGGCTCCGAGCCAGGACAGGATGACGGCGTGGAGCTCCGACAGGAGATCGTCGGCCGCGGGGCGCCGCCGCACGGGCACCAGGCGGATCATTCCCCGGCGATACAGGTCGGGCTGGAGCGCGAAGAAGAGCGCCCCGACCAGCGCGAGACCGGCATAGCCGAGCGCTTCCGAAATCGCGCTCACGACCCGGCCGGCCTGACCCATCGCATCGGCCGGCGCGGGCAGGCTCAGGCCGGAACTCACCTGCTGCCAGATGGAAGCGAGCCAGGCGTATTGGTTGAGGCGCTGCTGGAGGGTTTCGGCGATCTGGGGCAGGCGCTGCAGCAGCTGCCGCGTCTGGTCGGCGAGCGTCGGCGCCACCAGGGCGGTTGCCACCCCGGTCGCGAACACGAGCACCAGGGCGATCAGCAGGACGGCCCACCTCGCCCGCATGCCCGTCCAGCCATGCACCCGCCCGGCCAGGGCCCGGAGCACCGTGGCGAGGAGCACCGCGAGAAAGGTGATCAGCAGCAGCGTCCGGAGCCACCAGGCCGCCGCGAACAGGGCGGCGAGCCCGAGCACGACAAAGGCCGTGAAAACAACGCGCGTCCGGAACTGGTCGGCCGGCATGGAGGGGGGAATGTCGCGGTCCATGGCTCACAGATGCCACGCGCGCGCGCCAATGTCGCGAGGGTCGCGACGGTCAGGGCGCCGGTCAGGGCGGCGGGCGTCCCTCTCAGCCCTAGGTGGCGCCCGCGGTCAGCCCAGCCACGTCATAATCCATCAGGAAGGCGTAGATGATCAGCGGCGGCGCCGCGCCGAGAAGCGCCCCCGCCATGATCTGCCCCCAGTTGAACACGTCCGCCTTGATCAGGGTGGTGGCGATGCCGACCGAGAGCACGAGCTGGTCCTGCGAGGTCGTAAAGGCGAGCGGATACAGGAACTGGGCCCAGGCCACCGTGAAGGCGAAGATCGTCGCCGCGATCAGCCCCGGCAGGGCGACCGGAATGAAGATCTTGAGGAGCGTCTGCGTCCAGCTCGCGCCGTCGATCAGGGCGGCCTCGTCGAGCTCTTTCGGGATAGAGGCGAAGTATCCGATCATGATCCAGGTGCAGAAGGGCACGGTCAACGTCGGGTAGACGATGACCAGCACGTACCAGTGGTTCAGGAGCTCGATCCCGGTCCAGTCGCGGAACGTCGCGAACATCTTGAACAGCGGGATGAACAGCAGGGTCTCCGGGATCAGGTAGGTCAGGAACACGCCGGTCGCGAGCGCGCCGGATCCCCAGAACTTCATGCGCGACAGCGCGAAAGCGGCCGGCACGCTGATCAGCATGGTGATCACGACGGTGAGAAGGGCCACGAGGACCGAGTTCTTGAAGAAGGTCTGGAACAGCGGCGAGGTGATCAGCTCCGTGAAATTGGCGAGCGTGGGGTTGAACACCCACCAGGGGTTCGTCGCTGCCGAGATCTCGCTCGAGGTCTTGAGCCCGGTGATGAGCATGTAGATGGGCGGCATCAGCGCGAAGGCGACAAAGACGAGCAGAAAGACATAGGCCCACAGCACCGCCCAGCGGCGGTCGCCGACGACGGTGCCGGAGTCGCTGAGCGTGTCGGTGACGGGTGAGCCGAGGGCCCGGGCTGCCATCACATCCGCTCCGCGCGCTTGTTGACGTCGCGCAGGATGAAGATCGCCGCGACGGCCAGGAGGGGGATCATCACCAGGGAGACCGAGGCCCCGAGCGGGATGTCCCCGCCCTGGATGCCAAGCCGGAAGGCCCAGGTCGCGAACACATGCGTGCGGTCGATCGGGCCGCCCGCCGTCAGGATCCAGACGATGTCGAAATTGGCGAAGGTGACGATGAGCGAGAATAGCGTCGTGATGGCAATGATGTTCCGCATCATCGGCAGGGTGATGTAGAAGAGCCGTTGCCAGAAAGTGGCGCCGTCGATGGCCGCGACCTCGTACAGTTCAGCGGGCACCGATTTCAGCGCAGCCAGATACATGATCATGAAGAATGGCGCGCCGTACCAGATGTTGACCAGGATGACCGAGACGCGGGCCCACAATGCGTCACCCGTCCAGGGTACGGGCCCGATGCCGATCCCGGCCAGGACGTAGTTGAAGGCGCTGTAGGACGGGTCGAACAGCCACAGCCAGGTCAGCGTGGACAGAGCCGGCGGGATCACCCAGGGCACGAGCAGCATGCCCCGCCACTTGCGCTGACCCTTGGCCGGAATGGCGTGCACGAGGTGGGCAACCGTGAAGCCGATCAGCGCTTTGAAGATCACGGCCGAGACCGCGAAGATGCAGGATTGCCTGACCACCATCCAGAACGTTTCGCGGGTGAACAGGAAGGTGAAGTTCGACAGCCCGACGAACCGCTCCATGCGCTTGTTCAGGGTCGCGAGGTGGAGGGCGTAGAAGGCCGGATAGATCACCAGCACGCCGACGAGCAGGATCAGCGGCAGCGTGAACAGGAAGGCCACCGTGGAACGCTGGCGCAGGAAGACCCTGAGGCGCGAGCGCTCCCGCTTTGCGGAGGTCGCGCCTGGCGCGGCGTGGCGGACGGCGAGGTCTGACATGGCACGGCTCTCTCGGCCGCCTCCCCGGAGGCGAGGCGCAGCGCGGTGCTGCGCCCCGCCCGGGATGATGGCGGCGTTCGGCGACGCTCAGCCCCGCATGAAGCCTTCCACCTCGCTCTCGGCCCAGGCCAGCGTGGCGTCCATCCGCTCGCCGCCGAGATGCCGCGCGACCATCTTGGTCATGATCGCCTGATTGTAGATCTGGTTGGCGATGTTGGGCGGCGCCGGGGCGGCCGCAATCGACAGCGTCTGATGGTTGTGCGGGTTCGGGTAGTGATAGAGCGTGCCCCGAGGCGGCTCCATCTCGGCCCAGGTCTTCAGCGTGGTCAGCTTTTCGTAGGCCGGCAGGTCGTAGCCGACCGAGACCTCGACCATCTTGCCGATGGCGTCCGCGTGCGACAGGGCCATGAGGAGGCTCTTGGCGGCCGGCTTGTTCCGGGAGAAGGACCAGATGCCCCAGAGATAGGGCAGATAGGGCGAGAAGCGGCCATGCGGCCCGGCCGGCATGCCGTGCGTCCAGCATTGTTTGGCGATGTCGGGCGCGTCCCGTTTCGCCACCGCCCACGAGCTCGGCGGATTGCAGATCAGCGCGCCCCGCCCCGAGACCAGCCATTTGTTGTTGGACGCATCGTCCCAGGCCGGCGCGTCGGGCGGCAGGAACCTCGCCAGCTTGGCGTACCATTCCATCGCCTGCCGGACGGCGTCGGACTTCACAGTGATCTTGCCGTCCTTGTCCACCAGCGCGGCCCCGAAGGACTGGAAGATGGCGCCCGCCGTGTCGACCGAATCCGTTGTCTGCCCGAGGCCGATGCCGAACGGGAAGCCGGCCTTGTGGCAGGCCTCGGCCGCCTTCAGGAAGGTGTCCATGGTCCAGTTGTCGGCCTTGGGCGCCTCGCCGGCCGGATACATGGCCTGCACGTCGATCCCGGCATGCTGCTTCATCAGGTCGATGCGCGAGCACGGACCCTTGATCTGCGAGCCGGGGGTGGCCGGGACCGCGAGCCAGCGCCCCTTCACCTTGGCCAGGTAGTCGACAGTGCCGTTGACGTTGCCGTTCTGCTTGATGAGCTCCGTCATCAGGTCGTCGACAGGTTCGAGCTGGTTGGCGTGTTCGTGCACGTACCAGGTCGGGAAGGCGAAGACGTCGTGACCGGATTTCGCCTGCGCCTCGGCAGCGATCGTCAGCAGGTTCTTGTTTCCCTGCGACGTGATGAAATCCATCTTGATGTCGACCTTCTCCTTCTCGGCCCAGGCCCGGCAAATCTCCTCTGTCGCCTTGTTGGCGCCGGGCACCCAATGATCCCAGAAGCCGACCGAGACGGAGCCCGCGGCGTGGGCGCCGCGAACGAAGGGCATGGACACGAGCGCGGCCGAGGCCGCGGAGGTCCCGAGGAAACGCCGTCGTGAAACGCGACCCTTGGCCATTTCAACCCTCCCTCTGTGTTTTGGCGCCGCTGCTCTCGGCAGCGTCTCGGCCGCGTCGAGGCGGGCGAATTGACCGGATACTGTCCCTGAACGTGCCGTGCGGCAACCGAAAACTCGCGACGTCCGAAACGACGTCCGTTTTTGTTGCAGAGCACAACGGAATGTCAGTTTAACAGGCCGCGGGAGCGAAGCTATGTCTCTGGCCTGCTTGCTCGGGCGGTCCCGCGGTGGGGCGATATGTCGTCCCCGCGTTTGACAAAACGAACAAGGCCGTTCTATTTGCCGGCCGTTTCTCGACGGCCCCGGAGCTTCTCGTGATCCTTACACGACGGTCGACCCTCGCCCTCCTCTCCGCAGGGCTCGCCGCCGCCGCGCAGGCGGCCATGGCCGCGCCTGCTCCCAAGGAGGTCCGTCTCGATTACGCGACGTATAACCCGGTCAGCCTGGTGCTCAAGGAGCGCCGCATTCTCGAGCAGGCGCTCGCGGCGGACGGGGTCGGCATCCGCTGGGTGCAAACCTTGGGCTCGAACAAGGCCCTCGAGTTCCTCAATGCCGGCTCGATCGATTTCGGGTCCACGGCCGGCGCCGCGGCCCTGATCGGCCGCATCAACGGCAATCCGATCAAGTCCATCTACGTCTATTCGCGTCCGGAATGGACGGCGCTCGTGACCCGCAAGGGCACCGGGCTGAGCAACATCGCGGACCTGAAGGGCAAGCGCGTCGCCGTCACGCGCGGCACCGACCCGCACATCTTCCTGGTGCGCGCGCTCGCCTCCGCCAAGCTGACGGAGCGCGACGTCCGGCTCGTGCTCCTGCAGCATCCCGACGGCCGCACTGCACTTGAGCGCGGCGACGTGGATGCCTGGGCCGGGCTCGACCCGCTCATGGCGGCGGCCGAGGTGGAGCAGGACGCGGTGCTGTTCTACCGCAACGCGCCCCTGAACACCTGGGGCGTGCTCAATGTGCGCGAGGCCTTCGCTCGCGAGCACCCCGAAGTGGTGGGCAAGGTGCTGCGGGCCTATGAGGAGGCGCGAAGCTGGGCGCTTGCCAACCCGGCCGAACTCAAGCGCATCATGATGGCCGCGACGGGCCTGCCGGAGCCCGTCATCGCTCGACAGCTCGAGCGCACGGAGCTCACGCACTCGGCCATCGGCGCCGAGCAGCGCGACACCATTCTTCAGGCCGGACTGGCCCTCAAGGAGGCGGGCGTGCTGCCGGCCACGACGGAGGTCGAAAAGGCGGTCGAAGCGCTGATTGATCCGAGCTTCGCGACCGCCACGCGGTGAGCGACGCCGGCCTCAGCGTGGCCGCGGCCGAGGACAGCCATCCGGCCGCTCCGACGGGGCAGGGGGCTCGCGGCGGGCGCGCCCGTTGGGCGAGGCCGCTGGCCGGGCTCCTGCTGCCCGTCGGGCTTGCGCTCGGCTGGGAACTCGCGGTCAGGTTCGGGCTGGCCCAAGGCCGGCTCGTGCCCCCGCCGAGCCGGATCTGGGAGACCTTTCTGCGGCTCGCCGATACGGGCGAACTCGGGCTCCATATCGGCGTGACGCTGTGGCGGGTGCTGGTCGGGTTCGGAGCGGGGGCGGTCGCCGGCATCCTGTTCGGAGCCCTGTCGGGTGCGAGCCCGGTGTCGCGCCGGCTGCTTGATCCGACTTTGCAGGCCCTGCGGGCGATCCCGTCCATTGCCTGGGTGCCGCTCTTCATTCTCTGGTTCGGGATTTTCGAGGCGTCCAAGGTGACGCTGATCGCGGTGGGCGTGTTCTTTCCGATCTATCTCGGTGTCGGCGGCGCCATCCTGTCCGTCGACCGCAAGCTGGTGGAGGTCGGGCGCGCCTACCGGCTCTCGGGCTTCGCCTTGGTGCGCCGCATCCTGCTGCCGGCAATCTTGCCGGAAGCGGTGACCGCGCTCCGCTCCGGCCTCGGCCTCGGCTTCATGTTCGTGGTCGCGGCCGAGTTCATGGGCGCGTCCGAGGGGCTCGGCTACCTGCTGGTCGACGGCCAGCAGCTCGGCAAGCCGGACCAGATCGTCGCCGCGATCATCGCCTTCGCGCTGGCCGGCAAGCTCTGCGACACGGTGCTGGTGCTGCTGACCCGGCCGCTGCTCGCCTGGCAGGATGTCCGGCGGGAGCGCCTCTGATGCTGGCGGTCGAGCGACTCACCAAGCGCTACGCCGACGGCACGGTTGCCCTCTCGGATGTCTCGCTCACGGTGCGGGCCGCCGAAATCGTCGCGCTGATCGGCGGGTCCGGCTGCGGCAAGACCACTTTCCTGCGGCTCGTGGCCGGGCTCGACCGGGCCTCGGCCGGGTCCATCAGGCTCGACGGCGAGCCCGTGCTGGAGCCGCACGCCGGAATCGGGCTGGTGTTCCAGGAGCCGCGGCTCCTCCCCTGGTACGATGTCGCGGCGAACGTGGCCGTCGGGCTCGGCCGCGTCCCGGCCGCCGAACGGCGCGAGCGGGTGCTGCACGCCCTCGAAAAGGTCGGACTCGCCGATCACGCCCGCCGCTGGCCGCGCGAGCTGTCGGGCGGGCAGCAGCAGCGGGTCGCGATCGCCCGAGCCCTGATCGGCGGCCCAAAGGTGCTGCTGCTGGACGAGCCGTTCTCCGCGCTCGACGCCTTCACCCGGGCCAGCCTGCACGAGCACCTCCTGGCCATCTGGAGCGAGAGCCGACCCACCGTCGTCATGGTGACCCATGACGTGGACGAGGCCGTGAAGCTGGCGGATCGGGTGGTCGTGATGCGCCCCGCGCCGGGCCGCATCGCCGATGAGATCGCGTTGTCGCTGGCCCGCCCGCGGTCGCGCGCTTCCCCGGCCGTGGAGGCCGCGAGCCGGACGGTGCTGAAAGCACTCGACCGCTCGCTCAAGGCCGCCCAGAAGGGGCCGGAAGCCAGCGCCGCCCCGGCGCTTTGGTGGTAGGAGAGAGTTTCCAATGGATGCGACCGCGCTCCGCGCCATGCAGGCGCCCTACAAGGACCGCTACCGGGCGGAGCCCGAGGCCGCCGTGGTGACGCTGCGGGCCGAGGGCACGCTCGACGAGAGCTCGATCAGCTGCAAGGTCGAGACCGGCCGGGCTCTGGCCGTCGCCGGGCTGCATCCGGCGACGGGCGGGTCGGGCGCCGAGCTCTGCTCTGGCGACATGCTGCTCGAGGCTCTGGTCGCCTGCGCCGGCGTGACCCTGAAGGCGGTCGCGACGGCACTCGCCATTCCGCTTCGGCAGGGCAAGGTGCGGGCCGAGGGAGAACTCGACTTCCGGGGCACGCTCGGCGTCGACAAGGGCGCGCCGGTCGGCTTCCGCTCCATCCGGCTGTTTTTCGACGTGGACACGGACGCGTCCCAGGAGCAGCTCGATCAGCTCCTCAAGCTGACGGAGCGTTACTGCGTCGTGTTCCAGACCCTGAACACGCGGCCGGAGCTGCAGGCCACGCTCGCCAGGGCGTGAAAACCCCAAACTCCCGCTTGCAATTCAGCAGGCCGATTTCCAGCTAGGGACAGGCAGCGGCGCCTTCATGAGCGCGCCGGCTTTCGCGCGTCGGAGAGACAGGTTTGCAGGCGCTGGACGACGATGACGCCCAGAGCGCGCCGCGCTCCGAGCCCCGCCGGGCACTGCTGCTGCTGAACCGGAAGGCGCGCAGCGGCAGCCAGCCGGTCGACGCGGCCCTCGGCGTCCTCGTGCGTGGAGGCCTCGCAGTCGAGGAGGTGAGCTGCACGAGCGCGGCCGATATGGGCAGGGTGATCCGCACGCGGGGGCCCGGACTCCATTGCGTGATCGTTGGCGGCGGCGACGGCACGCTGAACGGGGTCGCGAGCGCCCTGGTGGAGACACGCCTGCCGCTCGGCATCCTGCCTCTCGGGACCGCCAACGATCTCGCCCGCACGCTGGGCATCGGGCCGAACCTGGCGCAGGCGGCGCAGACCATCGTGGACGGCGCAGTTCGCGACATCGACCTCGGCGAGGTCAACGGCCATCTCTATTTCAATGTCGCATCGATCGGCTTCTCGGCCGAGCTGGCGCGCGAGTTGACCGCGAAAGCCAAGCGCCGCTGGGGCACGCTCGGCTATGCCTTCGCGAGCGCGCGGCTGCTCGCCCGCACCCGCCCGTTTACGGCCTTCATCGAGCATGACGGCGCGACCGAGCGGGTGAAGACCGTCCAGATCTCGGTTGGGAACGGCCGCCACTACGGCGGCGGCTTGACCGTTGATCAGAGCGCCGAGCCCGACGACGGCAAGCTCCACGTGTACAGCCTGGAAGTCGGGCATTGGTCGCGCCTTCTGGCGCTTGCGCCCGCCATGCGGCGCGGCACCCACGGCGCTCAGGACGACGTGCGGACCTTTGCGACCTCGGCCGTCACCATCCGGACCCGGCGCTCGCGCTCGGTCAACACGGACGGCGAACTCACCACGGCCACCCCGGCCGTGTTCCGCCTCATCCCGAAGGCCGTTCGCGTCTTCGCCCCACCCCCACCTCGAAGCCAAGCGGCCTGACCATGGACAGCATCATCGCCCTTGCGGGCCAGCCCGAAGCCTGGGCTGCGCTCGCGACCCTGATGGTCCTCGAGATCGTCCTCGGGATCGACAACCTGATCTTCCTGTCGATCCTGACCAACAAGCTGCCCGAGCATCAGCGGGCGAGCGCCCGCTATATCGGCCTCGGGCTCGCCCTGTTCATGCGCCTCGGGCTTCTCTTCACGATCACGATCATCATCGGGCTGACCAAGCCGGTGATCGAGATCCTGGGCAAGGGGTTCTCCTGGCGCGACATCATCCTGATCGGCGGCGGCCTGTTCCTGGTCTACAAAGCCACCCGCGAGATCCACGAAAGCGTCGATCCGCATGACGGCGAGGCCGGGGCCGGTGCGGTCGTGGCGAGCTATGCCAGCGTGATCGCCCAGATCGTGGTCATCGACCTCGTCTTCTCGCTCGACTCCATCATCACGGCCGTGGGCATGACCGAGCACCTGCCGATCATGGTGGTGTCCGTGCTGTTCGCCATCATCGTCATGATCATCGCGGCGGGTCCGCTCGCCAACTTCATCAAGAAGAACCCGACCATCGTCATGCTGGCCCTGAGCTTCCTTCTGATGATCGGCATGGTGCTGATCGCGGATGGTTTCGGCTTCCATGTGCCCAAGGGCTACATCTATGCCGCCATGGCCTTCTCGGTCGCGGTCGAGGCGCTCAACATGCTGGTGCGCCGGTCCAACGACCCGCCGCACCTGCGCAAGCAGGCCCAGGACGGCACGGCCCCGATCACCCAGCGGGCCAGGGACGAGATCGCCAGCGATGCGGGGCGCTGACCTCGGCCCCCACAGGACGGGTGCTGTGCGCCGCCGCCCGGCGCCGCGCAGACCGGCGGCGGCCCGCGTAGAGCGCGGGCCAGCTGCTTAGAGGCGGCGGCCGCTCGCGACGTCGAACAGGTGCGTCGCCGCAGGGTCGACCGCGAGTTCGATCGTCCCTTCCGGCGGGATCGCCCCCGTGGGAACCTGGACGGTTGCCGGGGCGGCGGCGATCCGGCCATGGACGAGCTGTGTCGCGCCGAGCTCCTCCACGAACTCGATGTGCATGGCCAGCGCCCCGGCCTGCCCACGGGGCACGAGCCGCAGATCCTCCGGCCGGATGCCGAGCTCGACCTGGGTGTCCGGGGCCGCCGCAGGCGGGGTCGCGATCCTGATGGGTCGCTCGTCGAGCATGATCGTGCCGGGCTCCCGGCCGATCCGGCCAGGCAGGAAGTTCATCGCCGGCGAGCCCAGGAACCCCGCCACGAACCGGGTCTGCGGGCGGCGGTAGAGCTCGATCGGAGTCCCAATCTGCTCCACCTGGCCAGCATTCATGACCACCAGCACGTCGGACAGCGTCATGGCTTCGATCTGGTCGTGGGTGACATAAACCGAGGTGACGCCGAGCGAGCGCTGAAGCCGCTTGATCTCCACGCGCATCTGCACGCGCAGCTTGGCGTCGAGGTTCGAGAGCGGCTCGTCGAACAGGAAGACCTGCGGTTTGCGGACAATGGCCCGGCCCATGGCGACGCGCTGGCGCTGGCCGCCCGAGAGCGCCCTGGGCTTCCGGTCGAGATACGGCTCGATGGCCAGAATGCGGGCGGCTTCGCGCACGCGTTCGTCGATTTCCGGCTTAGGCGTGCGCCGGTTGCGGAGCCCGTAGGCCATGTTGTCGTAGACGCTCATGTGCGGGTAGAGCGCGTAGTTCTGGAACACCATGGCGATGTCCCGGTCGGCCGGCTCCACGTCGTTCACGACCCGGCCGCCGATGCCGACCGTGCCGGCCGAGATCGTCTCGAGCCCGGCGATCATCCGCAGCAGGGTGGACTTGCCGCAGCCCGAGGGGCCGACCAGCACGCAAAAGGAGCCATCGGGAACGTCGAAGGATACATTTCGCACGGCCTGGACGCCGCCATGGTAGATCTTTGAGACGCCCTCGAGGGTGACAGCAGCCATTACTTTTCCGTCTCAACAAGCCCACGCACGAAGAGCTTCTGCATGAGCACAACCACCGCCACGGGGGGCAGCATGGCGAGAACCGCGGTCGCCATGACGACCTGCCACTCCGTCAGCGCGTCGGAGGTGACGATCATCTTTTTGATGCCGATGACGATCGTCTGCATGTCGTCGCGCGTGGTGATCAGCAACGGCCAGAGGTACTGGTTCCAGCCGTAGATGAAGAGGATCACGAACAGCGCTGCCATGTTGGTGCGGGATAGGGGCAGGAGGGTGTCGAAGAAGAACCGGAATGGTCCGGCGCCATCGATCTTCGAGGCCTCGACCAGCTCGTCCGGGATCGTCATGAAGAACTGGCGGAACAGCAGCGTTGCAGTGGCGGAGGCAATCAGCGGCAGGGTCAGCCCGGCCATGGAATCGAGCAGCCCGAGATCGGCCGCCACCTTGTAGGTCGGGTAGATGCGGACCTCGACCGGCAGCATCAGGGTGACGAAGATCATCCAGAAGGCCGCCCTCCGGAACGGGAAGCGGAAATAGACGACCGCATAGGCCGACAGGATGGAGATCGCGATCTTTCCGAGCGCGATCAGCATGGCCATCGTGAACGAGTTCAAGAGCATCGTGCCGACCGGCTCGCGCGTCGTGCGGCTGCCGCCCGTGAAGATGGTCCGGTAATAGGTGTCGAAGGCTTCCCGGCCGGGCGTCAGGGGCATCTGCCCGTTGGCGATCACGGCCGTCTCGTGGGTCGAGCCGATCACGGCGAGATAGACGGGAAAGGCCACGATCGCGACGCCGGTGAGCAGCACGGCATGCGGGATGATTCGCGAGAAAGCAGTCTGGCGCTCGACCATCAATAGGTGACCTTGCGCTCGACGAACCGGAACTGGACCGCCGTCAGCGAGATGACGATGAACATCAGGATCACAGATTGGGCGGCCGATCCGCCGAGGTCGCCGCCGAGCCGGCCGTCGGCATAGACCTTGTAGACGAGCGTCTCGGTCGCCTTGGCCGGTCCACCGCCGGTCATCGTGTCGATGGTGCCGAAGGTGTCGAAGAAGGCGTAGACGATGTTGACGATGACCAGAAAGAAGGTCGTCGGCGACAGGAGCGGCAGGATGATGGTCCAGAAGCGCCGCCAGCGGCGGGCGCCGTCGATCGCGGCGGCCTCGATCACGCTTTTCGGGATGGCTTGCAGCCCGGCCAGGAAGAACAGGAAGTTGTAGGAGATCTGTTTCCAGGCCGAGGCGAGCACCACCTGCGTCATGGCGTGGTTGCCGTTGAGGCGCGGGTTCCAGTCGATGCCGAGCGGCCGCATGGCCCTGGAAATCATGCCCAGCGAAGGGTCGAGCATGAAGATCCACAACACGCCGGCCACTGCGGGCGCGACCGCATAGGGCCAGATCAGCAGGGTCCGGTATCCGGTCGCGCCCTTGATCTCCCGATCGGCCATGGCGGCGAGCAGGAGGGCCACGGACAGCGACACGGCCGTGACGGCGGTGGAGAAGATCACCGTCGTGGCGAGGGTTCGATAATAGCTCGGATCCGAGAACAGCTGCTTGTAATTCTCGAACCAGACGAACTCCGTCGAGAGGCCGAACGCGTCCTGCACCAGGAACGAGTGCTGCACGGCCTGGGCGGCGGGCCAGTAAAAGAAGATCAGCGTAACCGCGATCTGCGGCGCCAGCAGCCCGTAGGGCAGGACCCGGTTGCCGAAGACGGCCCGCTTTTCCACCTAGCCTCTCCCCGCCGGAACGGGGAGAGCTGCGGACCCGCCCCTCAACGCGTCACCGTCCGCTCGAATTGCCGGAGCATCTGGTTGCCGCGCGTCACGGCCGCGTCGAGCGCCTCCTTGGCGGGCTTCTGCCCGGCCAGCGCCGATTCCATCTCCTCGGCCCAGACGTCCCGGAGTTGCACCATGTTGCCGAGCCGCAGACCCCGCGAGTTTTCGGTCGGCTCCTTGCTCGTGAGCTCGATCAGCGCGGTCTGGAGAGACGGGTTCTTGTCGTAGAAGCCGGACGCCTTGGTCTTGTCGTAGGCAGCGCGGGTGATCGGCAGATAGCCCGAATCCTGATGCAGCCGGGCCTGCCGGTCGGTGTCGGACAGGAAGCTGAAGAACTTGGCGATGGCCGTGTATTCGGCCGCGCTCTTGCCGCCCATGACCCACAGCGAGGCGCCGCCGATGATGGAGTTCTGCGGCGCGCCCGCCACATCAGGGTAATAGGGCATCGGCACCGCGGCCCAGTCGAATTTCGCGTTCCCCTTCACGTTGCCGTAGAAGCCGGACGACGTGAGGAAGATGGGGCATTCGCCCGATGTGAAGCGACCCTCGCCGGCGTTTGTGCGGCCGGAATAGTCGTAGGTCTTGTCCTTCTGCAGCTCGACCAGAGTCTGCAGGTGCTTGACCTGGACCGGCCCGTTGAACTGAAGGACGGTGTCGAAGCCGTCGAGGCCGTTCGCCTTGCTGGACAGCGGCAGGTTGTGCCAGGCCGAAAGCTGCTCGATATTGGCCCAGGTGGCCCAGGCATTGGAAAAGCCGCAGGTCGGATTGCTGGAGGCCTTCAGCTTCTTGGCCGCCTCGAACACCTCCGGCCAGGTCTTCGGCGGCTGGTCGGCGTCAAGGCCGGCCTTCCGGAGCGCGTCCTTGTTGATCCACATCACCATGGACGATGAATTGAAGGGAAAGGAGAGCATCTCGCCCTTGGCGGTCGAGTAGTAGCCGGTGATCGCCGGCAGGTAGCTCTTCGGGTCGAACGGCTCCTTTGCCTCGGCCATGAGCTGGTAGACCGGTTTCACGGCGCCGCGCGCCGACATCATGGTCGCCGTGCCGACCTCGAAGACCTGCAGGATATGCGGCGCGTTGCCGGCCCGGAACGCCGCGATCCCGGCATTCATGGTGTCCGGGTAGCTGCCCTTGTAGGAGGGCACCACCTTGAACTCGGTTTGGGAGGCGTTGAACTCGTTCGCGAGGCGGACGACCACGTCGTTGTTGCCGCCCGTCATGGCGTGCCACCACTGGATTTCCGTCTGCGCGGTCGCCGCACTGGCCGCGACGGACGCGGCAAGACAGAGGGCGGTGCGTGCCAAGCGTCTCATGATGCTCTCCCTTCCCGTGGCGGAAGCCTCGTGGGCCCCCCTCCTAGGTTGCGGGCACGATGGCCGGACGACGTCCGCATGACAAGACGATGACGCTTGCCCGGGCGGCGACCTTCGTCAGATCACGTTGCGCTCCAGCAGGGGCCGGGCCGCCGCGATGCGGTCGAACCCGAGCGGGCGGAGGTCCAGCGTGGTCGGCCGGCCGTGCAGGATCCATTCGGCAAGGCCGCGCCCCACGCCCGGGGCATGCTGCAGCCCGTGACCCGAGAAGCCGTTGCAGAGGTAGAGATTGGCCACCGAGCCTGCGGGACCGAGGACCGCGTTGTGGTCCAGGAGGTTCATGTCGTAGGGCCCGGTCCAGGCTCGCCCGGGCTTGATCTCGGCCAGCGCCGGAATGCGCGCGGCCAGCGCCGGCCACACCATCTCCTCGAACAGGGACCACTCGACCTCCTGCGTGGCCGGATCGTCGTCGAGCCAATCGGGATCGGTCTCGGGCGGCGGGGACCAGCCGGCGATGAACACCTGGCCGCCCGGCCCCGCCCGGCCTTCGGGCCTCATCCAGACGCCGCCCGTGTCGATCAGCAAGGGGGCCCCGGCGAGCGGGGTGCGGCACGTGAAGCTGAACACCGAGCGCCGTTTCGCCTGCACGGGAAGGCTGACCCCGGCCATGGCGGCGACCCGGGGGCCGTTGCTGCCGGCACAATTCACGACAGCCCCGCAGGCGATGCGCTCGCCATCGGCAAGCCGCAGCCCCGTGACCCGATCGCCGTGGAGGTCGAGCCCCGCCACTTCACCGGTCCGGTAATCGGCCCCGAGCCGGCGCGCCTTGCGGCGGAAGGCCTGCAGCAGGGCCCAGCCGTCGAACCAGCCTTCGCCGCTGCGACCCCAGCTGGCGAGGGCGACGCCGTGGGCGGCGAGCCAGGGAAAACGGCGGTGGAGCGCCTCCGGGTCGAGCAGCAGGATGTCCGCCCCCTCCTGGCTCTGAACCGCGTGGTTCTGGCGCAAGATTCCGGCCGCAGCCTCGCCCGCGAGGTACAGGTAGCCGCCCTCGTGCAGGTCGATCCGGGGCTCCTCGCCGTCGACCTCGAGATGCCGGCCGACCTCGCGCAGGAACGAGATTCCGTGCAGCGAGAGCTGGACGTTCACGGGCTGCGAATATTGCTGCCGGATGGAGGCGGCCGAGAGGGCTGAGGCGGCGAGCCGGTAGGTCGGGTCCTTCTCGATCACGACCACCCGGCCGCGAAAGCCGGGATCGGCGAGAAGGTGGCAGGCCACCGACGAGCCGGTGGCGCCGCCGCCGACCACCGCGACGTCGTAGCCTGCCATCACACGCCTGCGGCCGGGGGCAACCGGCGCCGCGCGATGCGCTTGTGCAGGTGGACCATCAGGGCAATGCCGAAGATCGGTGTGGCGAGATTCAGGACCGGCACCAGCATCAGTGCGGCCAGCACGGCGCCTCCCGCCATCACGGTGAGGCGGTGCTCGCGGCGCAGGCGGGCGGCTTCCTCGACGGGCCGGAAGCGGGACGCCGCCATCTCGAAATACTCGCGTCCGAGCAGGTAGGAATTGGCCAGGAAGAAGGCCCCGATATTGACGACCGGGATAAAGAACAGGGCCAGGGCGCCGAGGTTGAGGAGCAGCGCCAAGAGCGCGAAGCGCAGGCCGAAGCCGACGGAGGCGCCGGGCGACATCGGCGCCCCCGGCGCATCGGCCGGGAAGTCGGTCCGCTCGACTCTCTCCGCGGCGCTGTCCACGAAGAAGCCGCCGACCAGGGCCGAGATGGCCGGCAGGAAGTAGACCAGCGCGATCAGGAGCCCGGCGCCGGTCATGAAGTAGACGAAGCCGTCGATCACGGGGTAGTCGCGGCTGAGGGGGTATGTCTCCAGCAGGTAGCCGAAGCCCTTGGTCAGCACGCCCCAGACCAGCAGGATCAGCACCAGCGTCAGTCCGATGGATCGGAGAACGAGTCGGCGCAGGTCTGGCGACAGCACCTGGCGCAAGGCCGCGAAGGCAGACAGGGGGATCATCGCCGCTTCCTTTACGGCGAAATCGTCGCCATGGAAGCAGCCCGCTGGTCCGGCCGGGCGCCGGGCCGTCTCGCCGACACGGAGTTTGCCCGGCCGTGAGCCTCGTTGCGCCCATCTTCCGCGCCGTCCAGGCACCCGCGACCCGGGTGGACGTGGCCATCGTCGGGGCCGGGGCTGCCGGGGTCGCTGCCGCCCGCCATTGCCTCGCGGCGGGCCTGAGCGTCGCCGTGCTGGAAAGTCGGGACCGGGTGGGCGGACGGGCGGTCACGGCATCCTTCGCCGGGCACGCCGTCGATCTCGGCGCCCATTGGCTGCATGCCGGAAGCGTCAATCCCCTGGTGCGCCTCGGCCGGGAGCGCGGCGAGGCGATTTGGCGCGCTCCGCGCGAAACCGTTGCCGTGCTGGACGGCCGGGTCCGGGGCCGGACGGAGCGGCGTCGGCACGGACAGGCCTTCGCCCGAGCCGACCGGGCCTTTGCGGAGGCGGCGCGGGACGCCACGGACCGAAGCCTCGCCTCGGCCCTGCCGCTGCTCGGCCGGTGGCGCGACCCGGCTGCGGCGACCTTTGCCCTGATCAGCGGCCGTCCCTTGGACGAGGTCAGCGTCAAGGATTTCCCGAGCGACGAGTTCGGCGACAACCACTTCATTCGCGGCGGCTACGGCAGCTATCTGGCCCGCCTCGCCTGCGGGCTGCCGGTGGCCCTCGGCACGCCCGTCTCCGCCGTCGAGCTCACCGGCGCAGGCGTGCAGATCCAGAGCGGGCGGGGCGTCACCCAGGCGCGCGCGGCGATCGTGACCGCCCCGGTCGCCGTGCTGGCCGCGGGCGTGATCCGGTTCGCACCCGCTCTGCCGGCCGATCTCGCGGAGGCTATCGCCTCCTTCCTGCCCGGGACCTACGAGCACGTGGTTCTGAACTGGCCCGACGCGCCTTTTCGCGCCCCTGACCGGCTCGCCAAGCTCGTCTCGCGCCGCGGCAGCGTCGGCATGCTCACCCGCATCGACGGATCCCCCTACCACTACCTCGAACTCGACCACGCCCGTGTCCTGGGCGCACGCAGGCGTGCCGGCGGGCTCGGCTCCCTGGCCCGCAGCATCCTGGCCGAGCAGTTCGGGCCAGGGTCGCTACGCCGCATGCGCGTGGTCACGGCCACCGACTGGACGGGCGACCCCTGGGCGCGCGCAGCCTGGGCGGTGGCTCCCCCCGGTCGGGCGCCGGCACGGCGCCGGCTGCGCGTGCCGGTGGAGGGCCGGATCTGGTTCGCCGGCGAGGCGGCCGACCCGGCGATGTGGGGCACGGTTGGGGGTGCCTGGGCATCCGGGTCCGACGCCGCCGCGGAGGTGGTCGCCTCCCTCAGGCCCGGGTCCTGATCGGCGCGCGCGGCCGTCCAGGATCACGCGAGTTCCCAAGCTGAGGCAAAGATCCTAAGCCGCAGCCGCGGAATCGCGGAGGACGGCAATGTCGGGTCACGGTCACGGTATGACGGAGGGGTCGAACAAGAAGGTCGCGCTGCTGATCTCGGTTCTGGCGCTGTTTCTCGCCCTCGGTGAGACCCTCGCGAAAAGCGCGCAGACGAGCGCCCTGGCCGACAACATCGAGGCCTCGAACCTGTGGGCCTTCTTTCAGGCCAAGACCGTGCGGATGACGGTGGTCAGGACGGCCGCCGAGAGCGCCGAATTACAGCGCGGGACCGCGCCCGAGGGCGCCGCAGAGGAGGTGTACCGCAAGCGCGTCGACAACTGGACCAAGACCGCGGCCCGCTGGGATTCGGAGCCCGAGACGGGGGAGGGCCGCAAGGAGCTGTCGGCTCGGGCCAAACAGGCGGAGACCCGCTCCGCGACGGCGCTCGCCAAGTACCATCACTTCGAACTCGGCTCCGCCGCCTTCCAGATCGCCATCGTGCTCGCCTCGGCCATGCTGATCACGGGCGTGGCCGCACTGGCCTGGGCGGGCGTGGCCCTCGGCGTGCTCGGCATCGGCATGGTGGCGATCGGCTTGTTCGCGCCCCACGCGGTCCACCTGTTCTGACCGGCCGGTGCTGACCTTCGCGATCGGGGACGTTCACGGCTGCCTCGACCTCCTGGTCGATCTCCTCGGCCAGATCGAGCGGGAGGCCGCCGGCGGCCCGCGGCGAGTGGTGCTGCTGGGTGACCTGATCGACCGGGGCCCGGACAGTGCCGGCGTGATCCGCCTCGTGCGGTCACGGCAGGCAGAGGACCCGGACAGCCTCATCTGCCTCAAGGGAAACCACGAGGACCTGCTGCTCCGCGCCGCCCGGACCGAGGCCACGGCCGCGCTCTGGCTGGCCAATGGCGGCGCCGAGACCCTCGCCTCATTCGGGGCGGCGGGCCCGGAGGGCATTCCGGCGGACGTGGTCGCCTGGATCGCGTCCTGCCCAACGGTCTACGAGGACGCGTGGCGCTGCTTTGTCCATGCCGGGCTGAACCCGGCCGTCGGTCGGAGCGAGCAGACAGACGCGGACCGGCTCTGGATCCGCGACGTGTTTCTCCGGTCCGACCACGATTTCGGACGCTACGTCGTGCACGGCCACACGCCGGTGCGGAGCGGCAGCCCGGACGTGAGGCCGACGCGCGTGAACATCGACACGGGCGCCTGTTTCGGCGGCCCGCTGACGGCGGCCGTGTTCCGCGAGGGCGCGCCGTCCCCCGCCGGCTTTCTCCAGGCGCGGGCGCGGCTCGGCTAGGCGGCCCGACCCCAGGCCCGGAAGGAGAACGACCGATCCCGCTTGCGGCGCCGCTCCTCGAATTGTTCGCGCAGCGTCGCGATCACCCGCGGGTTCAAGATGTCGCCGTCACGGGTGATGATCCAGGCATGATCCGCGTCGCCTTCGCCGGCCGCCTTCAGGGCGTCGTCGAGGGTCGGATACACGGCCTCTTCTTCCGAGCCGTCTTCGGCCGGCCAGAAGAACAGCTTCGCGGGCGCGGCCCAGTCGTACGTCAGCTTCATCCGCAGCTCCTCACGCAACGCCGGTCGAGGGTCGCAGTAAGACCTACGCAAGGTTATCGCCGGGCTAACAAACGGCTTGCGGGGAGGCGAATGGCCCTCGGCAAGGAGGTCGCACCGGGTCCGTCCAGGCCATGACCGTTGGGGGCGGGGACGCAGGGCGGTCCCGTGCGATTGGTGCCCCTGGCCGGAATCGAACCAGCACTTCCTTGCGGAAACCTGATTTTGAGTCAGGCGCGTCTACCAATTCCGCCACAGGGGCCCGCGGCGCGCGTACCATCCGGCGCGGCCGGGATCAACGGGCCCGTGCGGGGAGCAGGGGCCCAGGCTGGCGCCGGAGCGGCCGCCATGCTCAAAGCCGCCGGCGGGAGCCGCCCGCGCCGTGACGCCGGACCATGCTGCGACCACTCTATAACTGGGTGCTGGACCTTTCGAGCCGCCGCTCGGCGCCCTACGCGCTGGGGGCCGTCTCGTTCACCGAAAGCTCCTTTTTCCCCATTCCGCCCGACGTGATGCTGGTGCCGATGGCCCTGGCCCGGCCGGAGCGGGCCTGGTTCTATGCCGGCATCACCACGGTGACCTCGGTGCTGGGCGGCCTGCTCGGCTACGCCATCGGCGCCTTTCTGTACGATTCGGTCGGCCAGTGGCTGTTTTCGCTGTACGGGCTCGACACGGGCGCGGAGGCGTTCCGCGTCGCCTATGCCCAATATGGCCACTGGATCATCCTCCTGAAGGGCCTGACGCCGATCCCGTACAAGCTCGTGACCATCACCTCGGGCTTCGCCGGCTACGACCTGTTCTGGTTCACCGTCCTGTCCATCGTGACGCGGGGTGCGCGCTTCGCGGTGCTGGCGGCGCTGCTGGGCCGCTACGGCCCGGCCATCCGGGGCATCCTGGATCGCCATCTCGGGCTCGTGGCGGCGATCCTCGTGGTCATTGTGCTGGCCGGGTTTGCGGCCCTGAAATTCATCTACTGACGTCATGAGGGCGGCCACCGACCTGACACGGCTCCCGGCGCTGCTGATTCTCGGGCTCGCGGCGGCCGCGCTCGGCAGCGCGCTTGTCTCGCAGCACGTCTTTGGGCTGCTGCCCTGCAAGCTCTGCCTCGTGCAGCGCTGGCCCTATTACGTGGCGATCCCGCTCGCGGCCGTCACCGCGCTCCTGCCGCCCGGCCGCCGGCGGCGCCTCGGCTTCGGGCTCCTGGCGCTCGTCTTCCTGGTGAGCGCCGGGCTCGGCCTGCACCATGCCGGGGTGGAATGGGGCTGGTGGCCGGGGCCCACCGATTGCGGCGGCGGAATGGGGGCCGCATCGGGTGCGGTCGGCGACTTCCTGAAGGAGCTCGAGACGGCCCGGGTGGTGAGCTGCACCGAGGCGGCGCTGCGCGTGCTGGGCCTCTCCATGGCGGGCTGGAACGCCCTTGTGTCGCTCGCGCTGGCGGCGCTGGCCGCCCGGCTCGGCGCTGCCCGCTGACGCAGCCGCCCGGCCTCAGGGTTCGAGTTCGCTGTCCCAGTACAGGTAGTCGAGCCAGCTCTCGTGCAGGAAGTTTGGCGGAAACAGCCGCCCGTTCCGGTGCAGGTCCTGCAGGCTGGGCGCGAACGGCATCTGCCGCGGCCACATCTCGACGTCGCGGGGGAGGTGGTCGCCCTTGCGGAGATTGCAGGGCGAGCAGGCCGCGACGACGTTTTCCCAGGTGGTGAGCCCGCCCTTCGAGCGCGGGATCAGATGGTCGAAGGTCAGGTCCTCGCGCGCCCCGCAATATTGGCAGGTGAAGCGGTCGCGGAGGAACACGTTGAAGCGCGTGAACGCCGGGTTGCGGGTCGGCTGGACGTAGGTCTTGAGGCAGACCACCGAGGGCAGTCGCATCTCGAACGACGGCGACCGCACGGTCGTGTCGTATTCCGACACGATGTTCACCCGATCAAGGAACACCGCCTTGATCGCGTCCTGCCAGCACCAGACCGACAGGGGATAGTAGCTCAGCGGACGGTAATCCGCGTTGAGGACCAGCGCCGGGCAGGATTCGGCCCGGGGGGGTTGAACGTGAACCGTCACCTCACCTCCTCCGACTGGATGAGGGCTGCAGGGCTCGCACAGGCCCTTATGTTACCGGTTCCGGGGCGGTGTTGTGAAGCGGCGGCGCCGCAGGCGCGCACAGGGGCTTCCGCCGGACCTATGGGTGGCTGCCGGGGCACCGATTTGGCGCCGGGCCGCCCGCGGCAGCCCGTGACTGGGAGGTCTGGGAGGGGGTGCGAGACGCGTTCGGCCCGGGCGGACGGGCCGGGGGCGTCCGTCCTGGCCGGGCTCGCGAATCAGGACGAGCCGTGCGGAGCGCGGCCGAGGCCGCGGTCCGGCTAGCGCGTCGGGACCGGGTGCTCGCCGCGGTAATCGTAGAAGCCGCGCTTGGCCTTGCGGCCGAGCCAGCCGGCCTCGACATATTTCACCAGGAGAGGGCACGGGCGGTACTTGGTATCGGCCAGGCCGTCGTGGAGCACCTGCATCACCGACAGGCAGGTATCGAGCCCGATGAAATCCGCGAGCTGGAGCGGCCCCATCGGGTGATTGGCACCGAGCCGCATCGCGGTGTCGATGGAATCGACCGAACCGACGCCCTCGTAGAGGACGTAGATCGCCTCGTTGATCATCGGCAGGAGGATGCGGTTGACGATGAAGGCCGGGAAGTCCTCAGCCGTGGTCGTCGTCTTGCCGAGCTTGCCGATGAAGGCCTTGGCCGCCTCGAAGGTCGGATCCTCGGTTGCGATGCCGCGGATCAGCTCGACAAGCTGCATCACCGGCACCGGGTTCATGAAGTGGATGCCGATGAAGCGCTCGGGACGGTCCGTCGCGGCGGCGAGCCGCGTGATCGAGATTGACGAGGTGTTGGTCGCCAAAATCGTATGCGGCGACAGCGCAGGGCAGAGCTCGACCAGGATCTTGCGCTTGACCTCCTCGTTCTCGGTCGCGGCCTCGATCACGAGGTCGCACTCGGCGAGACCCGCCTTGTCGACCGCCGGCCGGATGCGGCCGAGCGCGGCCTTGCGGTCATCGTCGCCGATGGCCCCCTTGGCGACCTGACGGGCGAGGTTCCCGTTGATGGTCGCCAGCCCCTGCCGGATGCGATCCTCGGTGACGTCGTTGAGGCGCACCTCCAGGCCGGCGAGGGCGCAGACATGGGCAATGCCATTGCCCATCTGCCCAGCCCCGACGACGCCGACCGTCCTGATGTCAGTGGCCATGGAGTGTCGCGTTCTTCCGGCGAGAGGAGAACCAGGGAGCGGTCAAGGCTTCGCCTTGCCGAGTTCCTGGTCGAGTTCGGGCAGGAGCTTGAAGAGGTCGCCGACCAGGCCGTAATCGGCGACCTGGAAAATCGGCGCCTCCTCGTCCTTGTTGATGGCGACGATCACCTTCGAGTCCTTCATGCCGGCCAGGTGCTGGATGGCGCCCGAGATGCCGACCGCGATGTAGAGGTCCGGCGCGACGACCTTCCCGGTCTGCCCGACCTGCCAGTCATTCGGCGCGTAACCGGCATCCACGGCCGCCCGTGAGGCGCCCATGGCGGCGCCGAGCTTGTCGGCGATCGGCTCGATATACTGCTTGAACGCCTCGGTGGAGCCGAGCGAGCGGCCACCTGAAATGATGATCTTGGCAGCCGTCAGCTCCGGCCGATCAAGCTTCACGATCTCCTCGCCCTTGAAGGTCGAGAGCCCCTGATCCTCGGCGGCCTGCACCGCCTCGACCGGCGCGCCCCCGCCGTCGCCGGCGGCCTGAAACACGCTGGTCCGGACCGTCATCACCTTCTTGGCGTCGGTCGCCTGCACCGTCTGGATGGCGTTGCCGGCATAGATCGGCCGCTCGAACGTGTCGGGCGAGACGACTTTGGTGACGTCGGAGATCTGCATCACGTCGAGCAGCGCGGCGACGCGCGGCAGGACGTTCTTGCCGGTGGTGGTGGCCGGCGCCACGATGGCGTCGTAGGGGCCGGCCAGCGAGACGATCAGGGCGGCCAGCGGCTCGGCCAGCAGGTGCTGGTAGCGGGCGTCCTCGGCCGACAGAACCTTGGCCACGCCGTCGAGCTTGGCGGCCGATTGGGCGGCGGCCGCGGGGCCGGCCACGAGGACATGGACAGGCGCGCCGAGCGCCTTGGCGGCGGTCAGGGCCTTGCGGGTGCCGTCGGAGACGGAGGATCCGTCGTGGTCGGCGATCAGGAGCGTCGTCATGGAAATCTACCTTCGACCCGGAGTCAGATCACAGCCGCTTCGTTCTTCAGCTTGTCCACGAGCTCGGCGACGCTGCCGACCTTCTTGCCGGCCTGCCGCCCGCTCGGCTCCACGGTCTTGATCACCTTGAGGCGGGGAGCCGCATCGACGCCCAGATCGGCCGCGCTCATCTCGGCGATCGGCTTCTTCTTGGCTTTCATGATGTTGGGGAGAGAGGCGTAGCGCGGCTCGTTGAGGCGCAGGTCCGTCGTCACCACGGCCGGAAGCCGCAGCGTCAGCGTCTGCAAGCCGCCATCGACTTCGCGCGTGACATCCACCGAGCCTTCGCCGATCTCGATCTTGGACGCGAAGGTGCCCTGCGGCCAGCCGAGCAGGGCGGCCAGCATCTGGCCGGTCTGGTTGGCGTCGTCGTCGATGGCCTGCTTGCCCAGAATCACCAGATCCGGGCTCTCCTGGGCGACAATCGCCTTCAGGATCTTGGCCACGGCCAGCGGCTCCACGATGCCGTCCACCTTCACCAGGATGCCGCGGTCGGCGCCCATGGCGAGCGCGGTGCGGATCGTCTCCTGGGCCTGCTGCGGGCCGATCGACACCGCGATGATCTCGGTCGCCTTGCCCTTTTCACGAAGCCGGATCGCCTCCTCGACGGCGATCTCGTCGAAGGGATTCATCGACATCTTGACGTTGGCGAGCTCGACGCCCGATCCGTCCGGCTTCACCCGGACCTTCACGTTGTAATCGATCACCCGTTTCACGGGTACGAGGACCTTCATCGAGCTCTGTCCTGGATGCGGGCCGGCCGAGCATGGTGGCCGACGGTGGGCGTCAGCGCCCTCAAAGCATGGAGGGGCGGAACGGTAAAGACGCGCCTTGTCTTTTGCAATGCGAGCCGATCAGCGGTTCTGGCCGGGCACCCACAGCACGTCGGTCGCGCCGCGGCCGTTGACGTGGCGCGCGGCCACGAACAGGTGGTCCGAGAGGCGGTTCAGGTACTTCAGGGCGGGGGGCGAGACCTGCTCCTCCGGGCGCTCCATCAGGGCCACCAAGAGACGCTCGGCCCGCCGGCAGATGGTGCGGGCGAGGTGCAGGTGCGCCGCGGCCGCTGTGCCGCCGGGAAGCACGAACGAGCGCAGCGGCGCGATGTCGGCGTTCATGCCGTCAATCTCCCGCTCCAGCCGATCCACCTGGGCGGCCACGATGCGCAGCGCCTCCCGCTTCGGCTCAGCCTCGGAGGCCGGCGTCGCCAGGTCGGCCCCGAGATCGAACAGGTCGTTCTGGATGCGGCCCAGCATGGCGTCCGTGTCCGGATCGGCGGCGAGGTGCAGGCGGGCGAGCCCAATCGCGGCATTCGTCTCGTCGACGGTGCCGTAGGTCTCGATCCGCAGGTCGTGCTTGGGCCGGCGCTGGCCATCGGCGAGCTGGGTGCGGCCGCCGTCTCCAGCCCGGGTGTAGATGCGGTTCAGCGCGACCATCGGGGCTCCGTCGACTCGTGGGCTCGCCCCGATCGCGCGCCGGCGCCCGGGGGGATCAGGACGACGAGGACTTAGCCCAGATCACCAGCATGATCACCACGATGGCCACGAATTGCAGCATCACGCGGGCCCGCATGAGCTTCTGCGAGCGCTGCGGCGAGCCGCCCCGCATCATGTTCAGGAGGCCGAGCAGGAGCACGGTCGCCACGATCAGGATGGCGACGACGACGAGGACGTTCGAGAGGGTCATGGGGCTCGGAAGGGTGCTCAGTTCCGGCGCAGAAGGCGCTCGAAATATTCGAGTTCCTCGCGGGGGCGGGTCGGATCGCCGAGCTTGCGGCGCAGCTCGTCGAGGATTCGGCGGGCGCGCTCCACCGCGGATTCGTTGGCGCCCGGGATGCGGACGCGCCCGTCCGAGAAGTCGCGCGAGCGGGTCGGCCGGCCCAGGGGGTCGTCGCTGCGGGGGTCGTTCGAGGCGCGGCCCTGCGGGCTGCCGGGGCCGCCCGGCTCGCCCTCGCCCTGGCCCTCGTTCTGGCCCATCATCTGCTGCATCTGCTGGGCCATGCCCCGCATGCCGCGCTGCAGACCTTCGAGGGCGCGACCCTGGCTGTCCACGGCCTCGCCGTCGCGGCCGCGGCCGAGCTGGCCCTCCGCATCCCGCATCGCGCCTTCGGCCTCGCCGAATCCCTGCTCGCCCTGCATGCCCATGCCGCGCATGCGCCGCTGCATCTGTTCGAGCCGCTCCCGCAAGGCCTGCTGCCGGCGGCCGAGGCCCTCCCGTCCTTCGCCGCCCTGACCGTCCTGGCCGGATTCGGCCTGGTCCTGGCCCTCCTCGCCCTGGCCTTGCTGGCCTTGCTGACCCCGCTGGCCGCGCTGCCCCTGCTGCTGCCCCTGGCTGGGACTGCGGCCCGGCTGCATGCGCCGCTGCTGGCCTTCGCGATACGTCTCGTCCCGGAGCTGCTGCTGCTCGCGGACCATCTCGTCGAGCTCCTCCATCTGCCGGCTCATCTCGCGCGACATCGGATCGCTCATGCGGCTGTCGGGTCGGGCGGTGCGAAGGTTCTCGAGGATGGTCTTGAGCTGATCCAGCAGGCGCTGCGCCTCGGCCATGTCGCCGCGCCGCATGGCCTCCTGCATCTCCTGGACCATGCGGTTGAGGTCGTTCTGGGTGATGGTCCGCTCCGAACCGTTCGGCTCGCGTTCGGCGCTCTGGCGATCGCCCTTCATCTGCTCGGCGAATTCCCGCAGGAAGCGGTCCATGGCCCGACGCAATTCGTCGGTGAGCTGGGCGATCTCCTTCTCGCCGGCGCCGCGTTCCATCGCCTCGCGCAGCCGTTCCTGGGCCGCCCGCAGCTCGCGTTCCGCGTCCGACAGGTCGCCGTCCTCGATCTGCAGCGCCATGGCCCACAGCCACTCGGCGACGGCTGAGAGGTCCTCGTCAGTCCGGGCCTTCCGGAAGCGGTCCGCCGCGAAGCGCAGGCCGAGAAACACGCCCCATTCCGGCGTGAACTGCTCCGGCGCGATGAGGAGGGCGTCCAGCGCCAGCTGCACCGGCCTCGGGTTGTCGGGGTCGAGGATGATGTTGCGGCGCTGCTCCACCAGCGCCTTGGCGAGCGGCTTGGTGAAGGGCCGCTGCGGCAGCGTGAAATCCACCGCCGCGCTGCGACCTTCCTGCTCGGCCTCGTCCCGCACGGCAAGCGTGAGGCGAACCCTGGCTCCGGCCCACGGGTGCTCGGTGAGGTCGGCCGCCGTGCGGGCCTCCTCGCCGGCCCGGTGGTCGCCGGGGAGCTGAAGCGCCACGGTCGGCGCCGCCACGAGTGAGCGCCGCCCCTGTGCCACGTCGCGCCGCTCGACCAGGGCGGAGCCGGAGGCGAGCCCGTAATCGTCCCGTGCCTTGTAGCTGAACGTGAAGGTGCCGCGCGCATTCGCTTCCGGCGGGCTCACCAGCGTGATCTCGGGTGCGCGGTCCGGGATGGCCTCGACCGTGAGGCGCAGGCTGTTCCCGAGGCCGGTCCGGGCCGCAACGCCCGTGCTGACGACGAGCTCGCTCGACTGCGTCAGCCGGAAGCGCTGCTCGCGCAGCTCCGACTGGCCTGCGGCGCTCTGCGCCTCCGGCTTCCGATCCGTCGGGGCGGCCACCGGCTCGAGGCCCTTGCCGGGCGCCAGCGACGCCTCGCCGCGACCGGCCATCCGGACCACCACCACCGAGCCAACCGGCGCCTTGAGGCGCTGTTCCCCGGCCGCGAGGTCGATCATCAGCGGCGGCAGGCGGGTATAGAGGGGCGGGTCGATCCAGCCGTCGATGCGAAAGGCGGTGGCCGGCTCGGCCGCGCCGCGCCAGTCGAAGGCGGCGCCGAGGCGCGACCCCGTCTCGGGACCGGCCACAAACGCGCTGGCTGCGGCCGCCACAACGGCTGCCGCCCGCAGGGCGTGGCGGTCCCGCCGCGCCATGCCGGGCCGGGGAGGGGCGACGGTGAG
>NZ_JAQGKF010000011.1 GCF_028290205.1 Enterovirga sp. | reverse complement strand
TGGTGGCCAGTGGGGCCGCGCCGGGCTCGGGCGGCGCGCCGGCTTCACCGGGCGACACGGCCGCGGCGGTTTCAACGCGTTCGGCTTCGGCTCGGGCCCGTATGGCTCGGGCCTCTATGGTTTCGGGTCGGGCCCCTATGCCTACGGCTTCGGTGCCGCCGGCTATGCATTCGGCTCCTCGGGCCCGGGCCCGGCGCCGTTCCGGGCGGCCTCCTGGCCGTTGGGTGACGTCCCCGGCCTGCCCGTCGCGGCCGGCATCCCGGCACCCCCGGTGCAGCGGCCCGCGATCTACGTGCTCGGCTCCGAGCGCCGCGGCCCGGCCCGAATGCGGCGCGGCGGTGTCGGCGGCCCGGTGACGGCCGTTTCCGGCCAGCAGGGCGGCAGTGGCGTGGTCGTGGTCGGCGCGCGCCGAACCGCCGTCAGGTAGCGGAACCGTCCGATCCCGCCGTCAGCGCGTAGAGCGCCACGGCGGCCGCATTGGACACGTTCAGGCTCTTCACCGCGCCCGGCATGTCCAGCCGGGCCACCACGTCGCAATTGGCCCGCGTGCGCTGGCGCAGGCCGCGCCCCTCCGCGCCCAGGACGAGCACGGCTGGCCGACCCGGCGGGACGGCGCCGAGCGGCACGTCCCCGGCCGAATCGAGGCCGATGCGTCGGAAACCGCGCTGTCCGAGCTCGATCAGGGCGTCGGCGAGGTTGCGGACCACCACACTCGGCACGTGTTCGAGCCCGCCCGAGGCGGCCTTGGCCAGCACGCCGGTCGCCGCGGGGCTGTGCCGCGCGGTTGTCAGGATGGCCTGAACGCCGAAGGCCGCCGCCGTGCGGGTGATGGCCCCGACATTGTGCGGGTCGGTGACCTGATCCAGCGCGAGGACGAGGGCGTCGTCGCCGAGGTCGTCGAGACCCAGCGCCGGCAGAGGGTCGCATTCGAGAAACAGCCCCTGATGCACGGCGTCCGGCTCCAGGAGCCGGCTGATGGCCTCCGCCCTGACGATCTCGGGCAAGGGCTCCAGGCCGGGCTGCTCCGCCGCCAGCCGGGCGGCCGCGTTCTCGGTGGCGAGAAAGCGCCGCACGCCGCGCTGCGGGTTGCGCAAGGCCTCCGCCACCGGGTGAAAGCCGTAGAGGATCACGCGGTCCGGGTGATCGTCCCTGGGCGGGCGGGCAGGCCCGCGGCTCGGCTTGCCGGAGCCTCGGCGATCTCTCGTCATGGCTGGCTCCATCCTCCGGGGAGGGGGCGTTGTCCAGGCCCGCGTGCAGAAGGTGGCCCCGATGGTGTTGACAGCGCGGCGGCCCGTTCCTAAACCGCAACCCCCGGCCGAGGCCGGGTTCAGCGGGCGTAGCTCAGTCGGTTAGAGTGCCGGCCTGTCACGCCGGAGGTCGCGGGTTCGAGTCCCGTCGCCCGCGCCATTCTACCGAGCCCCGCCGCGGTCTGCCTTAGGCGCCTCGCGGCCGGTCTTCTCCCTTCCAGATCCAAGCGATTCCGCGAGCACCCGTCGCCGCGGCGGCGCGTCCTGCCGCGGCAGCTTGCGCGGCCGCCCCCGGCAGACCGGGCCGGATGAGTCGTCCCCAGCTTCCGGCGCTCCAGCGATCGGGATCGGGCTCGGTCGCCCCGGCGTATTCCGGGCTGGGCCGAAGCTCTTTCCGGCCGGGGGACGAGATCTTTCGGCTTCAGCCCGCCTGGCCTCCGATGTCGCCGCTCAGGGGCGACATTTCGCGAGCCCATGATCGCGGCGTCATCTGGCCCTGATCATGGCCGTGTCTTGCGAACGGGCTGCCCCGTGGGCGGACACGGGACCAGCCCGGACCGGCGCCGAGCGGACGACTTGGATGCGGGCAGCCGACCCGGCCGTGCCGGGCTTGTCACGCATTAGGGTTGCCAACAGGCGCGGCTCGACATCGGCCTGAAATGCCCCCAGCCCAGACAGGAACCTGCCAAGCGCGAGACGCGTTTACGGGCAGGCCACCCCACTCACGGCTTCGGAGCGACGCCAGATCATGTCCTTGCCGCATCGCCTCACCGGCCTGACTGGCGCCCTCGGCGTGGCGGGGCTGCTTGCTGCCGCCTCGCCGGCGCAGGCTGGCCTTCTGGAATTCCTGTTCGGCGATTCGTTCGTCGAGCGGCCGCGCTACCAGTATCAGCCGCGGCCGGCGCCGCTGGACGTGCATGTCGCCCCGCGTCGGCGCGCGCCGCAGGGCGCGTCCGGCTCTCAGGAGCGCCAGGCGCCCCGGACGGCGCGGCCCACGGCGGCTCCGGAAGCGAAGCCGGTGCTCGCCAGGCCGATCGACCCGGTGAAGCGCCCGAACTGGTATCTCGAGGACCCGACCCTGCGGCGCGGCGACATCGTCGTGCTCAAGGGCCAGGTGCTCGTCTACGAGGGCGGCACCCGCGGCGCCGCCACGCCCGCGCAGTTCGAGACCCTGGATAAGACGCGCTTGATCTCGAAGGGCGAGAAGAGCCGCATCGAGAAGATGGCCGACACCTCCGGGCCGCCGGTCGAGCCGGTGCCGGCGCCGAACAAGGAGGCTTCGCTGAACAAGGAGGCCCCGCTGAACAAGGAGGCCTCGCTGAACAAGGAAGCTTCGCTCCAAACGGCGCAATAGCCTGGAGCGACGCCCGCCCTAGAGGGTCCGGATCGCGAGGCCCTGGCGCTCCCGGGGCAGCTGCGGAGCGGGGCGAGTTGCGCCCCGCAGTGCCGCGGCACAGGGTCCGCCGTCGAGGCGCACGCCAGGGCCCGCAGCGGGCTGGGCGCCTACATCGAGTCGCCGTCAGGGGCTCGGAGGCGACGAGGTCAGCCGAGTTCCGAACTCAGACTGTCGCCCCGGCCCAGCGGATCGGGAAGGGGCTGCCCGTCCGCGACAAAGCTCAGCGACACGGAATTGATGCAGTAGCGCAGCCGGGTCGGGGCCGGGCCGTCCGGAAACACGTGGCCCTGGTGGCTGTCGCAGCGGGCGCAGCGCGTCTCCGTCCTGACCATGCCGTAGCTGCGGTCGGTCACGGCCCGCACATGGGTCTCGTCGATGGGTGCGGTGAAACTGGGCCAGCCCGTCCCGCTCTCGAACTTGGTGGCGGCCCGAAACAGCGGCAGACCGCATTCGCGGCAGCAATAAACGCCCGGTTGCTTGTTGTTGAGGAGGCCGCCGCAAAAGGGCGCCTCGGTGCCGTGCTGCAGCAGCACGCGCTTTTCCTCGGGCGAGAGATCGGCCTCCAGCCGCTCCCGCTCATCGGGGGCAGGGGGCGTGAGATCGAAGCCCGACGGCGAACGGGTCGGGCGGTCACCGGCCTCCTCCGAATCGGAGGAGGCGTCGCGGCGGAACATGTCGAGGAGGCTCATCGGCCTCAAACGCACGAGCGGGCGGCAGGTTTCAAGCGGTCCCGTGCGGCGTAAGGACATGGATCACCCGGCTCTGCAGCAGGTCCTTGGTCTTGGCCCCGTAATCCTTCATGTGCGGGGCCGCGATGTGGGCCTTGAGCGCGTCCATGCTTTCCCACTTCTCGATCACCGCGAAGGTGTCGGGGCCGATGTCGGTCTGGACCGGCCCGAGGCCCTGGGCATCCACGGTCGGCACGTATTCGACGCAGCCCTGCTCGGCCCGCACCGCCGGGATGTTGGCGTGGAAGAACTCGAGCACCTTGTCCCGCATGCCGGGCTTCGCCGTGATCAGGGCGATGACGTGAATCATGTGCGGCGCTCTCCCTCGCGTAGCGACGGGCTCAGCCGAGCCCGGCAGCCTGTTTCAGTGCTGCATTGATCCTGTCCTGCCAACCCGGACCTTCGGCCTGAAAGGCTTCCAGCACGTCGCGGTCGATCCGCAGCGTCACCTGTTCGCGGGCGGCCGGGAGAACGGGCGGCCGGACCGCCGCCGCCGCCGCCTCGATGGGCTTCGCGGTGGCGGCCTTGAAGGCGGCTTCCGCCCGCGAGCGCGGGTCGACGCCGCGACGGCTGCGGTCGTTCATGCCCGCAAGCCCCTGCTTGGACGCGTGCATCTGTTCATCGGCTTCCCGCCTCGCTTGTGCCGAATCTACAACTCTCGTTATCAGTCTTGCACCGGCCCGTCATGCCGGCCCCCCGGGGCGCGCCGCGATTGTTGTTGAACATCGCGCCCGGCCCCTGTTGCCGTGAAGGCCGGCGACGGGTTGCGCCCGGCCGCGGGAAATCCTAGAGGGGGGGCCTGCCTGTTGGCATCGGAGCGTAGCGCAGCCCGGTTAGCGCACTAGTCTGGGGGACTAGGGGTCGGAGGTTCGAATCCTCTCGCTCCGACCAATCCCCGACATCCGGACCAGGGCCGCCCGAGGCGGCTTTCGACACCACCTTTTCCAGCAGAGACGCCGTCCGCTCAGGCTGGCGACGGCAGGTGCTGGCGCTCGCACGGCAGCAGGGAGGTTGTGGGCGAAGGGCTGAGCAGGCTCGCGTCGCCCCGCCCGTCGATTTGGGCGCGGATGCGCGCGAGGTCCATCACCGATCGGATCAGGGCGGCCACCGGGTCGTGCCCGGCTCCGCGCAGATAGGCCTTCGCCAACTCGATCTCGGTCTCGCTCATGGACCCCGTCCCCGTTGTTCTTGCAAGAACATATAGGGAACGGAAACTTGCCCGCGGGTTAACGCCGGCCCCGCCCCGGGGCCGGGGTTCCGGGTCACCGCCGCGGCGGCACCCAGGCAGGCGACAGCGGCGTCTCGTCGAATCGCACCAGGAGTTCGGCCGGTCCCTGGACCAGCGCCACCGCACCGGCCTGCCGGAGTTCCGCCTCGGCGAAGCCGCCGCAGCGGACCGCCACCGTGGCGAGGCCGACCGCGTTGGCGGCGATCACGTCCCAGGCCGTGTCGCCGATCACCACCGCCTCGGTCGGGCCGAGGGGCGCCACGGCGGCCAGCGCGGCCGCGAAAATGTCGCCAGCCGGCTTGGAACGGGCGGCGTCGTCGGCCGACACCATTTCGTCGAACAGCCCTTCGATCCCGGCGATGCGGACATATTCGGCCACCTCCTCGGCCTTGCCCGAGGAGGCGAGCACGGTCTTGAGCCCGGCCTCGCGTACGCGCCGGAACAGATCGGGCACGGCCGCAAAGGGCCGCACCTTGGGCAGGTAGTCGCGCTTGAACAGGTCGGACCGGAAGGCGGAGATCTCCTCCTCCCTGCGCTCCAGCACCTCCCGGGGCACGAAGACGGGAAGCAATTGGTCGCCGCCCTTGCCGATCTGGCGACGCATTTCGGCGAAGGGCACGTCGTAGCCGAAATGCCCCAAGGCCTGACGCCACGCCTCGGCGTGGAGGTCGACGGAATCGATCAGCGTGCCGTCGATGTCGAAGATGACGGCCCGCGTCATGGTGCGGCCCCGACGGGGGCGGCCGGCGGATCGCGGTAGAGCCGTGCGACCCGGTAGTGCCAGAGACAGACGATTGGCGTCACGATGAGCTCCATGGCGAGCGCGCCCAGCATGGACAGGGCCGGCAGACCGGTCAGGAGAAGCCCGGCCAGGCGCCCGAGCCCTCCCGCCACCACGATGAGCGTGAGAAGGCCGATGCGGCCGCCCTTGCTCTCGATCGCGGGCACGCAGGACCAGAACAGGAGGCCGATGCCGAGAAGCAGCCCCGACAGGTAGCGGTAGTGGCTGTCGCCCGCGACGCCGAGCTGGTCGCCAGTGAGCCCGGCCGCGAACAGGACGCCGTAGAGCCCGGCCGCCACGGGCAGCAGAGCGCCGAGGCTGATCACATATTGCAGGACCCGCCGTTCCCGCTCGAGCCTGTCCATCCGCGCCGAAACCCCTCGTCCCGGAGGGGGAAGCCCGGAGCCTGGCCCGGGGTTCCCGTCAGGCGATGCCGCCGATCCGCAACAGCGCCATCACGACAAGACCGACACAGAAGGCGAGCCAGAGCAGCCGGGATTGCGACATAGTGTGGTTGGGTCCCTAGACGTTGTTGCCCTTCAGCCGGGTGTTGCAGCGGCTGTAGAACTGAGGCCATTTCAGCCCGCCGGTGGTGCCGGCCTGCTTGGCTTCCTTCCATTCGACACCGCATTTGCGGCGGCGCTCGCGCCCGGCGAGCTGGCCGGCGGTCGGCTCGCGCTGCGGCTTGGCGGCGCGGCTGGGCTTGGCGGGCTTGCTCGGCGCGGCTTCCGTGCCGGTGGCCTGGGCGGAGGCCGGACCGGGTGCGGCGACCAACAGGCCAAGCACCGTCGCGAGGGCGAGAAGAGCGGGACGCATGGGAGACACCTTTCAGCTGGCCCGGTCGCGCCGGGGTCGGTGACCGCCGGCATCCTAGGAAGCTCCGCCGCGCCTGTCTTCTCCTCCGAAGGGAGGGAGCCGCAGAAGCGGCCCCCGTTCAGAGAATGAAGCGGCTGAGGTCGGTGTTGGCCGCGAGCTGCTCGACCTGCGCCCGCACATAGGCGCCGTCGATCTCCACGGCCTGCCCCGACCTGTCCGGGGCCGTGAACGAGATCTCGTCCAGCACCCGCTCCAGCACCGTCTGCAGCCGCCGGGCGCCGATGTTCTCGACCCGGCTGTTCACGTCCACGGCGACCCGGGCGAGGGCCTCGATCGAATCCTCCGTGAAGCTGAGCTCGATGCCCTCGGTCGCCATCAGGGCGATCGACTGCTTGATCAGCGAGGCTTCGGTTTCCGTCAGGATGCGACGGAAATCCTCAATGGTGAGCGGCTGCAGCTCGACCCGGATCGGCAGCCGCCCCTGCAATTCGGGCAAGAGGTCGGAGGGCTTCGAGATGTGGAAGGCGCCGGAGGCGATAAACAGGATGTGGTCCGTCTTCACCACGCCGTGCTTGGTGGTGACGGTGGTGCCCTCGATCAGCGGTAGCAGGTCGCGCTGCACGCCCTCGCGCGACACGTCTCCCGACACGCGGCCGCCTTCCGAGCGGGCGCAGATCTTGTCGATCTCGTCCAGAAACACGATGCCGTTGTTCTCGACCTGCCGGATGGCCTCCTGCACGAGGGCCTCCTGGTCGAGCAGCTTGTCCGATTCCTCGGCGATCAGGGGCGCATACGCCTCCCGCACCGTGACGCGGCGCGGCTTCCCCCGGCCGCCGCCGAGCGCCTTGCCGAGCATGTCGGACAGGTTGATCGCGCCCATCGAGGCGCCCGGCATTCCGGGGATCTCGAACATGGGCATGCCGGACGGCGCGCCGCCCGCGATCTCGACCTCGATCTCCTTGTCGTCGAGCTCGTTGGCTCTGAGCTTGCGACGAAAGGAATCCCGGGTGGCAGGCGACGCGGCGGGCCCGACCAGGGCGTCCAGCACGCGATCCTCGGCGGCGAGGTGCGCCTTGGCCTCGACGCTGCGGCGCTTGTCGTCGCGCACGAGCCCGATCCCGACCTCCACCAGGTCGCGCACGATCTGCTCCACGTCACGGCCGACATAGCCGACCTCCGTGAAGCGGGTGGCCTCGACCTTCAGAAAGGGCGCGCCGGCGAGCCGTGCCAGCCGGCGCGAGATCTCCGTCTTGCCGCACCCGGTCGGGCCGATCATCAGGATGTTCTTGGGCGCGATCTCGTCCTTCAGCGGGCCCTCGACCTGCTGCCGGCGCCAGCGGTTGCGCAGCGCGATCGCGACGGCGCGCTTGGCGTCCAACTGGCCGACGATGAAGCGGTCGAGCTCCGAAACGATCTCGCGGGGGGAGAAGCTGGTCATGGTCTCCATGTGGGGTTTGGATAGGCGTCGATCATCGGGGTGGCGCGGCGCGAATGTGCCGCGCTCACGGTGACAAAGGGCGGGCGAGCCGGGCGACGAGGCCCGCCGGCATGGCCCCGAGCAGGCGGGCGCGGAGCGGCGTCCAGCCCGCGCTGAGCAGGAGAATGAAGGCGCCCAGCGCCAGCAGGGTCACCGGCACCGTGTCCGGCAGTCCCGCGCTTCGGGCCAGGGAGGAGAAGGCCACGCCGGCATAGACCAGGCCGGCCACCAGGATCGCGCGCCGGTCCACCAGGATCGCAACCGCGGCGAGCCCGCAGAAGATCGCCAAGACGAGCACCGCGGCGGCGGGCGGCAGCACGCCGCGGCTCACCCCGATGGCGCTGAACAGAGAATGCACGATCAGCGGCGCGGCCAGGAGATGCAGCCAGAAGGCGATGTCCGTGCATCGGGTCCGCCGCTCCGGATCGGCGAGGTCGAACCGCATGGCCGCCGCGAAGGCGACGAGTCCCAACAGCAGCAGCAGGGGGTTCGCCAGCCGCTCGGCCAGGGATGGGGCCAGCACGGAGAGCAGCACGGTCAGGCTCAGCCCGGCCGCTCCGAACCCGGCCGCCACCGCGATCGGCACCCGGAAGCGACCGTAATGGAGGGCGGCCGCGCCCGCGGCCGCTGCAGCGGCGGCCGCGGCGGTGAGCGGTTCGGGACCCGTGCGCAGCACCAGGTCGATCCAGCCGAGGCTCGGCAGGTCACCTGCGCTCTCGCCTCCGGCGAGGGAGGACACGGCCACGAACACGGCGAGCACGAAGCTCGCCACCAGCACGATGGACGGCAGGGCCATCCGGCGCCGGCGGGTAAAGAACTCGGCCAGCCCCCACGCACAGAGCGCGACCACCGCCGCGGTCCAGCCTTCCGCCAGCCGGGCACCCGCCAGAAACGTTGCGGCGCCGAGAAACAGCAGCAGCCCTATGGTGACGAAGATGTCCGCGAAGCCGTTGACCATGCGCAGCCGCTCCGCGTCCGGCGGCTCCGGCCGGGCGGGCTCCTCCTGACGGGCGAGACTGCGCAGCGCCTCCGCCTGGCCCGGCCGGATCAGATCCTGGGCGACGGCCAGGTCGAGCACGCGGTCGGAGATCATGCGGCTGGCCCGGAGGGAGGGGAGGGGCTGACGGTCATGCGGCGGCCAGCGAGGCGGGAGGGGGTCGGCGGCGCGTTGTCGCGGGGACCGGGCGCGGCCGTGCGGCTAGGCCGCGTCCAGGCTTTCGACCACCACGTTGCCGTTAGTGTACACGCAAATCTCGGCCGCGATGGCGAGCGAACGCCGCACGATCGCCTCCGCGTCCATCCCGGTGTCGCTGAGCGCCCGGGCGGCGGCGAGCGCGTAATTGCCGCCGGACCCGATCGCCATCACGCCGGCCTCCGGCTCCAGCACGTCGCCCGATCCGGACAGGAGAAGGCCGACCTCGCTGTCGGCCACCAGCATCATGGCTTCGAGCCGCCTCAGGTAGCGGTCGGTGCGCCAGTCCTTGGTGAGCTCGACACAGGCGCGCGTGAGCTGCCCGGGATATTGCTCGAGCTTGCCCTCCAGCCGCTCGAACAGGGTGAAGGCGTCGGCGGTGGCGCCCGCGAACCCGCCGATCACGGCGCCCTTCGCGAGCCGGCGGACCTTGCGGGCATTGCCCTTGACGATGGTCTGGCCGAGCGAAACCTGGCCGTCGCCCCCGATCACCACCCGGCCTCCTCTGCGGACCATGAGGATGGTGGTGGCGTGCATGGAGGGGAGCTGTCGGTCGGGCATCGGATCTGGCGTGGTGGCAGGACTGCGTCACTTAAGCATGGCGGCGCGGAATACCACCTCGGCTGGTCCCGCGGTGGTCATCGGGCACCCTCCTTGCTATTGAGCCGCCGTCACCCTCTCGGGCCGGCGCAGGACGCCGTCCGGGACTCCGAGGCAGTCAGGACATTCTCATGCGCTCCGCGAGCGTCAGTCGGCGCACTGCCGAAACCGACGTCACCGTCACGCTCGGCCTCGACGGCACGGGCACGTGTCGGATCTCGACCGGGATCGGCTTCCTGGACCACATGCTCGAATTATTCGGGCGGCATGCGTTGGTCGATCTCGACGTCAAGGTCACGGGCGACCTTCAGGTGGATGGCCACCACACGACGGAAGATACCGGCATCGCGCTCGGCGAGGCGCTCCGCAAGGCGCTCGGCGACAAGAAGGGCGTGACCCGTTACGCGAGCCTCGACCTCCCCATGGACGAGACACTGACGCGGGTCGCGCTCGACCTGTCGGGCCGCCCCTTCCTGGTGTTCCGGACCGAGTTCCCGACCGCCAAGGTGGGCGAGTTCGACACTGAACTCGTGCGCGAGTTCTTTCAGGCCTTTGCCATGAATGCCGGCGTGACCCTGCACGTCGAGACCCTGTACGGCAGCAACAGCCACCACATCGCGGAAAGCTGCTTCAAGGGGCTCGCCCGGGCCTTGCGCCGCGCCGCCGCCGTCGACGAGCGCGAAGGCGGCCGCGTGCCCTCGACCAAGGGGAACCTGTGAGCGCCGCCTACACGCTGCACGTCGCGCCCGATTTCGCTCCCGGCGATCCGCGGGCGCTGGAGCGCGCCGACCTCGTGCGGGACGGCTTCTCCTGGGGCGCCTTTCTGGTGCCGAGCCTCTGGTTTCTGCGTCACCGCCACTGGCTGCTGGCACTCGGCGTCGCCGCGGCGGTGGTCGGGCTCGCGAGCGGGCTGCGGGCGCTCGGCGCCGGCCTCGGCACCATCCTGATGGCGGAAGTGCTGCTGCACGGCCTGTTCGGGCTCGAAGGCCCGACGCTGCGGCGCTGGGCCCTGGCGCGCCGGGGCCGGCCGGCCGTGGACGTGGTCTATGCGGCCTCGGAGGCCGAGGCCGAGACCAAGAGCTTCGGCCGCTGGCTGGACGATCCGGCGCCGGTGGCGCGGGCCGTCCCGCCCGTCGTTTCCGCCCTGCGGGCGAACCCGTTCGCCCGGCCCGGGCACGAGCCGGTGATCGGCCTGTTCCCCGATCTCGAGGGCCGGCGGTGACCGCGACCGTTGCGCTCGTCGATTACGGATCGGGCAACCTCCACTCCGCCCGCAAGGCCTTCGAGCGGGCCGTGCGGGAGGCTGGCCGGTCGGACCGCATTCTCGTCACCGCCGACCCGGACGAGGTCGCCCGGGCTGACCGCATCGTGCTGCCGGGCGTTGGCGCCTTCGCGGATTGCCGGCGGGGCCTCGAGGCGCTGGACGGCATGGTCGAGGCCATGACCGAATCGGCGCGCGGCCGCGGCCGGCCCTTTCTCGGCATCTGCGTCGGCATGCAGCTGATGGCCACGCGCGGTCGCGAGACGGAGACGACGGCGGGACTCGACTGGATCCCGGGCAACGTCGAGGCGCTCCAGCCCGAGGATCCGTCGCTCAAGATCCCGCATATGGGCTGGAACACGCTCCACCCTCAGCGCGAGCACGCCCTGACCGCGGACATTCCGCTCGGGCCCGAGGGACTGCATGCCTATTTCGTCCATTCCTACGCGCTGCAGGCGCGCAATCCCGACGACCTGGTGGCGGTCTCGGCCTATGGCGGTCCGGTGACGGCCGTGGTGGCGCGAGACAACCTGGCCGGAACCCAATTCCACCCCGAGAAGAGTCAGGCCCTCGGCCTGAAGCTGATCGCCAACTTCCTGCGCTGGGCCCCGTGATCCTTTTTCCCGCGATTGACCTCAAGGAGGGCCGCTGCGTGCGGCTGGTTCAGGGGGACATGGCCCAGGCCACGGTGTTCAACGACGATCCGGGCGACCAGGCCGCGCGTTTCGTGGCCCAGGGCTTCGGCTGGCTGCACGTTGTCGATCTCGACGGCGCCTTCGCGGGCCGGCCGATGAACGGCAGGGCCGTTGACGACATCCTGGCCCGCAGCACGGTCCCGGTGCAGCTCGGCGGCGGCATCCGCGACATGCGGACCGTGGAGGGCTGGCTCGCCAAGGGCGTTCAACGCGTGATCATCGGCACGGCGGCCGTCCGCGACCCGGATTTCGTGCGCGAGGCGGCGCGGCTCCACCCGGGCCGGATCGCCGTCGGCATCGACGCCAAGAACGGCCGCGTCGCCGTGGAGGGCTGGGCCGCCACCGCGAGCCTGACGGCCGAGGAACTCGGCCGCCGCTTCGAGGATGTCGGGGTCGCGGCGCTGATCTATACCGACATCGCCCGCGACGGCATCCTCACGGGCCTGAACGTGCCGATGACGCTGGCCCTGGCCCGGGCCGTGTCGATCCCGGTGATCGCGTCGGGCGGCCTCGCCTCCATGGCGGATATCGAGCGGCTGACGCAGCCCGATTGCCGCGATCTCGCCGGCGCCATCACGGGGCGCGCCCTGTATGACGGCCGCATCGACCCCGCCGAGGCGCTGGCCGTCCTGGCCGCGTCCGCCCGGACAGCCGAGCCGCCGGACACCCGGCTGGGATGAGCCTGGACGCCCGGGGCGCGGAAGGGGCCAACGGCGTCGGCCTCCCGGGCGCCCCGATCCCGTCCAGGGCCGGCACCAACCTGATGCGCGAGGTCGCGGCGGGCGCGACGGTGGGCGTCATCGCGCTGCCGTTCTGCGTCACGGCCGGGGTGCTGGCGTATGAGCCGCTCGGGCGAGACTATATTGGGCTCGGCGCCGCGGCCGGGATCCTGTGTGCGGTCGCCGGGGGCGTGACCGGCGCCCTGCTGCGCTCCTCGTCCTTTGTTCCGAACATTCCGCCGGTCAGCATGGCGCTGATCCAGGCGACCTTCATCTCCACCCTGCTGACGGCCCTCCGCGGCGACGTCGCCGCCACCCTGGCCCTCATGCCGCTGACGATCATCGGGGCTGGGCTGTGGCAGGTCCTGATCGCCGTCTCGGGCCTCGCCCGAGCCGTGAAGTTCACGCCGTATCCGGTGCTGGCAGGCTTCGTGACCGGGCTCGCGGTGCTGACCTTCGTGCAGCAGCTGCCCCGCCTCTTCGACCAGCCCTCCTTGGGCGGGGTCGTCTCGGCTCTCGGCGCGCTGACGGTCCCCTCGCCGGCCTTGCCGCTGTTCGGCCTCGGGGTCCTGCTCCTGGTCCGTCTGTCGGAACGCGCCGCGCCGCGCCTTCCCGCGATGCTGGTCGCGCTGATCGCCGGCAGCCTCGCCTGGCACGGGGTCAAGGCGCTTTGGCCGGATCTCGGTCTCGGCCAGCTCATCGGCTCGCTTTCGCTGAGCCAGGCCTCGCTCGGGCTGAAGCTGGATTGGGACGCGCTCGGCTCTGCGCTGACCGATCGGGTCATCCTGCAGAGCCTGCTCCTCACCTCGCTGACCCTCGGCCTGCTCGGCACCCTCGACTACACCTTCGCGTTCAGGTCGGCCCAGAACCTCGCCGACCTGGAAGCCTGGCCGCGCCGGGATCTCGCCGGCCAGGGCGCCTCGAATGTGGCGGCCGCGATGGCCGGCGGCCTCGCGGTGACGTCCTCGATCGCCTTCTCGACCACCCTCTACGATGCGGGTGGCCGGACCCGGGTCTCGACCGTGTCGATGGCGCTGGTGCTCCTCGCCGCCGCGGCCTTGGCGCCGAGCCTGATCTCGGCCCTGCCTGTGGTGGTGCTGTCCGCGCTGCTGGTGGCGATCTCGCTGCGGATGTGGGACCGCTGGTGTGTCACGGTGGTGCGCGACATCTTCTTCGCGGCCGATCCGGACGCCCGAACCCGGGCCCGCCGCAACGCCCTCATCGTGGCGGCCGTGATGGCCGCGACCGTGCTGGGGCAGCCGGTGGTCGGGGCGCTGGCGGGCGTGGTCGTGTCCTGCCTCGTGTTCATCGCCGAAATGAGCCGGCCCATCCTGCGGCGGGAGCTCGACGGCACGCAGGTCTTCTCCAAGCGCATCCGCTCGCAGCACGACCGCCAATTGCTGCAGGAGAGCGGTGCCTCCACGGTGATTCTGGAACTCCAGGGCGTGCTGTTCTTCGGCAATGCCGACGATCTCGCCAACCGGGTGCGGACGCTGGAGGGGCGGGCCGAGACCGTGATCCTCGACCTGCGCCGGGTCACCGACCTCGACACCTCCGGGCTGACGGTGCTGCGGCAGCTCGCGGAGCGGTGCCGGGGGCGGGGCGTCCACCTGGCCGTCTCGGGCCCGCGCGACGGGTACCGCGCCCTGCTGGAGAGCGCGCTGGCCCCGTCCGACGCCCGGGTGGTTCCCGATCTCGATGCGGCGCTGGAATGGGCCGAGGATACCCGGCTCGAGAAGGAGGCCGCCTCCCGGACCGCCTGGGGCGGCCTTCGCGTCGACGAGACGGACCTCGCCGGGGGGCTCTCCGAGCGTGAGCTTGCCGCCCTGACGGGGCGGCTTTCGCCAGCCTCCTACAGGGCCGGCGAGGCGCTCTGCCGCACGGGCGAGCCGGCCGACAAGCTGTGGCTCATCACCCGCGGCAGCGTCAGCGTGCAGATCGGAGCCGACCGCCACCGGCGCCGCGTGGCCGGGCTCGGTCCAGGCACCTCGGTCGGCGAGCTCGGCCTGCTCGACCGCCGGCCCCGCTCGGCGGACGTCGTCGCCGATTGCGAGGTGGACACCTTTGTCCTGACCGCGGAGGATTTCGACGACCTCCTGCGGCAGGAGCCGCAACTCGGCCAGTCCCTCTTATCCACCATCGCCCGGATGACCGCGCAGCGGCTGCGGGCCACTTCAGACGAGCTCAGGCTCGCGGAAATGTAGGAGTGAGCACGATGCTCAAGGTCCGCGTCATCCCCTGCCTGGACGTCAAGGACGGCCGGGTCGTCAAAGGCGTCCAATTCGTGGACCTCCGCGACGCCGGCGACCCTGTCGAAGCGGCGCGCGCCTACGACGCGGCGGGCGCCGACGAGCTCTGCTTTCTGGACATCACGGCCAGCCACGAGGATCGCGGCATCCTGTTCGACATCGTGGCCCGCACGGCGGCGGAGTGCTTCATGCCCCTGACGGTGGGCGGCGGCATTCGCCAGGTGGACGACATCCGCCGCTTGCTGCTGGCCGGTGCCGACAAGGTCTCCATCAACACGGCCGCCGTGAACGATCGCGCCTTTGTGCGCGAGGCTGCGCTGAAATTCGGCAGCCAATGCATCGTGGTGGCGATCGACGCGAAGCGCGTGTCCGGCCCCGGCGAGCCCGACCGGTGGGAGATCTTCACCCATGGCGGCCGGCGGCCGACCGGTCTGGACGCGGTGGACTTCGCCACCGAGGTGGCGCGGCTCGGCGCGGGGGAGCTCCTGGTCACCTCCATGGACCGGGATGGCACGCGGTCCGGCTACGACCTGTCGCTGATCCGGGCGATCTCCAGCGCGGTGCCGATCCCGGTCGTGGCCTCGGGCGGCGTCGGCGGGCTCGACGACCTTGTGGCCGGCGTGACCCAGGGGCACGCCAGCGCGGTTCTCGCCGCCTCCATCTTCCATTTCGGAGAGCATTCGATCGGCGACGCCAAGCGGCACATGGCGGCCGCCGGCATTCCGGTCCGGATGGGCTGACATTCAGCACCGAGCGGGATCGCTGCTATAGGAGAGGCGGCCGCCTCGGAAGGGTTGCCGCAGGAGGACGCCGTGCCGCTCGTCACGTTCAGCAAGCTCGCGCGCCTTCGCCGCGCCGAGGCGGGGCCGGCCCCGCACGCGGGCCCCGCTCGCGCGGGCGGGCGCCCGGTCACCGCGGTCAACACGGGGCTGAGGCGCTGATGTCCGCGTTCACGCTGCACGACCTCGAACGAATGGTCGCCTCGCGCGGGGCCAGCACCACGGACAGCTCCTACACGGCGAAGCTTCTGGCCGGCGGCCCGCCGCTTGCCGCCAAGAAGCTCGGCGAGGAGGCCGTCGAGGTGGTGATCGCCAGTGTCGGGCGCGACCGGCAGGCGCTGGTGCTCGAATCGGCAGACCTGCTCTACCACCTGCTGGTCGTGCTCAGGGCCGGGGGTGTCCCGCTGGACGAGGTGGTGGCCGAACTCGGCCGCCGCACCGCGCAATCCGGGCTCGCCGAAAAGGCGGGGCGGGCCGCGTCATGAGCGCCGCGCTCGAAACGCCCCCGCCGGCCGAGCAGGGCGATCTCTCGCCCTACCGCGTGTTCAGCCGCGAGGAATGGGCGCGGTTGCGGGCCGACACGCCGCTGACCCTCACCGCCGACGAGGTGGAGCAGCTGCAATCCCTGAACGACCCCGTGTCGCTGGACGAGGTCATCGCCATCTACCTGCCGTTGTCGCGACTGCTGGCGCTCTATGTCGCGGCCGCCCAGGGCCTGTTCAAGGCGACCCAGCGCTTCCTCCAGGCCGATGCCGGCAAGGTGCCCTACATCATCGGGGTGGCGGGCTCGGTCGCGGTCGGCAAATCGACCACCGCCCGCATTCTGAAGGCCCTTCTCGCCCGCTGGCCAAACACGCCCAAGGTCGATCTGGTCACGACGGACGGGTTTTTGCGACCGAATGCCGAGCTGACCCGGCTCGGGCTGATGGACCGCAAGGGTTTTCCGGACAGCTACGACACCGCCCAGCTTCTGCGCTTCCTGCACGACATCAAGGCCGGCAAGCGCCACGTGGCCGCGCCGCTCTACTCCCACCTCGTCTACGACGTGGTGCCGGGCGAGCAGACCAGTGTGGACCGCCCCGACATCCTGATCGTCGAGGGGCTGAACGTTCTCCAGCCGGCCCGCTTGCCGCGCGACGGAGCCGCCATTCCCTTCGTGTCGGACTTCTTCGACTTCTCGATCTACCTTGATGCGGACGAGGAGGACCTGCACCGCTGGTATCTCCACCGCTTCCTCCGTCTCCGGAACACGGCGTTTCGGGATCCGCTCTCCTATTTCCGCAAATACGCGAGCCTGTCCGAGAAGGAGGCGATCGATTTCGCGGAGGGGCTCTGGAGCCGCATCAACCTGACCAATCTGCGCGAGAACATCGTGCCGACGCGGCAGCGCGCGAGCCTGATCCTGCGCAAGGGGGCGAGCCACCGCATCGAGCAGGTCGCGCTGCGGCGCCTGTGACCGAATGCCCCCGCCGACTGCGCTCAAAAACGGCAGGCTGACCACCGTTGAGGCTTGCCGGGTCAGCGAGGCTGACCTATATTTTGCATCGCAGCAACGGGGCTTCGCCTCGCTGCTGTTGCCCTCCTAGGGCGTTTCCTCCCTTGACTTGGGCCGCTCCGAAGCTTCGGCTTCGGGCGGCTCTTTTTCGTTGGGAAGGCCGTGGCGGCCGCCCCCAAGTCGGGCCTGCCGCCGCCGCCTCCGCCCGCCGTCTTCGGGCCGCCGGCTGCCCTCCGGACCGTGCCGCCGGCCGCTGCGAGCGCGCACCTGCAATGATGGCCATAACACGCCCACTCAACCCTGCTTCGGCCTTGTCGCGCCCGTGTAAACGTGATCCGATCAACTTGGGACGGAACGTCAAGAGGCGACCTTGAACCTTCACAAGATGCTGCTGCAGCGGCAGGCGGATGGCCGGCCGGTGACCGTGGGCGTGGTCGGCGCCGGGAAGTTCGGCACGATGTTCCTGGCGCAGGCCCGCACCACGGCCGGGATGCATGTGGTCGCGGTCGCCGATCTCAACGTCGCACGAGCCAAGTCGCAGCTGAAGATGGCCTCCTGGCCGGACGAGCAATCGGCGGCCACCTCCCTCGACGACGCCCTGAAGAACGGCAGCACGTTCCTGACCAACGACACCGAGGCGATGATCCGGCATCCGGCCATCGAGGTGATCGTGGAGGCAACCGGCGACCCGAAGACCGGGATCCGCCTCTGCATGGCGGCGATCAACAACGGCAAGCACGTCGTGATGGTGAACGTCGAGGCCGATGCGCTGGCCGGCCCGATCCTCGCCCGGAAGGCCGAGGCCGCCGGCGTCGTGTATTCGCTGGCCTGGGGCGACCAGCCGGCGCTCGTCTGCGAGCATGTCGACTGGGCCAAGGCGGCGGGCTTCCGCATCGTGTCCGCCGGCAAGGGCACGCGCTACCACCCGACCTACCACGCCTCCACGCCGGACACGGTGTGGAGCATCCTCGACCGGTACATGAAGTTCCGGGACGAGGATCGCGGCTCGATCAACCCGAAGATGTTCAACTCCTTCGTGGACGGCACGAAATCCGGCATCGAGATGACCGCGATCTGCAACGCCACGGGGCTCCATTCCCAGACGGAAGGGCTGTCCTTTCCGCCGGCGACCCGGTTCGAGGTGGCGGAGATCTGCAAGCCGAAAAGCGCCGGCGGCGTCCTGGAGAAGGCCGGCGTCACCGAGGTGACGTCGTCCGTCTACCGCGACGGCACGGACGTGCCCCACAACCTCGTCATGGGCACCTATGTCGTGTTCGAGGCGACGCAGGACAACGACTACTCGCGCCGCTGCTTCGTCGAATATTCGATGCTGCCCGACAAGACCGGGCAATACGCCGCGCTGTACCGGCCCATTCACATGATCGGCCTGGAACTCGGCATCTCGGTCGCGTCCGCCGCCTTGCGGCGCGAGGCGACCGGCGCGCCGATCTGCTTCAATTCCGACGTTGTCGCGACCGCCAAGCGCGCCCTCAAGGCCGGCGAGATGCTGGACGGGGAGGGCGGCTTCTGTGTCTGGGGCAAGCAGACCCCGGCCGCAGCTTCGCTCGAAAAGGGCTACCTGCCGCTCGGCCTGTCGCACGACGTCAAGCTGAAGCGCGACATCCCCGAAGGGCAACGCCTGCTCTGGGATGATGTCGAGTTCGACGCGACCGACCTCGCCGTGCGGACGCGCCGCGAGATGGAAGCCGCGTTCTCACGGCCCAACACGACCGCCTGAACTCACTGCACCACAACATGAGAGCCCGCCTAAGCGGGCCGGTGTCGGGAATAAGAACGCCACAACGGAGGGGATGATGACGACCAAGGGTCATGGTGGGCCGAGCCGCCGCTACGCGCTCGGGGCCCTCGCGGGCGCGGGGGCACTCGTCGCGATGCCGTCGCTGGTGCGGGCGCAGAAGGTGAGCTGGATCGGGGCCACCGCGGTGGCGCCCTCGGATTTCATTGCGCAATCCATCGACTTCTTCGCCAAGCGCGTCGGCGAGATCTCCAAGGGTCAGATTACGCTGACCAATCACCATGGCGGCGCGCTGGGTGGCGAGCGGGAGCATATCGAGGCGATGCTCCAGGGCGCCGTGCACATGGCGACCCCCGGGCAGGGCATCCTGGCCGGCTGGTACCGCCCGGCCGAGGTCTGGACCCATCCCTACCTGTTCAAGGACGTGCCGCATAAGGACCGGGTCTGGGACGCGGTGCGGGACGAATACATCAAGGACGTGGGCTCCGTCGCCAAGCTGCGGCCGATCGCGGCCATCCCCCGGATGCCGCGGCAGCTCTCCTGCAACAAGGTCGTCAAGACGCCGGCCGAGATGAAGGGGCTGAAGATCCGGGTCCCGGAAACCGCGCTCTGGCGGCGCACCTTCGAGATGTTCGGCGCCTCCCCGACGCCGCTGCCGTTCCCCGAGGTGTTCCAGGCCCTCAAGTCGAACATCATCGATGGCCAGGAAAACCCGATCGCGCTCACCTGGAACTCGGGCATCTTCGATGCCAACACGCACCTGTCCCTGACCGAGCACATGATGCAGGACAACTGCCTGCTCATGTCCGAGGCCGTCTACCAGAAGCTCTCCCCCGAGCTGCGCCAGGCCGTGGATCAGGCCGCCCGCGACAGCGAGGCCGAGATGCGGCCCAAGGTCGAGGCCGACGACAAGCAGATCATGGAGAAGATCAAGGCCAAGAAGATCGTCGTGACCGAGGTCGACAAGGCTGCCTTCGCGGCCTCCGTCAAGAAACTCGTCGACGAGTTTCCGGCCGGCAGGAAGTGGGTCGAGCGCTTCGCGCAGGTCTCCTGATGACCCCCGTGGCAGCCCCTTCTCCCGTCCAGGGAGAAGGCGTTGCGGTGAGCCCCATGATCCGGCCCTTCCTGCGGCTCTGCGAATTCGTGAGCGACGCCGGCAAGGCCGTGATCGGGGCCGCCATGGCCGCGATCGTGCTGATCACGCTCGCGGCGGTCTGGTGGCGCTACGTGCTGAACCAGCCGATCGCCTGGATCGAGCAGGTCTCGAACATGCTGTTCATCTGGATCACCTTCATCGGTGCGGCGATCCTGTACCGGCAGCAGCTCCACATCGCGGTCGACATCCTGGTCGGGCTCGTCCCGGCCCGGTTCAGGACCGCCTATTTCTGGGTGGTCGAGCTGCTGAACCTGCTCTTCATCGTCACCCTGTTCATCTTCAGCCTGAAACTGACGATCGACGTCCTGCCCAACACGACGGGCGCGCTCGATATCTCACCGGCCTGGTACTACTTCTCCGCGCCGGCCGCCTGCCTGATGATGATGCTGTTCTTTGTCGAGAAGATCCTGGACCCGTCCAAG
>NZ_JAQGKF010000003.1 GCF_028290205.1 Enterovirga sp. | reverse complement strand
GGCCGGTCGGGATCGCCGTCCTGAGCGTCTGGCGCAGCACGTTGAGATCGCGCCCGACATTGACCTCGAGCGTGGCGATCTGGCGCCCGTCCGAATCCATCACGAAGACCGAGGTGGCGCCGTTCGCCACACCGATCAGGAAGATCTTGCGGGTCGACCGCACCACCGCGTTCGCGACCGCCGGATTGGCGACGAACACCTCCTTGGCGTCCCGGGGCAGGTCGATGATCACGGACCGGCCGATGGAGAGGTCGAGCCGGCGCGAACTCCCGGTCTCGGCCGGTGCGGCGGCGCCGGCCTGGGCGCCGTAGCTCTGCGGGGCGTAAGCCCGGACCGGCTCGGCCGCACGGGCGGCGAGGGGCGCCATCGCGGCCGCAAGCGGGATGCCGAGCAGGACGCGGCGGGCCAGCGCCGAACGAGACCGTGTCATCGTCATGGGGTGCACTTTCGGTCTAGCGAGCGGGTCACCGGCGGGCGCTCTGGCGCGCCACGCCATAACGGACCACGGTGACGCCACTGTCGGACTTGTCCTCCCGGACCGCCTCCGTCTGGCCCGCGTCGGCGAGGCTGCGAAGGGCGAGCGAGAGCTGCCCAGTCTTCTGCGACAGAGCCAGGGTCTCGGCCTGGGCCGGCGTGACCTCGAGCGTGGCGGTCTCGCCGGTCACGACCTTCTCGCCGTTCCGCTCCTGGACGTTCTGGCCAATGGCGAGCACGCGGATGTTGGGCAGGATCGTTTCCGACATCTGCACGTCGATGCCGCCCGTCTTCGAGGCCTCGTCGTCCCGGTAGGTGCGCAGCACGTCGACCCGGTCGTTGGGCAGGACGAAGCCGCCGGCGGAGGTGGCGCCTCGCGTGTCGATGGAGATCGCAACGGCCCGCATGCCGGACGGCAGGATGGCGGACATGAAGGCGTTGGAATTGGCCTTCACGAGCTTCTCGCGCCGGATCGGCTCCCCGGCCAGAAAAGACTGGCGGACGATTGAGCCGTCGAATTCCTCCGACTCGCCGGCGACGTCGCGGCGCGACACGGAGCCTCCCGGCACGTAATCGCTCGGCCAGGGCAGCCAGCGCAGGTCCCCGCGCTTCAGCGTGTGTCCAACGGGCAGCTCGGAGGCGGCGACCAGGACGTCCACGGTGCTGACCGGGGCCGCCCTCTCGACCACCACGGTCGCGGCGGGTCCGGACGACTGCATCATCAGCATGGCGGCCAGGCCTGCTGCGCCGAGGGCGATGGCAAGAACGACGAGACGGGCGGGTGTCATGTGGTTTCCCGACGCAACAGCTCTGGGCCCCCAACTTGTGCCGCCAATGGTCAAAACATGGTTAACTAGACCTCACGACCTAGCTACTTCGGAAGTAATTGATTTACTGGTCTCCGGCGGCAACACGCGCCGATTCGACCGGCAGCTGCCGCGGCGCTCGACGCGAACATGTGGGCGAGACGGGCAGCACCGCAACGCGGCCTGCTCAGCTCAGCGCGACAGCGCGGCGAGCCAGAGTTCGGAATGCGGGTAGACGGCGAGCGCCGCGGCCGCGAGGGCGATGCCGTAGGGCACGCCGGTGCGGTGGTCGTGCAGATGGGCGAGCCAACCCCAGCGCGCCGCAAAGGCCGGCAGCGGATGCTGCCGCAGGGCCAGGAGCCCCAGCGTGAGGACGCCGCCCGCCACGGCCGCGATCAACAGGTAGTCCAGCAGGACGCCGAAGCCGAGCCAGAGCGCACTCGCGGCCGCGAGTTTGGCGTCGCCCCCGCCGATCCAGCCGAAGGCGAACATGGCGAAGCAGATGGTCAGGATGAGGGCGCCCGCCGCGAGATGCATCGCGACCTGGTCGAGGCTGAGGCCGGCCAGCGCCGCCGTGGCCCCGAAGGCGACCACGAGGGCGATGGCCAGCTTGTTCGGAATGGTCATCGTGAACAGGTCGCTTGAGGCCGCGAAGGCCATCAATGCCGGAAACACGACAAGGAGAGTCAGTTCGGCCATCCTGTCCGCTCCCTGGGCTGTCGCGGCGAGCCACCCGCCACGGCAGAAAGCCCGGCCGCGAGGGCCGGGCGCCGCTGGGCAGAGGCACGGGGTGGCGCGGCCACTTGCGCGGCGCGTCCGTCCCCGGTGAGGGGCTCGGTCAGGTCCCGAGCTGCGTCGAGATCGTGCTGAAGGCGCCGTTCAGCTTCGTGCCGATCGTCTGCAACGTGACGATGATCGCCACCGCAATCAGCGCCGCGATCATGCCGTACTCGATGGCCGTCGCGCCGGATTCGTCGCGAGCAAACCGCTTCACCAGTTTCCCCATGGGTGCTCCTGTCGATGATGGTGATCCTGTCCCGGTCCAGCTGGGGTCGGTCGGCGATCCTCTGCGCCGACCGGCACAGGGCCGGCCCGGATCAGGTGCCGAGCTTGGTCGAGATGGTGCTGAAGGCACCGTTAAGCTTCGTGCCGATCGTCTGAAGAGTGACGATGATCGCCACCGCGATCAGCGCCGCGATCATCCCGTACTCGATCGCCGTCGCGCCGGATTCGTCGCGAGCGAAGCGCTTCACCAAATTGGCCATGGTTCTGCTCCTGTCCTGGTTGATCTCGGTCACGTCCAACCGGCGCTGCAGGCAGGCTCGGTCGGAACTGACACCAAAACTAAGGAGCGCGCGTTTCGACAGAGTTAAATTGGCCGCCAGAACAGGCGGGGCACAGGATCTCCCAAGAGCTAGTTAACATTTAATCGCTCGAATTGCTGAGAATGCTCTGCTTTTCGAGCTGAGCTCTGGCGCCCTGGGCGGTTCCCGGGGCATCCCGGCCGCGGACGCAGGCGTTTACCGAAACCCTGTTAGGCGATCCTTCACCAAATCGGCCGATGCTCCTCCCTGGCCGCACAGGATGGACGCCCGATGAGTGAACAAGCCTGGTTCGAAGCCGCCCCGGCGGCCGTCGCCCTGGCGCTCCTCGTCGCCTCCGGGCCGGCCGCGGCGCGTGACGCCGTGCGCCAGGTGCCGGCGGCCGCCGCAGCGGACGAGACCCGGCCGGCTCCAGCGCCGGCTCCCAGGTCCCGCATCGGCGATCGCGGCGAGATCCAGGTCACGGTGGACCGGGCCAAGGTGATCCGGCTCCCCGAGCGGACCCAGACGGTGGTGGTCGGCAACCCGGCCATCGCCGACATGTCGATCCAGAAGAACGGCATCGTGGTGCTGACCGGCAAGAGCTACGGCACCACCAACCTGATCGCGCTGGACAGCGGCGGCAACATGCTGGCCGAGTCCACGGTCAGCGTCGGGGCCCCGAGCGAGGCCGTGGTGGTCGTGCAGCGCGGCCTCGAGCGGCAATCCTATTCCTGCACGCCGAACTGCCAGCCCTCCGTGATCCTGGGTGACGCTAACGGCTTCTTCAACGAGAATCGCGGCCAGGCCGACGCCCGCAACCAGTTCGCCACCTCGCGCTGAGGCGGCCGACATGCGGCCGCATGTGGAAGGTCAGCTCAACCTTCCGGAAAACATTGCACACTAGAAGGGGATGCAAGCGCGCCAGCGCGCCGCGAACTCTGCGGGGTGAACACCATGGCACTGTCCCGGCCCACCTGCGAGGCGCGCCCCACGAGGTTCAGGGCCTTCCGGCGTTCCGAAAGCGGCGCAACGGCCGTCGAATTCGGCATGCTGGCCTTGCCCTTCCTGCTGCTGATGTTCTCGATCCTCGAGATCGCGATGCTGTTCTGGTCGACCCAGGTTTTGGAGACGGCGGTCGCGAACGCCTCGCGCAAAATCTACACGGGGCAGTTCCAGAGCGACGCGGCCCACCAGAACAAGACGTCGGCCCAGCTCGCCGCCGCCTTCAAGGCGAGCCTGTGCAGCAACGTCACGGCTTTGTTCGACTGCAACCAGGTCGCGGTCGACATCCGCAGCGTGTCAGGCTTCTCAGGCGCGGCTCCACCCTCGGCGGTGAAGACGACGGGGACCACCAAGAGCTTCGACGCGAGCGAGTTCGGCTACCAGACCGTCGGGGCCAAGCAGATCGCCGTGGTGACAGCCGCCCTGGAATACCCAGCGCTCGTGCCGATGCTGAAGACCGCAGGCGGGCTCAGCAACGGCAACAGAGTCATCATGGCGACGGCCGCCTTCCGGACCGAACCCTACACGCCCTGAGGACCGGCCCATGACGAGTCCCGACCGAGCCGCGCTGCGGTGCCGCCGCATCGGCGCCCGCCTCCGCTCCTGGCCGCGCGCCGTCGAGGGGGTGGCGGCGGTGGAGTTCGCCCTGATCCTGCCCATCATGGTGACGCTGTTCCTGGGCATGTCCGAGGTCACACTGGCGGTGAACATCGACCGCAAGCTCACGCTGCTGTCGCGCAGCCTGGCGGACCTGTCGTCTCGCACCCGCGAGCTGACCACGACGGAAATGTCCAACGTCTTCGGGGCCGCGAGCGCCATCATGCGGCCCTTCGACTCGCCGGCGCCCCAGATGGTCGTGTCCTCCATCGGGGTCACGAAATCCGGCTCGACCTATACCGGGGCCGTGGAATGGAGCTGCGGCAGAAACCTCGCCGCCAGGGCACAGACGGAGACCGAAGCGCAGTTCGACGCCGCGAACCTGAAGGTGCGGGCCGCCGGCTCGGCCTACGCGGTGCCGGAGGGATTCAAAACCGACGCCACGAAGTCGTTCATCCTGGTCGAGACGCTCGTGCCCTACACGCCGGTCTTCGGCTACGTGATGACGGGCACCATCCGGCTGCGCGAAAATACGCCCTGGCCGGTGCGCGACAACGATCGCGTGGTCGGGCCGAGCAGTTGCCCGGCCTGACGCCTCAAAGCGTCTGGTTGTAGGCGCCCACCTCGGGGTTTTCGCGCAGCACGCCGTCGACGGCCGCGAACATCTCGCGCAGCCGCGCCTCCGAGACCGGGCTCTCCACCACGACCACCAGCTCGGGCTTGTTGGAGGAGGCCCGCACGAGCCCCCACGTGCCGTCCTCGGACACGACCCGGACGCCGTTGACGGTGACGAGATCCCGGATGGTCTGCCCCGCGACGGTCTCGCCCTTCTCCTTCATCTCCTGGAAGCGGCGCACGACCTTGTCGACCACGCCGTACTTCACCTCGTCCTCGCAATGCGGGGCCATGGTGGGCGAGCCCCAGGTCATGGGCAGCTCGGCATAGAGCTCCGACATGGTCTTGCCGGGGCTGCGGTCGAGCATGTCGAGGACGGCGATCGCGGTCACGACGCCGTCGTCGTAGCCGCGCCCGACCGGGGCGTTGAAGAAGAAGTGGCCCGATTTTTCGAACCCGGCCAGGGCGTTCAGCTCCTTGACCCGGCGCTTGATGTAGGAATGGCCGGTTTTCCAGTAATCGGTCTTCGCGCCGAGCTCCTTGAGCACCGGATCGGTCAGGAACAGCCCGGTCGACTTGACGTCGACCACGAATTGCGAAGGTCCGTGCACCCGCGTCAGGTCCCGGGCCAGCATGGCGCCAATCTTGTCGGCGAAGATCTCGTGGCCGCGCTCGTCCACCACGCCGCAGCGGTCGCCATCGCCATCGAAGCCCAGGCCCACATCCGCGCCGTGCTCCTTCACCGCCACCGCCATGGCATGGAGCATCTCCATGTCCTCGGGATTGGGATTGTAGCGCGGGAAGGTGTGGTCGAGCTCGACGTCCAGCGGCACCACCTCGCAGCCGAGGGCCTCGAGGATCTGCGGCGCGAAGGCGCCCGCCGTCCCGTTGCCGCAGGCGGCCACGACCTTGAGCTTGCGGCCGATCTTCCGGCGGTTCGTGAGGTCGGCCATGTAGCGGGCCGGCAGATCCGGCACGAACACGTAGGAGCCGCCCTCGCGCAGCTCGAAATCCCCGGCCAGCACGAGGTCCCGGAGTTGGCCCATCTCGTCCGGCCCGAAGGTGACGGGACGTTCCGCCCCCATCTTCACGCCCGTCCAGCCGTTGTCGTTGTGCGAGGCCGTGACCATGGCGACGGCCGGCACGTCGAGTGCGAACTGGGCGAAATAGCTCATGGGCGACATGGCGAGGCCGATGTCGTGCACCCGGCATCCGGCCGCCATCAGGCCCGTGACGAGCGCGTATTTGATCGCCGACGAATAGCTGCGGAAATCGTGACCGGTCACGATCTCGCGCTTCACGCCCATGCGGCCGAGCAGCGTGCCGAGCCCCATGCCGAGCGCCTGCACGCCCATCAGGTTCAGCTCGGGCGGCTTCGGCGAGCCGGGGTGGCCGAACCACCAGCGCGCGTCGTACTCGCGAAAGCCGGTCGGCTTGACGAGCGGCAGCGACTCGAAGGCGGCGGTGTTGGGCTGCAGGGACGGGCGCGGCTTCGGATACATGCGGTCAGGGCTGTCCGGAGAAGGGCGGGGCGCAGGCGGCGCTCTAGCCGATCGGGGGCGAAAAGGGAAACGTGGTCGCACCCCGGCTCGCTTGCCGAGCGCGGCGGCGCCGTGCGACTCCGGGCTCTTCCGCTTGAGTGAGACGCCCGTGCCACCAGCCGCCCCCCAGAGCGACCGCCCGAACCCGCTGCTGGCCGCCTGGACCGCGCCCTTCGGCATGCCGCCCTTCGGGGCCATCGAAGCTGCCGATTTCCTGCCCGCCTTCGCGGCCGCGCTGGCGGCCGACCGGGCCGATATTGAGGCCGTTCGGGACAACCCGGCCGAGCCGAGCTTCGAGAACACGATCCTCGGGCTCGAGCGTTCGGGCGCGGCGCTGGATCGGGTCTGCAACGTCTTCTTCAACCTCACCGGCGCCGACACCAACGACGCCCTGCGGGCCATTGAGCGCGAGATCGCGCCCGTGCTGTCGCGCCATGGCAGCGCGATGTATCTCGACGACGCGCTGTTTGCCCGGATCGACGGGCTGGCGCGGCGGATCGACGAGCTCGGCCTGGACGCGGAGAGCCGCCGGCTGCTGGAACGCTATCACCGCATGTTCCGCCGCCAGGGCGCCGGGCTGCCGGACGAAGTGCGGACGCGGCTCGCCAGCATCGGCGAGCGGCTCGCCGTCCTGGGCACCCGCTTCACCCAGAACGTGCTGGCCGACGAGCAGGATTTCGTGCTGCCGCTCGAGAGCGAGGCCGATTTCGCCGGCCTCCCGGACGACCTCCGGGCAGCCGCCCGGCAGGCGGCCCAGGATCGTGGCCTGCCGGGCCACGTGATCACCCTCGCGCGCTCCTCGATCGAGCCGTTTCTGCAATACGCGGCCCGCCGCGACCTGCGCCACCGGGCCTTCCAGGCCTGGACCAGCCGGGGCGAGCGCGGCGGCGCCACCGACAACCGCGAGGTCGTGGCCGAGACCGTGAAGCTGCGGGCCGAGCGCGCCCGCCTGCTCGGCTACCCGACCTTTGCCCATTACCGGCTCGACGACACCATGGCCAAAACGCCGGAGGCCGCGCAGGAGCTGCTGCGCGCCGTGTGGGGCCCGGCGCGCGATCTCGCCCGGCGCGAAGCCGAGGCGCTGCAGCGTCTGGCCGATCGGGACGCGGCCGGACCCCTCGCGCCCTGGGATTGGCGCCACTATGCCGAGCAGGTTCGGCACGAGCGGTTCAGCATCGACGCGGCGGCCGTGAAGCCGTATTTCGCGCTGTCGGGGATGATCGAGGCGGCGTTCAGCTGCGCCTCGCGGCTGTTCGGCCTCAGCTTCACGGAGCGGCCGGACCTGCCGCGCTACCACCCGGACGTGCGGGCCTGGGAGGTGACGGGGCCGGACGGCGGGCTCGTCGGCATCTTCCTCGGCGATTACTTCGCCCGGCCCTCCAAGCGCTCGGGCGCCTGGATGAGCTCGTTCCGGCGCCAGCGCCGGCTCGACGGCGGGGCCCGTCCGATCGTGGTCAACGTCATGAACTTCGCCGAGGGCTCAGGCGACGTGCCGACGCTGCTCTCCTTCGACGACGCCCGCACGCTGTTCCATGAATTCGGCCACGCCCTGCACGGGCTCCTGTCGGATGTGACCTATCCGGCCCTTGCCGGCACCAGCGTGCCGCGCGACTTCGTCGAGTTCCCGTCCCAGCTCTTCGAGCATTGGCTGGAGCAGCCCGAGATCCTGTCGCGCTTCGCCCGGCACTACCAGACCGGGGCGCCGATCCCGGACGACATCGTCGAGCGCCTGCTGTCCTCGCGCAAATTCAACCAGGGCTTCGCCACGGTGGAATACGTCTCCTCGGCCCTGGTGGACCTCGAGTTCCACCTGCTCCCCTCCGCCGACACCATCGACGTCGCGGCCTTTGAGCGCCGCACGCTGGAGAGCATCGGCATGCCGGAGGCGATCACGATGCGGCACCGCACGCCGCATTTCCAGCACGTGTTCGGGGGCGACGGCTATTCGGCCGCCTATTACAGCTACATGTGGTCCGAGGTGCTGGACGCGGACGGGTTTGCGGCCTTCGAGGAGGCGGGCGACATCTTCGATCCCGAGGTGGCCGAGCGGCTGCGCCGCTTCGTCTATGCGGCCGGAGACCTGCGCGACCCGAAGGACGCCTACACGGCCTTCCGGGGCCGCCTGCCCTCCCCCGAGGCCCTCCTGCGGCAGCGCGGGCTCGCCCCGACCCAGAGCCAGAGCGGCCTCTAGGGGGCCGGCCCGTCGCGGCCAGCCCTCCTGCCTCAGCGGAAGAAGATCAGCGTCACCAGCCCGAACACGGGCAGGAGAATGCCGCCCGACCAGAGCAGATAGCCGCCAAAGCTCGGCATGGGCACGCCCCGGTCCTTGGCGATGGCATAGACCAGGAGGTTGGGCGCGTTGCCGATGTAGCTGTTGGCGCCCATGAACACGGCCCCGCAGGAGATCGCCGCAAGCGTGTGGGCGAGCGGCCCCATCAGCCGGACCGGATCGCCGCCCGCGAGCTCGAAGAAGACGATGTAGGTGGGCGCGTTGTCGAGAAACGAGGACAGCATCCCGGTGAGCCAGAAATAGGCCGCCGGGTTCGGGGATCCGTCCGGCCGGGACACGAGCCCGAGCAGCCCGGAGAAGGCGCCCTCGTGGCCCGCCCCGAGCGCCGCCGCGACCGGGATCAGGCACAGGAAGATGCCGGCGAAGATGATCGCCACCTCGATGATCGGGCCCCAGGTGAAGCCGTTGTCGCGCCGGTTGCGGCGTTCCGTGAGCACGAGCGAGGCCAGGGCCAGCACGACCATCGCGCCGTCGCGCAGGAGGTTCTGCGTCTCCAGCCGGACGCTGCCGATCGTCAGGCCGGTGCCCGGCCGCCACACGCCCGACAGCACGATGGCGCAGACCAGAAGCGCGAGCAGGACCAGGTTGAGGCCGCCCCGCAACCGGAGCGGCACGTCGGAGGTCGGGTCGCGCCGCTTCGGCCGGGTCACGTCGCGGCGGTCGAGCCAGGTGTCGAGCGCAAAGAACACGACGAGCAGGATGCCGGCCGTGAACGCGGTTTCGGCCGCGAGGGCGGTGGTGGTCCAGAAGAAGTCGACGCCGCGCAGGAAGCCGAGGAACAGCGGCGGATCGCCGAGCGGGGTCAGCGCGCCACCGATATTCGAGACCAGGAAGATGAAGAACACGACCACATGCACCGTGTGCCGGCGGTCGTCATTGGCGCGGATCAGCGGGCGGATCAGCACCATGGAGGCGCCGGTGGTGCCGACCAGGCTCGCAAGCAGCGTTCCGGCCAGCAGGAAGCCGGTGTTCAGCGCCGGCGTGCCGCGCAGATTGCCCTGGAGCACGATGCCGCCCGCGATGGTGTAGAGCGCAAACAGCAGCAGCAGGAACGGCATGTATTCGAGCAGCACCACGTGCAGGGCCGCATCGGCAGCCGGGCCGAGCCCCTGAACCAGCGCCAGCGGCAGCAGCGTCGCGAGCGCCCAGACGGCCGCGATCGGCCCCATCCAGCGCTCCCAGTGGTGCGGGGCGAGCTGCGGCAGGATGGCGATCGACAGGAGGATGCCGGCAAACGGCACGGCCCAGATCAGGCCGAGCGAGCGGCCATCCAGCGTCGCGGCCTCGGCCGGTGAGACGAGAAGGGCCAGAATGGCGGCAAGCCCGATGCGGACCGGCATGGCGGGAAGTTCCTGTGCGGGGCGTGGCGTGCGGGACCCGGTAGGCGACGGGCAGAGCACGTTCAACCCCGCAGCGGACACCACACGATCTTTCGCTCGTCTGCCCGCCGCGGCCCGGCTAGGCTCCGGTCAAAGACTGGGAGGAGACACATGAACCAGATCGACCTGAACGGTCACGTGGCCGTGGTGACGGGCGGCGCGCAGGGCATCGGACGGGCCATTGTGGAGCGCTTCGCCGCGAGCGGCGCCACAGTCGAGATCTGGGACCTGGACGGCGAGCTCGCCGGCGAGACGGCGGCCTCGGTCGGGGCCGGCGTGTCGGCCCGCGAGGTGGACGTCACCGACGCCGAGGCCGCGATGGCGGCCGCACGCGCGACCGAAGCCGCGCATGGGCCGATCGACATCCTGGTCACCTCGGCCGGGATCGCGGGCCCGAACACATCCACCTGGACCTATCCGCTCGCGGACTGGAACCGCATCTTCCGCATCAATGTGGACGGCACCTTTCATTGCTGCCGGGCGGTGATTCCATCCATGATCGCGCAGGGCTACGGCCGCATCGTCACCATCGCGTCGGTGGCCGGCAAGGAGGGCAATGCCAACGCGGCGGCCTATTCGGCCTCCAAGGCGGCCGTGATCTCGCTCACGAAATCGCTCGGCAAGGAGCTGGCGGGCCACGACATCGCCGTGAACACCGTGACGCCCGCGGCCGCCCGCACCCGCATCTTCGACCAGATGACGCCGGAGCATGTGGAGTTCATGCTGTCCAAGATCCCGCGCGGCCGCTTCGTCGAAACGCGCGAGGTGGCCGCCATGGTGGCCTGGCTCTGCTCGGCCGAGAACTCCTTCACGACCGGTGCGGCCTTCGACATCTCCGGCGGCCGCGCCACCTATTGAGAGGGCCGGGCCGGCGCAGATCCGCCGGTCAGCCGGGCAGGCCCCGGGCCTTCAGGGCGGCGCCGATCTCGTCGAAGATCGCGGGGTCGTCCACGGTCGCCGGCATGGTCCATGCGTCGCCGTCGGCGATCTTCTTCATGGTGCCGCGCAGGATCTTGCCGGAACGCGTCTTCGGCAACCGCCCGACCGCGAAGGCGAGCTTGAACGCGGCCACGGGGCCGATCCGGTCGCGAACATAGCCCACGAGGTCCTGCTCCACGGCCCTCGCATCGCCGTCCCGTCCCGCCTTGAGCACAACGAACCCGGCCGGCACCTCGCCCTTCAGCGCATCCCGGATGCCGATCACGGCGCATTCGGCCACCGCCGGATGGGAGGCGAGCACCTCCTCCATCGCGCCGGTCGAGAGCCGGTGGCCGGCCACGTTGATGACGTCGTCGGTGCGGCCCATGACGTAGACATAGCCGTCTGCATCCAGGTAGCCGGCGTCGGAGGTCGTGTAATAGCCCGGGAAGGCGGTCAGGTAGCTGTCCCGGAAGCGCTGGTCGTCGTGCCACAGCGTCGGCAGGCAGCCCGGCGGCAGGGGCAGTTTCAGGGCCAGGGTGCCCATGACGCCCGGAGCCAGCGGCCTGCCGGCCTCGTCCAGCGTGTCGAGCCGGTAGCCCGGCATCGGCACGGTCGGGGAGCCGTGCTTCACCGGAAGCTGCCCCAGCCCGAGCGGGTTGCCGGCGATCGGCCACCCCGTCTCGGTCTGCCACCAATGGTCGATGACGGGCACGCCGAAGACCCGCTCGGCCCAGGCGACGGTGTCGGGATCGGCCCGCTCGCCGGCCAGAAACAGCGCCCGGAACGCCGACAGGTCGCGGCTGCGCACCAGCGCGCCCTCGGGATCCTCCTTGCGGATCGCCCTGAGCGCGGTCGGAGCGGTGAACAGCGTCACCACGCCGTGCTGCTCGCAGACGCGCCAGAAAGCGCCGGCATCGGGGGTGCCGACCGGCTTGCCCTCGTACAGCACGCTGGTCGCCCCGCAGAGGAGCGGCGCGTAGGTGATGTAGGAATGCCCGACCACCCAGCCGATGTCGGAGGCCGTCCAAAACACCTCGCCCGGCTTGATCCCGTAGAGGTTCGGCAAGGACCAGCTCAGCGCCACCATGTGGCCGCCCGTGTCCCGCACCACGCCCTTGGGCCGCCCGGTCGTGCCGGAGGTGTAGAGGATGTAGAGCGGGTCGGTCGCAGCGACCGGCACGCATGCGGCCGAAACGCCCCGGCCGCGCGCCTCGGCCACCGCCTCCCGCCAGTCGCGGTCCCGGCCCGGCACGAGGGCCGCCGCGAGCTGCGGGCGCTGCAGAACCAGGCAGGCTTGCGGCTTGTGGCGCGACAGCGAGATCGCCTCGTCGAGCAGCGGCTTGTAGGCCACCACCTTGCCGGCCCGGCTGCCCGCGTCGGCGCTGACGATGACGGCCGGCTGCGCATCGTCGATGCGGCTGGCCAGGCTCACGCTCGCGAAGCCGCCGAACACCACCGAATGGATCGCCCCGATGCGCACGCAGGCGAGCATCGCGAACACCGCCTCGGGGACCATCGGCATGTAGATGAGCACGCGGTCGCCCGGCGCCACGCCGAGTTCCTGCAGCACCGCCGCCATGCGTTGCACCTCGGCGTGCAGCTCGCGGAAGCTGTAGACCCTCTCCGCGTCGGTCTCGCTCGAGACGAAGATCAGCGCGTTCTGGTCGGCGCGTGCCGCCAGGTGGCGGTCGACGGCGTTGTGGCAGAGGTTGGTCCGGCCGCCGACGAACCAGCGCGTGAACGGCGGCCGGCTGTCGTCGCACACGGTGTCGAACGGACGTTCCCAGTCGA
>NZ_JAQGKF010000043.1 GCF_028290205.1 Enterovirga sp. | reverse complement strand
CGGGGCGCTTGGGCCTCGCCGTGGATGCTCGGGGTCCAGCCATCCGGGCGCGCCGGGCCGCGGGCGGGCTGGCCGGACGAGGGCCGTCCGCCGCCGCGTCCATGGCCACCGCGCGCATGCGGCGCCGGAGCCCGCGCCGGCTCCTCGATCCGGGGCATCTCAGCCTTCGCGGCCGCGAAGCCGGACGGCAGCGGCGCGATCGCGATCTTGAGGCGCGTCAGCCTTTCGATGTCCCGCAGATAGGCCCGCTCCTCGCTGTTGCAGAAGGAGATCGCCTGTCCGGCGGCCCCGGCCCGCGCCGTGCGGCCGATCCGGTGCACGTAGCTTTCCGGCACGTTGGGCAGATCGAAGTTGATGACGTGCGACACGCCGTCGACGTCGATGCCGCGGGCCGCGATGTCGGTCGCGACCAGGACGCGACAGCGCCCGGCCTTGAACTCGGCGAGGGCGCGCTCACGCTGGCCCTGGCTCTTGTTGCCGTGGATGGCGGCAGCCGCGAGGCCGCTGCGGCCGAGCTGGGTGACCACCCGATCGGCGCCGTGCTTGGTGCGCGTGAACACGAGCACCCGGTCGACGGTCTCGTCGTTCAGCACGGTCCGCAGCAGGGCCGCCTTGTCCGACGTCGAGACGAACATCACGCTCTGATCGACGCGCTCGGCGGTGGTGGCAATCGGCGCCACCGCGACCTTGACCGGATCGGTGATGAACTGCGCCGAGAGCTGCTCGATGGTCTTCGGCATGGTGGCCGAGAAGAACAGCGTCTGGCGCTTCTTCGGCACCAGGGTCACGACCCGCCGCAGGGCGTGAATGAAGCCGAGATCAAGCATCTGATCGGCTTCGTCGAGCACCAGGATCTCCACCCCCCGCAGGGTCAGGCTGCGCTGATCGACGAGGTCGAGCAGGCGCCCCGGGGTGGCGACCAGAACGTCGACGCCGCCGGCCAGCGCACGCTGCTGGCGGCCGATCGGGACGCCGCCGAACACCACCGTGGTCGAGAGCCGGAGATGGCGGCCGTAGGCCTTGAAGCTGTCCGCGATCTGGCTCGCGAGCTCGCGGGTGGGGCTGAGAACGAGAACCCGGCAGCCGCGCGGCTCGGCCCGCCCCGGCTCTGCCGCAAGGCGGTGCAGGATGGGCAGCGCGAACGCCGCCGTCTTGCCGGTGCCGGTCTGGGCGATTCCCTGCAGATCGCGGCCGGCCATCACGTCCGGGATGGCCTGCTGCTGGATGGGGGTAGGCGTGGTGTAGCCTTCCTCGACAAGCGCCTTCAAGATAGGCGCGGCGAGGCCGAACTGGTCGAATGTGGACACGTGGATAAGGTCTTTCAGCCGGCGCCGCGGGCGGAATCCGCCGGGGCGCTGTCTCGGAGAGGCACCCGCGTGATGGGGCGCGTCTGTGTGAGGAGCGAATGAAGATGGAGGCCGGGCCGCCGCTCGTTACGCGGTAACCGTCACGCAGCCTCTCTCACGCGGCCCGCCGAGCGGGCGCTAACGCCGTAGGGCCGATATGGGCTCGACCTGCCCCGAAGTCAACCAACAGGCTCTGACTGGTGGGCGGTGACGGGCTCGAACCGCCGACCCTCTCGGTGTAAACGAGATGCTCTACCAACTGAGCTAACCGCCCGAGCTTCCTCGCTTAGCACGGCTCGATGGGCCCCGGAATACCGCCGCGACGGGCACAAAAAAGGCCCCCGGCGCGAGCCGGAGGCCTGGTCTCGATCCGGTCTGCGACCGGTCAATGGGCGACGTGGGCCGCCGGATCTTCCTCGGCCGCAGGCGACGCGACAGCCGGCACGGGCTCTTCCCACTCGATCGGCTCGAGCTTGCCCAGGAGCGCGTGTTCGAGCACCTGGTCCATGCGCGAGACGGGGACGATCTCGAGGCCGTTCTTCACGCTGTCCGGGATGTCGGCGAGATCCTTCGCGTTCTCCTCCGGAATCAGCACCTTCTTGATGCCACCCCGAAGCGCCGCCAGGAGCTTCTCCTTCAACCCGCCGATCGGCAGCACCCGGCCGCGCAGCGTCACCTCGCCCGTCATGGCGATGTCACGCCGCACCGGCACGCCCGTGAAGACCGACACGATCGACGTCGCCATGGCGATGCCGGCCGAGGGCCCGTCCTTCGGGGTTGCCCCCTCGGGCACGTGGACGTGGATGTCGCGGCGCTCGAACCGGGGCGGCTCGATGCCGAAATCGAGCGCGCGCGAGCGGACGTAGGACGCCGCCGCCGAGATCGATTCCTTCATCACGTCCTTCAGGTTGCCGGTGACCGTCATCTTGCCCTTGCCGGGCATCATGACGCTCTCGATGGTCAGCAACTCGCCGCCGACCTCCGTCCAGGCGAGACCCGTGACCACGCCGACCTGATCTTCGGCCTCGATCTCGCCGTAGCGGAACTTCGCCACGCCGAGATACTCGCCGAGATTCGCGGCCGTGATCTCCACCGCCTTGACCTCGGTGAGGATGATCTCCTTCACGGCCTTGCGGATCAGGTTCGACAGCTCGCGCTCGAGGTTCCGGACGCCGGCCTCGCGCGTGTAGCGCCGGATCAGCTCCAGCAGACCGCCGTCGTCGATCGCCCATTCCTTGTCGCCGAGCCCGTGCTTCTTCAGCGCGTTCGGGATCAGGTGACGGCGCGCAATCTCGGCCTTCTCCTCCTCCGTGTAGCCGGCGATGCGGATCACCTCCATCCGGTCCAACAGGGCCGGCGGGATGTTCAGCGTGTTCGCCGTCGTCACGAACATCACGTCCGACAGGTCGTAATCGACCTCCAGGTAGTGATCGCTGAAGGTGTGGTTCTGCTCGGGATCGAGCACCTCCAGCAGAGCCGAGGACGGGTCGCCGCGGAAGTCCATGCCCATCTTGTCGATCTCGTCGAGCAGGATGAGCGGGTTGGACGTCTTGGCCTTCCGCATGGACTGGATGACCTTGCCGGGCAGCGAGCCGATATAGGTCCTCCGGTGGCCGCGGATCTCGGCCTCGTCACGCACCCCGCCGAGCGACATGCGCACGAACTCGCGGCCGGTCGACTTGGCGATCGACTTGCCGAGCGAGGTCTTGCCCACGCCGGGAGGACCGACCAGGCACAGGATGGGCCCGGTCAGCTTGTTGGCGCGCTGCTGCACGGCCAGGTACTCGACGATGCGCTCCTTGACCTTCTCCAGGCCGAAATGGTCATGGTCGAGCATGACCTGGGCCCCGAGCAGATCCTTCTTGATCTTGGAGCGCTTGCCCCACGGGATGCCAAGCAGCCAGTCGAGATAGTTGCGGACCACGGTGGCTTCCGCGGACATGGGCGACATCTGGCGCAGCTTCTTCAGCTCGCCGCGTGCCTTGTCGCGGGCCTCCTTGGACAGCTTGGTCTTCTCGATCCGCTCCTCGAGCTCGGCCAGCTCGTCTTTGCCGTCCTCGCCGTCGCCGAGCTCCTTCTGGATCGCCTTCATCTGCTCGTTCAGGTAGTACTCGCGCTGGGTCTTCTCCATCTGCCGCTTGACGCGGGTCCGGATGCGCTTCTCCACCTGGAGCACGGAGATCTCGCTCTCCATGAGGCCGAGCACCTTCTCCAGCCGCTGCGCGACCGTCGGGGTGGCCAGCACCTCCTGCTTGTCCGAGATCTTGACCGCCAGATGCGAGGCGATCTGGTCCGCCAGCTTCGAGGCGTCCTCGATCTGGGTGACGGCCGCGACCACCTCGGGCGAGACCTTCTTGTTGAGCTTCACATAGTTCTCGAACTCGGACACGACCGAGCGTGCGAGGGCCTCCGACTCGACCTGATCGCTCACGCCATCGGCCAGCGCCTCGGCTTCCGCCTCGTAGAAATCCTCGGTCCGGGTATAGCGGCGCACCTTGGCGCGGCTCGCGCCTTCGACCAGCACCTTCACGGTGCCGTCGGGCAGCTTGAGCAGTTGCAGCACGGAGGCGAGCGTGCCGACATTGTAGATGGTGTCGGTCGCCGGGTCGTCATCCGTCGCGTTCTGCTGGGTGGCCAGCAGGATGTGAGTGTCGCGCTTGACGACCTCTTCCAGCGCCTTGATCGACTTCTCGCGCCCGACGAAGAGCGGCACGATCATGTGCGGGAACACGACGATGTCCCGGAGCGGCAGCACCGCGTAGGTGCCGACCGTACCGGGTTCGACCGGCTGACGGATCTTCGGGTCTGACATCAAGATGGATCCTCGTGACCACGCCCCCGCCGCCCCTCATTCGAGCGGGCGCGTGGACGGACAGCCGAAGCGCTCACGCCGACCGGCGGTAAATGGACCGGCGGTCGGTTGCGCCCGGCACGCGGCTGACGCACCTCAAACAGGAGCATACGCGCGTCGCGCAGAACGGAAGGTGGCGAAGGCGGACGCAGCTTTCAAGCAACGATCGGTCGCACCCGGCGGCCGTTGACGGCAACAGGCCGACGCCCCGGGCCACGCGGGCCCGCGGCAGGCTCGCGCAGCTGAAGGCGCGCTCGCGGAGGGAGCCTCGCGGCACGCGGCCCCCCGAGTTTCGTCCCGCTCTCAGGCGGATTCCTTCGCGGGCTCCTGCCCGCGATCGCCATGGATGAAGAGCGGACGCGTCTTGCCCTCCACCACCTCGGGACCGATCACGACCTGCTCGACCGAATCGAGCCCCGGGAGGTCGTACATGGTGTCCAGCAGGATGCCTTCGAGGATCGACCGGAGCCCGCGGGCCCCCGTCTTGCGCTCGATCGCCTTCCTGGCCACCACCGACAGGGCCTCGTCCTGGAACGTCAGATGGACGTCCTCCATCTCGAACAGCCGCTGATACTGCTTCACCAGCGCGTTCTTGGGCTCCTGGAGGATGCGCTTCAGGGCGACCTCATCCAGGTCCTCGAGAGTTGCCAGCACCGGCAGGCGGCCGACAAATTCGGGGATCAGGCCGAATTTCAGCAGGTCCTCGGGCTCGACCTCCCGGAACACCTCGCCGGTGCGCCGGTCGTCCGGCGCGGAGACGGAGGCCCCGAAGCCGATCGAGGTGCCCTTGCCGCGTTGGGAGATGATCCGCTCCAGCCCCGCAAAGGCGCCGCCGCAGATGAACAGGATGTTGGTCGTGTCCACCTGCAGGAATTCCTGCTGCGGGTGCTTGCGGCCGCCCTGCGGCGGCACGGACGCGACCGTGCCCTCCATGATCTTGAGCAGCGCCTGCTGCACGCCCTCGCCCGAGACGTCGCGGGTGATGGACGGGTTGTCCGACTTGCGGGAAATCTTGTCGATCTCGTCGATATAGACGATGCCGCGCTGCGCCCGCTCGACGTTGTAGTCGGAGGCCTGCAGCAGCTTCAGGATGATGTTCTCGACATCCTCGCCGACGTAACCGGCCTCCGTCAGAGTCGTCGCGTCGGCCATCGTGAACGGCACATCGAGGATGCGGGCGAGCGTCTGCGCGAGCAGCGTCTTGCCCGACCCCGTGGGGCCGATCAGCATGATGTTCGACTTCGCCAGCTCGACGTCGTTGTGCTTCGTCGCGTGCGCCAGCCGCTTGTAGTGGTTGTGCACCGCGACAGAGAGCACCTTCTTGGCGTGGTCCTGGCCGATGACGTAGTCGTCGAGGACGCGCCGGATCTCCTTCGGAGTCGGCACCCCGTCGCGCGACTTGACCAGCGAGGACTTGGATTCCTCGCGGATGATGTCCATGCACAGCTCGACGCATTCATCGCAGATGAACACCGTCGGCCCCGCGATCAGCTTGCGGACCTCGTGCTGGCTCTTGCCGCAGAACGAGCAGTAGAGCGTGCTCTTGGAATCGTTGCCGCTGCCCTTGCTCATCAAGCTCTCCAGTCGGACCGAGAGCCGTGCACCGACCCGCGAATCACGTTCCAGGGTAACCGGCCGCGACCTAAGGAAAGGTCACCTGGCCGGGTCGTCTCCGCCCCCCACGCCGTTCGCCCGGCCGAGCCTCGGCCGATGCAATCACGCGCGGCTGCGCGGATCAATAGGCGGCCGCCACGGTCACTTCGCCGCGCGCCGCCTCGAAAAGGGCGCCGCTCAGGCTGCGGCCCCGGCTTCCGGCCGCTTGATCAGGACCTGATCGACGATGCCGAACTCCCTGGCCGCATCCGCGGTCATGAAGTTGTCGCGCTCGAGCGCCTGGTGAATCGTGTCGTAGTCGCGCCCCGTATGCTTCACGTAGATCTCGTTCAGGCGCTTCTTCAGCGCCTCGATCTCGCGGGCATGGATCAGGATGTCCGTCGCCTGGCCCTGAAACCCGCCCGAGGGCTGGTGAACCATGATGCGGGCATTGGACAGGGCGAAGCGGTGACCCGGCTCACCGGCGCAGAGCAGCAGCGAGCCCATCGAAGCGGCCTGGCCAACGCAGAGCGTCGCCACCGGGCAGCGGATGAACTGCATGGTGTCGTAGATCGAGAGACCCGAGGTCACCACCCCGCCCGGGGAGTTGATGTAGAAGGAGATCTCCTTCTTCGGGTTCTCGGCCTCAAGGAACAGGAGCTGCGCGACGATCAGCGAGGCTGAATAATCCTCGACGGGGCCCGTCAGGAAGATGATCCGCTCGCGCAGCAGGCGCGAGTAGATGTCGAAGGCGCGCTCGCCGCGGTTGGACTGCTCGACCACCATGGGGACGAGCATATTGTTGAAGATTGCGACTGGATCTCTCATTGCCCTCATCTCGTCCCGGACGGGAGGACGGCGTGTCCGACCTCAGCCCCGTCCGTGCGCGCCCGACGCCCGCACGTTCTTGTCAGGAGGGGCCGGCCGCGGCGGACGCCTGCGCGTCCGTGCTCGCCGGCTCGTCCTCGTCGCGGAACAGCTGCTCGCGCGAGGTCGGCTCCTCGACCACGGTCACCTGCCCGAGGATGTGGTCGACCGTCTTCTCCTCGAAGATCGGCGCCCGCAGCTCGGCCTTGGCGCCGGGGTTCTTCTGGTAATATTCCCAGACCTGCCTCTCCTGGCCGGGGAACTGCCGGACGCGCTCCACAAGGGCGCGGTCGACCTCCTCGTCCGTGACCTTGATATCGGCCTTCTCCCCCACCTGCGCAAGGACGAGGCCGAGCCGAACGCGGCGCTCGGCGATGCGGCGGTATTCCGCACGGGCGGCCTCTTCGGTCGTGCCCTCGTCGGCGAAGCTGCGGCCGCCGTTCTTGAGGTCCGCCTCGACCTGACTCCAGACAGCCTGGAATTCCTGCTCGATCAGCCCGTCGGGGAGTTCGAAGGTGTAGCGGGTGTCGAGCTGGTCCAGCAGCTCCTTCTTGAGCTTGCGCCGGGACTGCGCGTCATAGTCACGGCTGATGGCCGCCCTGACCGCGTCGCGGAGCTTGTCCAGGCTTTCCATGCCGAAGCCCTTGGCGAGCTCGTCGTCAACCACCGTCTCGCCTGGGCCTTGGACGGCCTTCACGGTCACCTGGAACTCCGCCGGCTTGCCGGCCAGGTCCGCCACCCCGTAATTCTCCGGGAACGTCACCGTCACGGTGCGCTCGTCGCCAGCCGCCGCGCCGACGAGCTGCTCTTCGAATCCGGGGATGAAGGAGCCGGCGCCGATCTCCACCTCGATGCCCTCGGCGGAGCCACCCTTGAACGGCTCGCCGCCCATGGTGCCGACGAAATCGACCGTGACGCGGTCGCCTTCGGCGGCGGGGCCGTCCTTGGGCGAGAAGGTCCGGTTCTGCTGCGCCATGCGGTCGATCGCGGTGGCGAGGTCCTCGTCGGACACTTCGGCCACCTGCTTCTTGACGGTGACGCCCGACAGGTCGGCGAGTTCAAATTGCGGCAGCACCTCGAGGGCCACCGTGAAGTCGAGGTCGCCCTTGGCTTCCAGCGCCTTCTCGACATCCTCGCGATTGCCCGCCATGTCGATCTTCGGCTCGAGCGCGAGCCGGAGGCTGTTGTCCTCGATGATCTTGCGGTTGGCCTCGTTGACGGCGTTCTGGACGACCTCGGCCATCACCGACCGGCCGTACAGCTTGCGCAGATGGGCCATCGGCACCTTGCCGGGCCGGAAGCCGTTGATCTTCACGCGATCCTTGAGGCCCGCGAGTTCGCTCGACAGTCTCTGTTCGAGCTCGCTCGCCGGGAGGGTCACGCGGTATTCGCGCCTCAATCCTTCCGACCTCGTCTCGGTGACCTGCATTGTCTTGCCTCGTCGCACGGATCGCTTGGAACGGGCCCAAGAGACTGGGCCGCAGCAACGCGGAGCAGATAAGCGATGGCGGAGTGGTGCGGGCGGAGGGGCTCGAACCCCCACGACTCTCGTCACGGGAACCTAAATCCCGCGCGTCTACCAGTTCCGCCACGCCCGCCTGGCGCCGCGCCGCGGTAGCCGGCTCTTCTCACGTTCGGCCCGGCCCGGCAAGTCTGCGAAGGCCGCTCTCGCCCGATCGGCGACAGCAGGATAGAGGGTGCCGATGACCACCCGCCTCGACCGGCGCGGCCTCCTTGCCGGCCTCGCCGTGACGCTCACCTCCCTGCCGGCCGGTCGGCGCGCCCTCGCGACCGCCCCGGATGGAGTCCACATCCTTGACGCAGCCCCCCTGCCCTCGACGTTGGTCGCGGGCGGCGAGCCGGCCGAGACGTGGCGGTTCGGCGGGGAAGCGGTCGAACCCGTGATCCGAATCCGCCACGGCGAAGAGGTTCGGGCGCTGTTGCGCAACCGCACGCCGAAGCCGCTCGCCCTCCATTGGCACGGGGTGCGGGCCGCGCCCGGGCCGAAAGGGGCGGCCGGGCTCGGCGGCGTTCCGGTTCCCCCGGGCGAGAGCACCGAATACCGTTTCACGCCGCCTGATCCCGGTACCTACCTGATCCGGCCGCTCGTGATCGGCGGCTCGAGCGAGCCGGCCGGGCGGGGCCTCGGCGGTCTGCTGGTCGTAGAGGAGCGCGAACCGCCGGCCGTCGATGCGGAATTCGCGCTGGTCATACGGGACTGGCTCGTCCAGCCCTCCGGGGCGCTCGCGCCCTTCGGGCAGCCCCAGGAAGCCGCGACGGGAGGTCGCCTCGGCAACCGGATCACGGTCGCGGGCGCCGAGGCGCCGAAGCGCATCGCCCTCCCGCCAGGGTCCCGCATTCGGCTCAGGCTCGCCAATGGTTGCAACGCCCGCCTGATGCGGATCCGCTTCGAGGGGCTGAAGACCTTCGTGGCGGCCGTGGACGGGCAGCCGACGGACACCTTCGAGCCCCTCCGCTCCACGCTGCCGACGGCGCCGGGCACGCGCTACGATCTGCTCCTCGACGTGCCGGCCGAGCCGGGCGCGGTCGGGCGCATCTCGGCCCTGGTGGGGGGCGGTGTGGTGCTGGTGGAACTCGTCGCCGACGGCGCGGCCCCGGTCAGCCGCCCTGTGCCAGCCGCGCTGCCCCCGAACCGGCTGCTGCCGCTGCAGATTGCACTTCAGAACGCCCTGCGCCGCGACATGGCGCTGACCGGCGGGGCCACCCGCAGCGAGACTGGCCAAGTCGCCTACCCGGCCGATCCGGCGCGGAGCTGGCAAGTCAACGGCGCGCCCGGGTCCAGCGCCGCCGCCCCCCTGTTCTCGGCCCGGCGCGGCCAGCCGGTCGTGCTCGCCATCCGCAACGGCACGGGTTTCGTTCAGCCGGTCCATGTCCAGGGGCATGTGTTTCGCATGCTCCATCCCCTCGACGACGGCTGGGAGCCCTACTGGTTCGACACGCTCCAGGTGGCCGAGGGCAAGACCGTTCGCATCGCCTTCGAGGCGGGCGCACCCGGCCGGTGGATGATCGCGTCCACCGTGACCGAGCGGTTGGATACGGGCCTGTGGACCTGGTTCGAGGTGACGTGAACCTCTAATCGAGGCCCCGCCAGACGGCGGGCAGCATCTCGGGCAGGTCCTCCGCGATCAGCCCGCGGCCGAACCGGGTCGCCGCGTCGGCATGCATCCAGACCGCGGC
>NZ_JAQGKF010000220.1 GCF_028290205.1 Enterovirga sp. | reverse complement strand
GCCGCCCCGCCGCGGCCTGTTCGGGCGCCGGCGCGCCGGCGACGCGACGGCGAGCTTCGGCGGCCCCGGCGTCCTGGCCGTCTGGGGACTGGAGAAGAGCTATCGCGGCCGCAAGGTGGTGAACGAGGCCTCACTGGCGCTCCGGCGCGGCGAGGCGGTCGGGCTTCTGGGCCCGAACGGCGCCGGCAAGACCACGATTTTCTACATGATCACCGGGCTGGTCGGCGCCGATCGGGGTCTCATCAGCCTCGATGGGCACGACATCACGGGGCTGCCGATGTACCGGCGCGCCCGGCTCGGCATCGGCTACCTGCCCCAGGAGGCCTCGATCTTCCGCGGCCTCAACGTGGAGGACAATATCCGGGGCGTGCTCGAGGTGACGGAGCCGGACCGCAAGGAGCGGGAGCGCAAGCTTGAACAGCTCCTGGAGGAATTCGACATCGCCCGGCTGCGCAAGTCGCCCTCCATCGCCCTGTCGGGTGGCGAGCGGCGGCGTTGCGAGATCGCCAGGGCGCTGGCGGGCCAGCCCTCCTTCATGCTCCTGGACGAGCCCTTTGCCGGCATCGACCCGATCGCGGTCGGCGACATCCAGCAGCTCGTGCACCACCTCAAAGCGCGCGGCATCGGCGTGCTGATCACCGACCACAACGTGCGCGAGACGCTGGCCCTCACCGACCGGGCCTACATCATCCATTCCGGCCGGGTGCTGACCGAGGGACGGCCGGAGGAGATCATCGCCAACGAGGACGTCCGTCGCCTCTATCTCGGGGCCGATTTCCGGATGTAGGGCGGCCGGACTCGCAGCCTCCCATGACAGAGGCCGGGCGAGTTGCTAAGCGGCCTCCATCCCACGGACGAGACCGCGCCCCATGTCGACCGAAGACCTGTCCCGCACCATCGATGCCGCCTGGGAGGACCGGGCCAATGTCGGGGCTTCGACCCGTGGCCAGGTCCGCGAGGCGGTGGAGCAGGCCCTCGACCTGCTCGACCGCGGCGAGGCGCGGGTCGCCTCCAAGGGCGAGGGCGGCTGGCAGGTGCACCAGTGGCTCAAGAAGGCCGTGCTCCTGTCCTTCCGGCTGACCGACATGGGGCCGATCACGGGCGGCCCCGGCGGCTCGACCTGGTGGGACAAGGTGCCGTCCAAGTTCGAAGGCTGGGGCGAGGATCGCTTCCGGGCGGCCGGCTTCCGGGCCGTGCCGAATTGCGTGGTCAGGCGCGGCGCCTTTGTGGCGCCGAACGTCGTGCTGATGCCGTCCTTCGTCAATCTCGGTGCCTATGTGGACGAGGGCACCATGATCGACACCTGGGCCACGGTCGGCTCCTGTGCCCAGATCGGGAAGAACTGCCACATCTCCGGCGGCGCCGGCATCGGCGGCGTGCTGGAGCCCTTGCAGGCGAACCCGGTGGTCATCGAGGACCATTGCTTCATCGGCGCCCGCTCCGAGGTGGCCGAGGGCGTGCAGGTCGGCGAGGGTTCGGTCCTGTCCATGGGCGTCTATCTTGGCGCCTCGACCAAGATCGTCGACCGGTCGACCGGTGAGGTCTTTGTCGGCCGCGTGCCGCCCTATTCCGTGGTCGTGCCGGGAGCCCTGCCGGGCCGCCCGATGCCGGACGGCTCGCCCGGGCCGTCGCTCTATTGCGCCGTGATCGTGAAGCGGGTCGACGCGCAGACGCGCTCCAAGACCAGCATCAACGAGCTGCTGCGCGACTAGGCGTCCGCTCCGGGGCCCGGTTGCCGGGCCCCGTCCGCGACCCGACGTCGGCCGCCCCGGCCGGCGCGCTTCTCGCCCGCCGGGCTGCCGAGAGCCTCCCATGCCTGCCGACGCCCTCGCCCTCGCCCAGGCTTTGATCCGCTGCCGCTCGGTGACGCCTGCCGATGACGGCGCGCTCGAGGTCTGCGCCGAAGCCCTGGCCGCGGCCGGGTTCGAGATCCACCGGCCCGTGTTCAGCGCGCCCGGCACGCCCGACATCCCGAACCTCTATGCCCGGATCGGCACCGCCGGGCCGTGCCTCGCCTTTGCCGGCCACACCGACGTGGTGCCGCCGGGCGATGCCGCCCTGTGGCGGCACGATCCGTTCGCGGCCGCCGTGGAGGACGGCTGGCTCTTTGGCCGCGGCGCCGCCGACATGAAGGGCGGGGTGGCCGCCATGCTGGCGGCCGCGGTCGGCTTCGTGGCCGAGCGGGGCGCGGACTTCGGAGGCTCGATCGCCTTTCTGCTCACGGGCGACGAGGAAGGCCCGGCCGTGAACGGCACCGTGAAGCTGCTCGGCTGGGCGGCGGGGCAGGGCGCGCGCTTCGACGCCTGTCTGCTGGGCGAGCCGACCAATCCCGAGCGGCTCGGCGAGATGTGCAAGATCGGCCGCCGCGGCTCGCTGACAGGCCGCATCACGGTGTCAGGCAAGCAGGGCCACGTTGCCTATCCGGAACTGGTCCTGAACCCGATCCCGGCTTTGGCCCGCATCGTGGCCGCGCTCTCCGCCGAACCCGTGGACGGCGGCACGGAGCATTTCGGCCCCTCGACGCTCGAATGGACCAGCTTCGACACCGGCAATCCGGCCACCAACGTCGTGCCGGCGGAGGCCCGGGCGGTGTTCAACATCCGGTTCAACGACCGCTGGGATCCGGACTCGCTGGCGGCCGAGATCCGGGCGCGGGTGGAGCGCGGGGCGGCCGGATCGGGCGCCGCCGTCGCGCTGCGCTTCGACCCGACCAATTCGGTCAGCTTCCTGACGCCGCCGGGGCCCTTCGTGCACCTGGTTCAGCAGGCCGTCGCGGCCGAAACCGGGCTCACACCCGTCCTGTCCACGACGGGCGGTACGTCGGATGCCCGCTTCATCAAGGACCATTGCCCGGTCGTGGAATTCGGCCTGGTCGGCCAGACCATGCACGCGGTGGACGAATGCGTGCGGGTCGAGGATCTCGGCCGGCTCGCGGCGATCTACCGCCGCGTCCTGGACGGGTTCTTCAGGTCCAGACCCGGGTGACGTGGCCCATCTTGCGGCCGGGGCGGGCCCGCAACTTGCCGTAATGGTGCAGGTGGGCGCCCGGTTCGGCCAGGACGGCCGGCCAGGTGTCGATCTCCGACCCGATCAGGTTGCGCATCTCGACCCGGCCCCGGCGGCCCGTGGCACCGAGGGGCCAGCCGCACACGGCTCGGACATGCTGCTCGAACTGCGAGGTTTCGGCGCCCTCGATGGTCCAATGCCCCGAATTGTGCACCCGGGGCGCGATCTCGTTCACCGCGACCCCGCCCTCCACCACGAACATCTCGACCGCGATCACGCCGACATAATCGAGCGCGTCCGCGATGGCCCGGGCGGCCTCCACGGCCTGCTGTTCCAGGGCGGCCGGGACGTCGGCCGGCACGCGGGTCACGGCCAGGATGCCGTCGCGGTGCTCGTTGTGGCAGGGCTCATAGGCCGCAAAGGCGCCATCCGGACCGCGCGCCGCCAGGACCGAGATCTCCTGACTGTAGCGCACCAGCCCTTCGAGGATGGCCGGGGCGCCGCCCAGGTGGGCATAGGCCTCCCCGGGCCGGTCGCCCGGCTGGATCCGGACCTGCCCCTTGCCGTCATAGCCGAAGCGGCGGGTCTTCAGGATGGCCGGGGCGCCGAGCTCCTCCAGCGCGGCCGCGAGGTCGTGTTCGCTGTCCACCGCCCGGAACGGGGCGGTCGCGATCCCGAGCCCGGTCACAAACTGCTTCTCGATCAGGCGATCCTGCGCCGTGGCGAGCGCCTGCGCGTTGGGCCGCAGCGTCACCCGGTCGGCCAGGATCTCGGCCGTCCGGCCCGGCACGTTCTCGAATTCGTAGGTGCAGACATCGACCGCGGCCGCAAAGGCGCTGAGCGCGTCCTCGTCCTCGTAGGCCGCGACTGTGCGGGCCGCCGCCACATCGAAGGCGGGGCAATCGGCGTCGGGGCAGAAAATATGCGTCTTCAGGCCGAGCGCCGCGGCCGCCACCGCCATCATGCGTCCGAGCTGCCCCCCACCCAGGATGCCGAGCGTGGCGCCGGGTGCGATCGGCCGGTGGCCGGCCCCCGACTTAGCCATCGACAGGGTGGCGGGCCACCGCCTCCGTCTGGCGGGCGCGCCAGGCGGCGAGCCGTTCCGCGACGCCCTCATCCCCGAGGGCCAGGATCGCGGCCGCCAGCAGGGCCGCGTTGACCGCGCCGGCCCGGCCGATGGCCAGGGTGCCGACCGGAATGCCCGCCGGCATCTGCACGATGGAGAGCAGCGAGTCCTGGCCCGACAAGGCCTTGGATTCGACCGGGACACCGAGAACCGGCAGCGGCGTCAGGGCCGCGCACATGCCGGGCAGGTGGGCCGCCCCGCCGGCCCCGGCAATCACGACCTTGAACCCCGCCGCCTTGGCGCCGCGCGAGAAGCTGTACAGCCGCTCGGGCGTGCGGTGGGCCGACACGATGCTGGCCTCGTAGCCGATCGCCAAGGCGTCGAGCGTCTCGGCCGCATGGCGCATGGTGGTCCAGTCGGACTGGCTTCCCATGATGATGGCGACGGGCGGCATGGCCGGGTTCACGACTGGCGGTTCGGGACAGGAAGGGTGCGGATAGAGGGGCAGGCGGGCGGCTGCAAGCCGGGCCGCCTCAGGCGATGATGTCGGGCGTGAGCTCGTCCTCGATAAACGAGATGCGGTCCCGCAGCACGAGCTTGCGCTTCTTCAGCCGCTGGATCTGCAGCAGGTCCCCGGCCACGTTGGCCTTCAGGGCCTCGATCGCCGCGTCCAGGTCGCGATGCTCCAGCTTCAGGCGGGCAAGCTCCGCCACGAGCGTTCCCTGCCCATTGTCCTGATCGACATCCGGCTCCATCGCGGTTCCCGAGGCCGGGCCGAGAAGGAGGAATTCGGCCACCTGTTCTGGATAGGCGGGAAGCCGCGCCCGACGTCAAGGTGCGGCAGAATGCCACAGTCACCCTTCCGCCATCGAGGCACAGATTGAAGGGGTTCGACACAGCAGAGGAGCACTCCATGGCGCTGCAGAACCACCTGGCCGAACTCGAACGCAAGCACGATGCGTTGGAGCGGGAGATCCAGGCCGCCGCGACGCGGCCCGCGACCGACGATGCCAAGGTCGCGGAGCTCAAGCGCCGCAAGCTGCAGCTGAAGGACGAACTGACCCGACTGAAGCAGTCGGAGCCCAAGCTCCACTGACCAGGCTTCCGGCCTGAACTCCGGCCGCCGCTCCTTCGGGGCGGCGGCTTCCGATGCGATCAGGCCAGGCCGTCATGCAGCCGCTCGCGGCGCGCCGCCCGGGCCGTCTGCGCCACAAACACGCTCACAAAGGTCACCGTCATCAGGAGCACGATGGTCGGCGCGGGAGCGCTGTCCAGCAGGAAGCTGAGATAAACCCCGAGCAGGGACGCCAGCACGGCGACCGCGACCGCGACCGCCAGCATGGCGCTGAAGCGGCGGGTCAGCAGGAAGGCGATGGCGCCGGGCGAGATCAGCATGGCGATCGCCAGGATGATGCCGACCGCTTTGAGCGCCCCGACGATGGTCAGGGACAGGATGCAGAGCAGCCCGTAATGCAGCGTCCGCACCGGAAGCCCGACCGCGCGGGCCTGGGCCGGATCGAAGCTGTGCAGCAGGAGGTCGCGCCAGCGCAGCAGCAGCAGCGCGGACACGACGGCCGCAATGGCCCCTGCCTCGGCGACATCGCGCCAGTCCACGCCCAGCATGTCCCCGAACAGGATGTGGTCGAGATGGAGGTCCGTCTGGACCTTCACGAACAGGACGAGGCCGAGCCCGAACATGCCGGAAAACACGACCCCCATCACGGTGTCCTGCTTCACCCGGCTGTTGGCCTGCAAGAACCCGGTCAGCAGCGCGCAGCCCATCCCGGCCGCGAAGGCGCCGAGCGCCAGCGGCAGTCCCGCCAGATAGGCGAGCACGATCCCGGGCAGGACGGCGTGCGACACGGCGTCCCCCATCAGCGACCACCCCTTGAGGACCAGAAAGCACGACAGGAGGGCGCAGGGCACCGCCACGAGCACGGAGATGACAAAGGCCTGGCGCATGAACTCGAAGCCGAACGGCGCGAGGAGCGTGTCCATGCCGCTCACGCTCCCGCCCGCAGGGCCTCGGCGGCCCGGCGCCGCGAGGCGAGCAGCCCATGCTTGGGCGCTGCCACGAAACAGATCAGGAAGATGGTGGTCTGCAGCACGACAATGATGCCGCCCGTGGCACCGTCCATGAAAAAGCTCGCATAGGCGCCGACCGCGCTGGTCAGAACGCCGATGCTCACGCTGATCGCGATCAGACGGGGGAAACGGTCGGTCAGCAGGTAGGCGGTCGCGCCGGGGGTCACCACCATGGCGATGACCAGGAAGGCGCCCACCGTCTGCAGCGCGGCCACCGTGCAGGCGGCCAGCAGGGTGAAGAACACCGCCTTGAGGAGCCGCGGGTTGAGACCCACGGCGCGGGCGTGGTTCTCGTCGAAGAAGGTCACCATCAGGTCCTTCCACTTGAGCAGCAGGACCGCGAGGCTGACGGCCCCGATGGCCGCGATCTGGATGGTGTCGCCCGGTGTGATGGCCAGGACGTTGCCCAGGATGATGGTCTGCACGTTCACGGCCGTCGGCCGCAGCGACACCATGAACAGGCCGAGCCCGAAGAAGGACGTGAAGATGAGGCCGATGATGGCGTCCTCCTTCAGCTTCGTCCGGTTCTGGAGGAACAGCATGCTGGCGGCCGCGAGGCCGCCGGAGAAGAAGGCGCCGACCGCGAAGGGCAGGCCCAGCATGTAGGCGCCCGCGACCCCAGGTACGATGGCATGGGACAGCGCGTCGCCGATCAGCGACCAGCCTTTCAGCATCAGGTAGCAGGACAGGAAGGCGCAGACGCCGCCCACCAGGGCCGACACCCAGATGGCGTTGACCATGTACTGGTAGCCGAAGGGCTCCAGCAGCACCGTCATGGGCCAGGCTCTGCCGCCGTTTCACGCGCCCTCACGGGCGGCCGGTCCGGCTCGGCGAGCCCGCCCGGCTCGGTGCCCCGGTTGCCGTAGAGCACGAAGGGCCGTTCGTCGTCCGTGAACACGCCGACCGGATGCGGCCGGCCACCCTCGCGCTCGTTCAGCACGAAGTGGCGCAGAACCCCGCCGAAGGTCCGCTCGAGGTTCTCCTGCGTGAAGGTCTCGGCGGTCGGTCCATAGGCCAGCACGGTCCGGTTCAGCAGCACGGTGCGGTCGCAGAATTCCGGCACGGAGCCGAGATTGTGGGTGGAGACGAGCATCACCCGGCCCTCCGCCCGCAGGTCGCGCAGCAGCCCGACGATGCTCTCCTCCGTGCGCACGTCCACGCCCGTGAAGGGCTCGTCCAGCAGGATCACCCGGCCGTCCTGGGCCAGGGCCCGGGCCAGAAACACGCGCTTGCGCTGCCCGCCGGACAATTCGCCGATCTGGCGCTTGCGGTAGGCCGTCATGCCGACCCGCTCCAACGCGGTCGTGACCGCCTCGCGGTCCGGGCCGCGCGGGATGCGCAGCACGTTCATGCGGCCGTAGCGGCCCATCATGACCACATCCTCGACCAGAACCGGAAAGGTCCAATCGACCTCCTCGCTCTGGGGAACATAGGCGACGAGGCTCTGTTTCAGCGCCGTGTGCACGGGCTGGCCCAGCACCCGGATCTCCCCCCGGGCGAGCCGGACGAAGCCCATGATGGCCTTGAAGAGGGTGGACTTGCCGCTGCCGTTGACGCCCACCAGCGCCGTGATGGTGCCGGTCGGGATGGCGAAGCTCGCGTCCCGCAGCGCGGTGTGGCCGTTGCGGTAGGTGACGGTCGCGCCCTGGACCGTGATGCCGGCGGCGTCAGGCGTCCGCATGGACTGGGTCACCGGCCGTAGCCCCTGGCGATCGTCTCCGTCGTCACCCGGAGAAGGTCGATATAGGTCGGCACGGGCCCGTCCGGCTCGCTGAGCGAATCCACGTAGAGCTCGCCGCCGTAGCGGGCGCCGGTTTCGCGGGCGACCTGCTGGGCAGGGTCGGGCGATACGGTGCTCTCGCTGAACACGACCGGGATCTTGTTCCGCCGGACCGCATCGATCACCCGCCGGACCTGCTGCGGCGTGCCCTGCTGGTCGGCGTTGATGGGCCAGAGATAGATCTCCTTCATCCGGAAATCGCGGACCAGGTAGCTGAAGGCGCCTTCGCTCGACACGAGCCAGCGCTCGGCTTCCGGGATCCGGTCGAGCTGGCGGCGGATGGGCTCCACCGCGTCGCGGATGCGCTGCTTGTAGCGCTCGGCATTGGCCCGGTAGGTCTCGGCCTGGGCCGGGTCGGCGGCGGCGAGCGCGTCCCGGATGTTGTCGACATAGCGCAGGCCGTCGGTGGGCGACATCCAGGCATGCGGGTTCGGCCGCCCCCGATAGGGCCCCTCGCCGATGCCGATCGGCTGGACGCCGTCCGAGACGACCGCGCTCGGCACGTCCCTGAGATTGCGGAAGAAGCGCTGGAACCAGCTCTCCAGGCTGAGGCCGTTCCACAGAATCAGCTTGGCGCCCTGGGCGCGCTGGATGTCGCCGGGCGTCGGCGCGTAATTGTGGATCTCCGCCCCCGGCCGCGTGATGGATTCCACCGTCGCGGCCTCGCCGGCCACGTTGCGGGCCATGTCGGCGATGACCGTGAAGGTGGTGACGACCTTGAGCTTGTCCTGCGCGGCGACCGGGACGGCCGAGCACAACGTGGCCAGCGCCGCGGCCAGCACCAGGCGGCGGGTTCGGCCAGGCCACAGGGGCGCCAGGAGCGAGGGGAGGCGGGGAGAGACGGACATGGTCAGTAGCGCAGGGACGCCCGGAGCCCCAGGACCGTGGCGTTGCGGACCGGAGCCCCGTTCGGATCGCGCCGGTTGGCGACGTTGCCGCCGGGCCGGATCACGTGTTGGACATCGGGCTGGATGGTGAAGCCCGGCACGATCTGGGCCTGGTAGGTGGCCTCGATCACGGCCTCGCGGCTGCGCCGGGGGCCGAACGGCGCGCCGGCTGCCGCCCCGAAGAGCTGGGCGTCGCGGTCCAGCCCGCGGGCCTGAGGCGAGATCGCCGCATAGCCGGCCGCGACGCCGAACGTGTCGGCCGGGCGGCCCGGCAGCAGGCCCTTGAAGGTGATGCCGCCGTCCAGATAGGCGGACACGAGGTTGCGGTCGCCCGGCGAGGCGGAGGCCCGGACAAACATCCCGACCCCGCCATCGGCCGTGCCGGGGACACGGTAGAGGAGCTGGTCGACGACGCCGTAGACGCCCGAATTGCCGGAGAGCCGGCGGGCGATGCCGCCGGAATTCGGATCGGCGAGCGACAGCCCGTCGGTGCCGGTGCGCTGGTCGCCGAAGCGGCCGAGATGGTGCCAGCCGCCGAGCTTCACGGTGCCGGGCAGCCGCGGCTCCGCTCCCGCCTGCCCGTAGCCGTAGGCGACCTCGCCCATCAGCAGCGCCGCATCCGACGTCCGGAACTCGAAGCCCGACCGGTCCCGGCGCTGCGGCGGGCTCTGGCCGCCGGGCCCGACCGGATCGCCGTTGAACACGGCCGCCATCACGGCGACCTGATCGGCCGGTGCGAGCTTGAGCCGGATGCCGGGTGTCGCGGTCGGGTAGGCGGGGCCGCCATTCGGCAGGTTGGCGGCCGCGATGCCGGGCCAGCCGAAGGTCGCGTTCACGAACAGGCCGGCATAGTCGCTGACCAGGAACTCGGCATCGGCGGCGAGCTGCCCGGCCCGGATCGCGACCTTGTCGTCGAAGAGCTTCTGCTCGGCCCAGAGCTCGGACAGGCGCGTGGCCGGAAGGGCGTCGATGCTGCTGGTCGTCAAGAGATTGCCCAGGCAGCAGCCCGATAGGCCGTGGCCGTGGATCTGGTACAGGTTGCCGTGAAGGGCCAGGCCGGACAGGCCGGCGAGCGTGTCGAGATCGGCGTCGAGCTGCCACTCCAGGCGGCCCTGGTAGCTGCCGCCGCGGCGGATGCCGCCCCGCGCGAGGCCGAACCCCTCGCCGATATAGATCAGCCGGGAGGTGATGCCGGCGGCCTTCAGCGTGCTCCGCAGGCCGGCCGGATCGGCGAGAGCGGCCGGCAGCGATGTCGAGATCGAGCCCTGACTGTCCGGCTCGGCCGGCTGGCCGGTGCTGGCGGCCTGGGCGGGGAGATCGGCCGGTCCGGGATCGGCGCGATTGCCGGCCTGGCCCAGCGTCTGGGCTGCGACGGGGCCGGCGAGCAGCAGGAACGTGGCCCCGGCCAGGGGCCCGCGCACCCGGCAACGGCCCCGCCCAGGCCGGGTTTTAACCGGGCCGGCAGCACCGAGACCGAGCCTAGGGGGCAGCTCTCCGAGCATGGGCGATCATTTCCGTTCCGCTGACTATAGCACGTGCTATGATCCCGTCAACAGGCTGAACTGCATAGCTTCAGCGTTGCCGGCCCTTGATTGACCCTCCGGCGGCCGCATCCTATCTGCCCCGGCATGGCGATCAGGACCCTCGTGAAGCTCCCGGATCCGAGGCTCCGGCTGGTATCCGAGCCTGTCGGGCCCGTGACGGCGGAGACCCGCGCGCTCGCGGCCGACATGCTCGACACCATGTATGACGCGCCCGGCATCGGGCTCGCGGCCATCCAGATCGGGATCGCGAAGCGGCTGGTGGTGATCGACCTCGCCAAGAAGGACGAGGAGCGTTGTCCGGTGGTCCTCGTGGATCCTGAGATCACCTGGAGCTCGGAGGAGCGTCGGGTGCATGAGGAAGGCTGCCTGTCGATCCCGGAATATTACGAAGAGGTGGAGCGCCCGGACCGCATCCGCTACCGCTACCGCACGCTCGAGGGCGAGTCTGTGGAGCAGGAGGCCGACGGCATCCTGGCGACGTGCATCCAGCACGAGATCGACCACCTCAACGGGGTCATGTTCATCGACCACCTGTCGCGTCTGAAACGTTCGCGGGCCATCAAGAAGTTCGAGAAGGCGGCACGGCGCGAAGCCGAGGACGCATGACCTTGCGGGTCGTCTTCATGGGGACTCCGGCTTTCGCCGTCCCCACGCTGGAGGCGATCGCGGCTGCCGGCCATGACGTCGTGGCCGTCTTCACCAAGGCCCCGACAGCCTCGGGCCGCGGCCTGCGCGAACGGCCGAGCCCCGTCCATGCCGCCGCGCTCGCCCGCTCGCTCCCGGTTCACACGCCCCCGACTTTGCGCGCTCCCGAGGAAGTGGCCCGGCTGCAGGCGCTCGCCCCCGACGTCGCCGTGGTGGTCGCCTATGGCCTGCTCCTGCCGCCCACCATCCTGGCCGTGCCACGGCACGGCTGCCTCAACCTCCATGCCTCGCTGCTGCCGCGCTGGCGCGGGGCCGCGCCCATTCACCGCGCCGTCATGGCCGGCGACCGGGAGACCGGCATCGGCGTGATGCAGATGGAGGCGGGGCTGGACACCGGTCCGGTCGCGCTGGAGGCGCGGCTGCCGATCGGACCCGACACGACCACCGGCGAACTGCACGACGAGCTGAGCCGGCTCGGCGCGCGGCTCGCCGTCGAGGCCCTCGAGCGGCTGGAAACGGGCGGGCTCCCCTTCGCAGCCCAGCCCGCCGAGGGCGTGGTCTACGCCAGCAAGATCACCAACGAGGAAGCCCGGCTCGACTGGACCTGGCCGGCGGCCCGCATCCACGACCACGTGCGCGGGCTCGCGCCCTGGCCCGGCGCCTTCTTCGAGGCCGATCTCGGGGGCGGGCCGGAGCGGGTGAAGCTGCTTCAGACCGAGCGGGTCCCCGGCAATGGCGCGCCGGGGACGCTGCTGGACGGCATGGCCGTCGCGTGCGGGGACGAGGCGGTCCGGCCTCTGCGGCTGCAGCGGGCCGGCCGGGGGCCGGTGGACGCCGAGGCGTTTTGGCGCGGAACCCGCCTGCGTCCCGGCGACGCGCTCCTCTGATGGCCCGCTACCGGCTGGTCGTCGAATATGACGGCACGGGGTTTTCGGGCTGGCAGCACCAGCGCAACGGCCCCTCTGTCCAGGAGGCGCTGGAGACCGCCATTGCGGCTTTCGCCGGCGAGACCGTGCGGGTGCACTGCGCCGGCCGCACCGATGCGGGCGTGCACGCCAGCGGGCAGGTGGTTCACGTCGACATCGCCAAGCCGCTGCGGCCGGACACGGTCCGGGATGCGGCCAATGCCCATCTGAGGCCGCTGCCCGTGGCCGTGGTGTCGGCCGAGATCGCGCCCGAGACGTTTCACGCCCGCTTCTCGGCCATTCGGCGCCGCTACCTTTACCGCATCCTCACCCGGCGCGCCCCGCCGGCCCTCGATCGCAATCGGGTTTGGCACCTGCCCTGGCTGCTCGACGCGGGCGCGATGCACGAGGCGGCGCAGCTCCTGGTCGGGCGGCACGACTTCACCACCTTCCGGGCCGCCGAGTGCCAGGCCGACAGCCCTGTCCGAACCCTCGAGCAGCTCGACGTCGCCCGGCACGGGGACGAGATCCGGATCGACGCCGCGGCCCGATCCTTTCTGCACAGCCAGGTCCGGTCCCTCGTCGGAACGCTGGTCCAGGCGGGCTCCGGCCGCTGGCGCGTCATGGAGGTCCGGGAGGCGCTGGAGGCGCGCGACCGCGCCCGCTGCGGCCCGCTCGCGCCGGCGGCAGGGCTGGCCCTGGTCGGCGTCGACTACCCCTGACGGGTTTTCGGGTTCAGGCGAGCGCCTGGACCAGGGCGGTCGAGCCGACCGACAGCGCCAGCCCGAGCGCGGTCACCAGCGCCGCCGCGAGCGCGCCGACCTGCAGCGTCACCCGGGTCGCAAACCATTGCACGTGCAGCACAATGGTCGTGAAGGCGAGGGTGAACAGGGCCGTCAGTGCCGGTGTCTCCCAGCCCAGCACCAGCAAGGCGCCCGGCACGGCCAGGGCCAGGGATGCAAAGACCTGCAGCCAGTTCGTGACGATCACGAAGGGCACGTAGCGGTGCCCGAGCCCAAGCCGCCGCGCCACGAAGATCATCGCGACCGGGAGGGCCAGAAAGGCCAGCACGTGGCCGGCCCCGACCAGCAGCGCCAGCCCGGGATCGTCGAACAGCCCGACCGCCGCCCCTTCGACGTTTCGGCGCACGAGGGCGAGCTCGACCACATAGGCCGGTGCGGTCAGCAGGACGGCCGCGAAGGAGCGCCAGAAGGCCGGGAGGCTGAGCTCGAACTGCGCCAGGCCCTCCGCCCGGCGATTCAGCAAATCTGAGAGGCCGCGCAGCGAGCGGCTGAACTCGTCGGCATTGACCATGGCCTGTCCCGCTCTGACGTGAACGTGCCCCCAGGTGTCTCCCGACCCCGATCATCTACGACTTTGGTCGAAGGTCAACCCGGGCGGCGCAGGACGGGTCCGGCCGTGGACAGGTGTCCCCCAATCTGGTAACGACGGGATTGGTTCCAAGGTGCTCCCGGTGCGGCGCCCGTGACCACTTCCACATTCAGGCGCTGAACTCAGCATTCGAGGCGACAGAGAGACGACGCGTGCAGGTTCTCGTTCGGGACAACAACGTCGATCAGGCGCTGCGCGCCCTCAAGAAGAAGCTCCAGCGCGAGGGCGTCTTCCGAGAGATGAAGCTGCGCGGACATTACGAGAAGCCATCCGAGAAGAGGGCGCGGGAAAAGGGCGAGGCCGTCCGCCGCGCCCGCAAGCTGATCCGCAAGCGCATGCAGCGGGAAGGCCTGCTGCCGGCAAAGCCGAAGCCTGTGCCGCGTCTCGGCGGGCCCGGCCGCGGTGGCGCCCAACCGGCTGCGCCGGCAGTCGCTCCGACTTGATGTCGCAGGGTTTGGGCTGGCCTCTTCAGCCTTTGGTAACAACGCACCCCCACCTTCCGGCGCCGGTCGGGGCAGCACGGGAGCAGGTTTGATGGGGGTTGCGGAAGGCCGTAAGGCCGCCTTGGTGGCGCTGGTCCTGGGGATCGGCCTCGCGGGGTGCGACACGGCCGGCCGGGTCGCCGGGCCCGGCCCGGGCGTGGCCGTGCTCGAGGGCGAGGACAAGACCGGCTCGACCTCGGTCAACATCGAGTCGCTGACCGACGTCATCAGCCGCAACCCGAACGAGCCCTCGGCCTACAACACCCGTGGCGCGGCCTATGCCAGGGCCGGGCGCTACACGGACGCGATCGCCGACTTCACCAAGGCGATCCAGATCGATCCCAACAACGCCCCGGCCTACACCAATCGGGCGCTGGCCTACCGGCAGACGAACCGAAACGATGCCGCGCTGGCCGACTTCTCGCGCGCCATCCAGGCTGATGGCAATTACGGCCCGGCCTTTGTCGGCCGCGCCAATCTCTACCGCGTGCAGTCGAATTTCGACGCCGCCCTCTCGGATCTGACGCAGGCGATCCGGCTGACGCCGGAATCGGCCGAAGCGCTTCATGCCCGCGGCCTCGTCTACCAGCGCATGGGCCGCCACCGCGAAGCCGTGATCGACTTCGACGCCGCCATCGACCGCAACGCCTATGTGGCGGCGCCCTATGCCGGGCGCGGGCAGAGCCTGATCGCGCTTGGGCAGTTCGACAAGGCGGTCGAGGATTTCAACGCCGCGCTCAACATCAACAACCGCGACGCTGAATCCTGGGCTCAGCGAGGCCTCGCCTTCGAGAAGATGGGCCGCCGGCAGGACGCCGCCGAGAGCTACCAGCGGGCGACCGGCATCGAGAGCGGCAACGCCACCGCCAGGGCCGGGCTCAGCCGGGTCGGCTGAGCGGGCCACGTGACCTGTTTCGGAACCGGGTGAGGCCCGGGCCCGAACGCGGCCCGTAACGGGTCAGCAGTTTCTCAAGCAGACCGCGTAGACGGCCATCGCGCCCGCATAGCAGGCCGCCTTCGCGGCCGGGTGCGGCAGCAGGGTGCAAAGGCGAGTCGCCCGGCCATAGGCCGCCGTGCAGGCCGCCTGGCACGGCCCGTCCGCCATGATCTGTGCCTCGGGGGCGAACTGTAATTCCACGTCCCCGGCCACGATGCGGTCCCCTCGCTGCAGGGCGCCGCTCGCCTGCAGCGTCGTCGTCACCTCCTGCCGCTGGTCCTCCGTCAGGCTGTCCCAGTGCTCCCGCGGAACCACGATATCCATGGCTGGTCCTCCCTGCCGGTCTCACCGACCCCGGCCGGGTCGGCCAGCGGCAGGGCAAAACTGGCCACAGCGGCTGCGTGCCGTCAACACATAACAAAACTAGAGGTTGTGTTTAGGCCTGTCTGCTGCCTGAATGGCGCCGCCCGGGAGGGCTTCGGGAGGCCGTGACATGAACATCGAGGTGAACTCAACCGAGTGGTCCGGGATCAGCGACGCCGACCGCAAGAAGATCCAGGACATCACGGACAGCTTCTTCAAGGCGCAGCACACGTTCGTGCCGGTCGAGGGCGCGAGAGCCACCGAAGCCATCGCGGCCAACCCGTTCTGCACGGCGGCCTGCAGCATCGCGGAAGCCGCTGCGGTGGCCGCCTGCGCGGCCCTGTCCGGGCCCGCAATTCCGATCTGCATCGCGGCCGCCCACGCCGCCGGGCAGCTCTGCCGCGACCGCTGCTGAGGCGCCGCGCCGGCCTTCAGGGCGGGGCCGGCAGGCGGGCTTCGACGTCATCCAGGAGCGTGCGGACGGCCCCGAGCCCGCCACCCTCCAGCACGCTGACATGGTCGCTGTCCGGCAGCCGGAGAAATACCTTTGGCTCCCGGGCGGCGGCAAACAGCCTTTCCGCCAGCGCGATCGGGATCACGCCGTCGCGCTCTCCGTGCATCACCAGCAGCGGCGCCCCGATCTCGCTGATCCGATCCAGCGACCGGAACTCGTCGCGCAGGAGCAGCCCGACCGGGATGATGCGGAACAGCGGCTGCGCCACGTCGGCGATGGACGTGAACGGCGCGTCCAGGATCACCCCTCCGACCCGGCGATGGGCGGCGAGCCAGACCGCGACGCCGGTGCCGAGGGACTCGCCGTAGAGAACGATGCGGCGCGGCTCATAGCCGGCCACGAAGCGGTAGGCCGCCTCCGCGTCGCGCCGCAATCCGGCTTCGCTCGGCGTGCCGGTGGAGCCCGAATAGCCGCGGTAGCTCACCAGAAGGAGACCGCGCCCGTCGGCCGTGAGCGCCCGGGCCCGCTCGCGCCGGTTCCAGAGCGAGCCGCCATTGCCGTGGAAGTAGATCAGCAGCGCCCGGCCGGGCTCCGGCGGCTTCCACCAGGCCACCAGGTGCTCGCCGTCCTCTGTCCGAAGCACGAGGTCCGAGATGGCCGGGGCGAGGCCGGCCTCGGCCGCGCTTGCCCGCACGCCACCGGCCGGAAATAGCAGCCGGCGCTGGCCCACATAGAGCAGCGCGACCAGCAGGACGTAGAGCAGCGCCACTACGACGACGACGCCGGCAAGGATGCGCATAGGCGACGACGACCCCCCCGATCCGTCACACATACGGTGAGGCCGGCCGGGAACAATGGTCCGCAGCCTCCATTGTCCGGGCGACTGCGACAGAGCGGTTCGTTCCCCGATGAAGCTGTTCAAATGCCCGTGCTGCGGGCAACTTCTCCATTTCGAGAATACCCGCTGCGAGAATTGCGGCCGCCGGCTCGGCTATGTGCCGGAGGCGGACGTGCTGTCGGCACTGGAGCCAATCCCCGAGCGGCAGGGGGTCTGGCAGGCGCGGGCCGAGATCGGCGGGCAGTACCGGTTCTGCGCCAATGCCGAGCACGACGTGTGCAACTGGCTCATTCCGGCTGACAGCTCGGCCGGGTTCTGCCTTGCCTGCCGGCACAACCGGACGGTGCCGAACCTGAGCCAGCCCGGCGCGGAAGCCGCGTGGCGGAGGATCGAGGCGGCCAAGCACCGGCTCTTCTACGGCCTGCTCCGGTTGGACCTGCCCCGGCCGGCCTTTGGCGAGAGCCGCGAGCCGCTGACCTTCGACTTCCTGGCCGACGCGCCGCTTCCGGACGGGCCCAAGGTGATGACGGGCCACGACGACGGCCTCATCACGATCGCCCTGGCTGAGGCGGACGATGCCGAGCGTGAGCGACGCCGGGCGGCCATGGGCGAACCCTACCGCACGCTGCTCGGCCATTTCCGGCACGAGGTCGGCCATCTCTACTGGGACGTGCTGGTGCGGGACGGCGGCGCGCTGGCCGAATGCCGGGAGGTGTTCGGGGACGATCGGCAGGATTACGGGCAGGCGCTGAACCGCCACTACCGGGAGGGCCCGCCGGCCGACTGGCGGAACAGCTTCGTGTCGGCCTATGCCACGACCCACCCCTGGGAGGACTTTGCGGAGACCTGGGCGCATTACCTGCACATCGTCGATTCGCTCGAGATGGCCCGCGCCTTCGGCATGAGCGTGGCACCCCGCATCGAGGGCGCGGACAGTCTGGCGGCCACGGCGGACGTGGAGGTCTACGACGTGCCCGACATCCGCGGCCTCGTAGATCGCTGGATCCCGCTCGCCTTTGCGCTGAACTCGGTCAACCGCTGCATGGGGCAGCACGACCTCTACCCGTTCGTGCTGACGCCGGTGGTGATCGAGAAGCTCGGCTTCATCCACCGGCTGGTGCGGCGGCGACGGCCTGCAGAGGGCAGCCCCTAGCTCAGGCCCTCGGCGGCCAGCAAAGCGGCCCGGTGTTCGCGCGTGAGCGCATCGACCACCTCGTCGAGGGCTGTGCCGGCCATGACCTCCTCCAGCCGGTAGAGGGTCAGGTTGATGCGGTGGTCCGTGACCCGACCTTGCGGGAAGTTGTAGGTCCGGATCCGCTCCGAGCGGTCGCCTGAGCCGACCTGCGACTTGCGGTCCGCGGCCCGGACGGCGTCCTTGCGGGACCGCTCCTGGTCGTAGATGCGCGAGCGCAGCAGGTTCATGGCCCGGGCCCGGTTCTTGTGCTGCGAGCGCTCGTCCTGGACGAACACCACGATGCCGGACGGCAGGTGGGTGATGCGCACGGCCGATTCGGTCTTGTTGACGTGCTGCCCGCCGGCGCCCTGGGCCCGCAGCGTGTCGATCTTGAGATCCGCCTCGTTGATCGCGACGTCGACCTCCTCGGCTTCCGGCAGCACCGCGACGGTGGCCGCGGAGGTGTGAATGCGGCCCTGCGCCTCCGTGCTCGGCACCCGCTGCACGCGATGTACGCCCGATTCGAAGCGAAGCCGGGCGAACACGCCGCGGCCCTTGATCTCGGCCACGACCTCCCGGAGGCCGCCCGCCGTGCCCTCGCTTTCGCTCAGCACCTCGACACGCCAGCCCTTCAGCTCGGCATAGCGGGCATACATCCGGAACAGGTCGCCGGCGAAGAGGGCCGCCTCGTCGCCGCCGGTTCCGGCCCTGACCTCCAGGATAGCGCTGCGCTCGTCGGCGGCATCCTTGGGCAGGAGCAGCAGGTTGAGGGCGGCGGCGGCCTCCTCGGCGGCCGCGACCGCGGCGGGCCGCTCCTCCTCGGCCATGGCCCGCATCTCGGGGGCGAGCCCGGCCTCCTCGATGATCGCATCGATGCCGACGACCTCGTCCAGGGCGATCCGGTACGACCGGACGGCCTGCACCACGGGGTCGAGCTCGGCGAGCTCGCGCGACAGGGCCACGAAGCTGTCCGGGTCCGGCGCCCCGTTCAGGGTCGCGGTCACGATGGCGTGCCGCGCCAGGATGGCGTCGAGCTTATGGGCCGGCGGTGCGGGCATCAGACCGGAATCGCATGGTCGGCAGCGAAGCGCGCGAGGGCCGGCCGCAGGCTTTCGCCGGCCGGATCCCCGCCCGTCGCCAAGGCCTCGGCCAGGAGGGCCTCGAGCGGGTAGGCTTCGAGCGCCAGCAGCATCGCCTTCACGGGGCCGATCGCGGCCGCCGACATCGACAGCCGGCGATAGCCGAGGCCGATGAGCGCCATGGCTTCGAGCGGCCGGCCGGCGAGCTCGCCGCACACCGTAACCGGGCAGCCCACCTTGCCGGCCTCGTCCGCGATCAGCCTTAGCGCGCGCAGCGACGGCAAGCTCAGCGCGTCGAAGCGGCCGGACACAAGCCGGTTGTCACGATCGGCCGCGAACAGGAACTGCATGAGGTCATTCGAGCCGATCGACAGGAAGTCGGCGGACCGGGCGATGCCGTCGAGGTCGAACAAGAGCGAAGGCACCTCCACCATGGCGCCGAGCGAGATCTGCGACGGCAGCGGGTGGCCGGTCCGGCGCAGGTACTCGATCTCGCCTTCGACCAGGCTCCGGGCGCGCTCGAACTCGGTCCGGGTGGCGACCATCGGGAACATCAGCCGCAGCTCGCGGCCCGCCGTGGCCTTCAGCAGCGCGCGAGCCTGAATGCGCAGCAGGGCCGGCCGGTCGAGCGCGATCCGGATGGCGCGCCAGCCGATCGCCGGATTCTCCTCGTCGACGCGCGGCATGTAGGGCAGCAGCTTGTCGCCGCCGATGTCGAGCGATCGGAAGGTCACCGGCCGGTCGCCGACCGCCGTCAGGACGTCGGCATAGAGACGCTGCTGATCCTTGGCCGAGGGCATGCGCTCGGCGATCATGAATTGCAGCTCGGTCCGGAACAGGCCGATCCCGGCCGCGCCCGTCTCGGCCATGTGCGGCAGGTCGACCAGCAGCCCGGCATTGAGCTGCAGCACGATCTCGACCCCGTCGCGGGTGACCGAAGGGAGGTGGCGCAGACGGCGGTACTGCTCCTGCCGGCGGGCCCGCAGGCGCGCCTTGCCGGCGTAGGAGGCCTCGACATCCGGCGGCGGCCGGATCTGCACGTCGCCGGTGTCGCCGTCCACGATGATGGCGTCGCCCGTCTCCACGACCGAGCTGGCATTCTCGACCGCACTGACGACCGGAATGGCGAGCGCCCGGGCCACGATGGCGATGTGGCTCGTCTCGCCGCCCTCCTCGAGCACGAGGCCTCGCAGGCGCGAGCGGTCGTAATCGAGCAGCGCCGCCGGCCCCATCATCCGGGCGACCAGGATCGCGTTCTCGGGCAGCGCGTCGTGCGAGGCGATCAGGTCGCGTCCGACCAGCCGGCGGAGCAGGCGGTTGGCCAGGTCGTCCAGATCGTGCAGCCGTTCGCGGAAATACGGGTCGGTCGACCGCATCATGCGGGCGCGGCTGTCCGACTGCACCCGCTCCACCGCGGCTTCCGCCGTGATGCCGGTCCGGACCGCGTCTCCCAGGCGGCGCAGCCAGCCCTGGTCGTTGGCAAACATGCGGAACGTCTCGAGCACGTCCCGGTGGTCGCCCTGATGGGCGATGTCGCCGCGTTCCAGCATCTCGTCGATGGAGGAGCGCACATCCGCAATGGCGGCGTTGAGCCGGGCGATCTCGTGGTCGATGTCGGACGCGATGAGGTTTTTCACCACCACGCGCGGCTCGTGCAGCACCACATGGCCGAGCCCGAGCCCGTCGGCGAGCGGGACGCCACGGAACTGGAGCGGCCGGCGGGCCGCCGTTTCGGTGCCGGGCTCGCCGAGCGAGCGCAACTCGCCCGAGGCGATCATCTCGGCCAGCACCATGGAGGTGGTCTGGAGGGCCTCGACCTCCTCCTCGGTGTAGTGGCGATGGGCGGCGTTCTGAACCACCAGGACGCCGAGCGTGTTGCCCGCCCTGAGAACCGGCACGCCGAGGAAGCCGTGATAGACCTCCTCGCCCGTCTCCGGCCGGTAGGCGAAGGCCGAGTGGGATTGCGCGTCCGAGAGCGCCAGCGGCTCCGCGCTGCGGGCGATCAGGCCGACCAGGCCTTCGCCCGACCGGAGCTTGGTCTGGTGGACCGCCTCACGGTTGAGCCCTTCGGTGGCGTAGAGCTCCAGCGCCTCGTCAGACCGCATCACGTAAAGCGAGCAGACCTCCGACACCATGTTGGCGGCGATCAGCATCACGATGCGGTCAAGACGCGCCTGTGCTGCCACCGGCTCCGCCATGACTTCGCGGAGGCGGCGCAGGAGCACGCGCGGACCTCCCGGAGCACCTGGCATCGATCTTCCCGTGACGAGGAGGCCGCGGGCCGGAGAGCGCGGCGGCGAGCCCGTCCGCCCTGGTGGGCTCAGGCCTTGTCGTCGAGGCCGTATAGCGAGTGGAGCGTTCGCACCGCAAGCTCGGTATATGCGGCGTCGATCAGGACCGAGAACTTGATCTCAGAAGTTGTGATCGCCCGGATGTTGATCCCCTTCTCGGCCAAGGCCTTGAAGGCCCGGGACGCGACGCCGGCATGGGACCGCATGCCGACGCCGATGGCCGACACCTTCACGACGTCCGTTGCACCCTGGATCACGGCGGCGCCGATTCGGTCCTTGTTCTCCTCGAGCAGGGCCCGGGAGCGCTCGTAATCGGCCGACGGCACGGTGAAGGTGATGTCGGTGGTGGCCGCGTCGTCGGACACAACCTGGATGATCATGTCGACATTGACGTTCGCGTCCGCGAGCGGACCGAAGATGGCAGCCGCGACGCCCGGCTTGTCGGCCACCCGCCGCAGCGTGATCTGGGCCTCGTCGCGCGAAAAGGCGATGCCGGTGACGACGGGGTTCTCCATGATGTCCTCCTCGTCGCAGATGAGCGTGCCGGGCTTGGGGTGGTCGGGGTCGTCGAAGGACGACCGCACATAGGTCGGCACCCGGTGCACCATGGCGAGCTCGACAGAGCGCACCTGCAGCACCTTGGCGCCGAGGGATGCCATTTCGAGCATCTCCTCGAAGGCCACCCGGTCGAGCCGCCGCGCGCGCGGCACCACCCGGGGATCGGTCGTGTAGACCCCGTCGACGTCCGTGTAGATGTCGCAGCGCTCCGCCCCGAGGGCTGCAGCTAGGGCCACCGCGCTGGTGTCGGATCCGCCCCGGCCGAGGGTCGTGATGCGGCCGGTCTCGGGGTGAACGCCCTGAAAGCCCGACACCACGGCAACCTCCCGGGCCGCCTCGAAGCGGGCCAGAATGGCGGCGCCATCGATCGCCGCGATGCGGGCGGAGCCGTGCTGGTCGGACGTGTGGATCGGCACCTGCCAGCCCTGCCAGGAGCGGGCCGGAATGCCGTCCTTCTGCAGCGCGATGGCGAGAAGGCCCGAGGTGACCTGCTCGCCCGAGGCCACGACCGTGTCGTATTCGGCCGGGTCGTAGAGCGGGTTCGCGTCGCGCACCCAGCCCACGAGCTCGTTGGTCTTGCCGGACATGGCCGAGACCACGACGGCGACGTCGTAGCCGGCCCGCACCTCGCGGGCCACGTGGCGGGCGACGTTGCGGATCCGGTCCACATTGGCGACCGACGTGCCGCCGAACTTCATGACAAGACGGGGCATCGACGGGCGGGGAGGTCTGAGCTGTCGGGGAATCGGCGGGGAGTGTCGATCGGCCGGGCGGTATCGCGTATGCTTCGGCCATGTCAACGCATCGGCGTCATGGCGGACCCGGCCGGGCTCCGGCCGCACCTCCTTCCTGGGCAAGGCCGGGCCGGGCTCCCGGCCCGTCTCCCAGCCTGCCGGGCTCTCCATCGTGACGGCGGCGCAGCCCTCCGTGGTGGCGGCCGAGGTCGACAAGTTCGACCGCATCGCGCGCGACTGGTGGGATCCGGAGGGGCCGATGAAGCCCCTGCACCGCATCAACCCGGTGCGGCTCCAGTGGCTGCGCGACCAATGCTGCGCTCATTTCGAGCGCGACCCCAAGACGCCGTTTCCCCTCGAAGGCCTCGACGTGCTGGACGCTGGCTGCGGTGCCGGCCTCCTGTCGGAGCCACTGGCCAGGCTCGGCGGCGCCGTGACGGCGCTCGATCCGGCCGAAGCCACGATCGCGGCCGCCCGCCGGCACGCGGAGGGGGCCGGCCTCGCGATCGACTACCGGGCCGAGACCGTGGAGGCGGCCGTCGCGCGGGGCGAGCGATTCGACCTCGTGGTCAGCATGGAGGTGCTGGAGCACGTGGCCGATCCGGCCCGGTTCGTGGCCTCCTGTGCCCAGGCGCTGCGGCCGGGCGGGCTCCTGCTGCTGGCCACGCTGAACCGCACCTTGCGGAGCTTCGCGCTCGCCATCGTGGGCGCGGAATACGTGCTCGGCTGGCTGCCCAGGGGCACGCATGACTGGGAGCGCTTCATTCGGCCGGACGAGCTGCGCCTCTCCGTGCGGGAGGCCGGGCTCACGGGGTTTCGCACCCGCGGCATGGTCTTTGATCCGCTCCGCAACCTGTGGCGGCTCTCGGACGACATCGCCGTGAACTACCTGGCGGCGGCCGAGAAGCCGCGATGATTCCCGTGACGGGCCGGATCGCCCTCGACGAGAGCGAGATCGGGGAAAGCTTTGTCCGGGCCTCGGGGCCGGGCGGACAGAACGTCAACAAGGTTTCGACGGCGGTGGAGCTGCGCTTCGACGCGGCCGGCTCACCGAATCTGCCCGAGGGCGTGAAGCTCCGGCTCAAGACGCTGGCCGGGCGCCGCATGACGCAGGACGGCGTCATCGTGATCGACGCGCAGCGGTTTCGCACCCGCGAGCGCAACCGGGCGGATGCGCTCGAGCGTCTCCTGGAGCTGATCCGGGCCGCGACGCTGGTGCCCAAGGTGCGCCGCCCCACCCGGCCGACCCTCGGCTCCAAGGAGCGCCGCCTGGAAGGCAAGGAAAAGCGCGGCCGCGTGAAATCCCTGCGCTCGGGCCGCCCGGACGCAGAGGGCTGAGCCTCAGCAGCGGTCGAAGGTGTCGACCTGTCCGCCCATCAGCTTGTCGCGCAGCCGGAACCTGTTCGGACCCGACATCTCGATCGTGCCCGAGGTCGCATAGGCGCCGGTGCCGTCCTTGCACTGCGCCGCGTAGCCGAAGGTCGTGCTGGTCTGCCGGGTCACGCCCGTGAGGCGGCAGCCGCCCCCGGCCGCCAGGTAGCGCATGGTGGTGGCGGTGAGCACGAGGCCCGTGTCACAGGTGTTGGCGCCCTGCCGCCAGCGGCCCTCGAACGGATAGGTCTGGGCGAGCGCGGGGCTGGCCGCGACGAGACCGGCGAACACGATGGATCGAAGCACGACACGACCTCACGGCAGGCGCCATCACTGGTAGCGGCAAGGGCCCGGTCCGCCAAGGCGAGCGGCGCTAGCCGACCCGCCTGAGATGCCGCAGCGGCCGGCCCGGCGCGATGGCTTCGGCGGCCCGCGCGATGCCCTCGGCGTCGAACCCATTATGCCGGAACAGGTCGTCGACGGTGCCGGTCTGGCCGAAGCGCTCCACCCCGAGCGCTCGCACCCGGTGTCCGCCGACCGAGCCGAGCCAGGACAGGGTGGCCGGGTGGCCGTCGATCACGGTGACGAGCCCGCAATGGCGCGGCAGGTCGGCGAGGAGCCGCTCCACATGCGAGCGCGCGCCCACGAACCCGTTTTCGCGGGCCCGGGTGGCGGCGCTCCACCCGGCATGGAGCCGGTCGGCGGAGGTGACGGCCAGAAGGCCGACGTCGCGGCGGTCCTCCCCCATCATGCCCACGGCCGCGATGGCTTCGGGGGCGGGCGTGCCCTGGTAGGCGACCACGATCTCGGCATTGGGGCCGGGCTTCCGCAGCCAGTAGGCGCCCGCGATGATGTCGGCCTCGAACTCGGGCGTCATCTCGCGCTGGGGCTGGGCCAGGCTGCGGGTCGAAAGCCGCAGGTAGACCGAGCCACCCCGCTCATCCGGATCGTCCAGCGGCCCGGGCTCGCCCTCCCGCTGCATGTGGACGAAGGCCCACCGCATGGCCACGGCGAGTTCGTCCACAAAGGCGGGCTCGAAGGAGCTGAGCCCGTCCTGCGACATGCCGATCAGGGGCGTGCCGATGGATTGGTGGGCGCCGCCCTCGGGCGCCAGCGCCACGCCGGACGGGGTCGCCACGAGCAGAAAGCGGGCATCCTGGTAGCAGGCGTAGTTCAGGGCATCGAGGCCGCGCGAGATGAAGGGGTCGTAGAGCGTGCCGATGGGCAGCAGCCGGGCGCCGAACAGGGAATGCGACAGGCCCAGCGCCGACAGCATCAGGAACAGGTTCATCTCGGCGATGCCGAGTTCCATGTGCTGGCCCTTGGGGCCGAAATCCCAGGAAAAGGTCGACGGGATGCGTTCGGACCGGAACAGGTCCTTCATCTCGGCCCGGGCGAACAACCCGCGCCGGTTCACGAAGGCGCCGAGATTGGTCGACACGGTGACGTCGGGCGAGGTCGTGACGATGCGGGCGGCGAGTTCGCTGTCGGTGCGGCCGATCTCGTTCAGGATCAGCCCAAAACCCTGCTGGGTGGAGATGGTGGGCTGGGTCGGCGCCGCGAAGCGCTCCGGCACCGGGATGGCGGCGGACTCGTGCCGGCGGGCGCCCTCCCGGAAAAACGGCACTTCGCCGAGAAAGCGCTCGTACAGCTCGGGATCGCCCGGCAAGCCCTCGAAGCGGTCCCATTCATGGCCGGGCCTGATGTTCAGGCTGGCCTGGAAGCCTTGAAGCTGGGTCGGCGTGAGGAGGCCCGCATGGTTGTCCTTGTGGCCGGCCAGGGGCAGCCCAAACCCCTTGATCGTGTAGGCGATGAAGACCACCGGCCGGTCGTGATCAATGCGCTCGAACGCCTGGACGAGGTTGGGGAGGTCATGGCCGCCGAGATTGCTCATCAGCGCCTGCAACTCGTCGTCCGTCCTCCGCCCGATCAGCGCCGAGACGTCGCCCTGGTCGCCGAGGTCGTCCATCAGCCGGCGCCGCCAGGCCGCGCCGCCCTGGAAGGTCAGCGCCGAGTAGAGCTGGTTCGGGCAGGAATCGATCCAGGCGCGAAGCCTTTGCCCGCCGGGCTCGGCGAAGGCCGCGTCCTGGAGCGAGCCGTATTTGAGCACCACCACGTCCCAGCCGAAGGCCGCGAACAGCGCCTCGAAGCGGTCGAACAGGCCCTCGCGGACCACCGCGTCGAGGCTCTGGCGGTTGTAGTCGATGATCCACCAGCAATTCCGGAGACCCTGTTTCCAGCCCTCCAGCAGCGCCTCGAAGATGTTGCCCTCGTCCATCTCGGCATCGCCGAGCAGCGCGATCATGCGGCCTTCGGCGCGCTCGCCGGCCCAGCCATGAGCCCGCACGTAATCCTGCACCAGGCTGGCGAAGAGCGTCTGCGCCACGCCGAGCCCGACGGAGCCGGTCGAGAAGTCGACGTCGTCGGTGTCCTTGGTGCGGGACGGGTAGGATTGCGCCCCGCCATAGGCCCGGAAGGCTTCCAGCTTCTCCCGGGTCTGGCGGCCGAACAGGTACTGGATGGCGTGGAAGACCGGGCTGGCATGCGGCTTCACGGCGACCCGGTCTTCCGGCCGCAGCACGGCGAGGTAGAGCGCCGTCATGATGGTCGAGAGCGAGGCCGAGGAGGCCTGGTGGCCGCCGACCTTGAGGCCGTCGGTCGACGGCCGCAGGTGGTTCGCGTGGTGGATCGTCCAGGTCGAGAGCCAGAGGATCTTGCGCCCGAGCTCGGCCAGGATGGGCAGACGGGAATCGACGGCGGGAGCGGGCATGGGCGGGTCTCGTGCGCCTGGATTCGATACCATTCCGGCACGGAGCAGGGCAGCCAAAGACGCCCCTTCCGGGCGGCACTACGTAGCCGGTTGTGCTAACAACGCGGGTGGAGGAGTCAGTTCATGCCAAAACGTGATCTCGACGAGATCGACCGCAAGCTCCTGGCCGCCCTGCAGGTCGATGCGCGCCTCACCGTGCAGGAACTGGCCGAGCGGGTCGGGCTGTCGGCCTCACCCTGTGCCCGGCGCGTGCGGCTCCTGGAACAGGCCGGCGTGATCCGGGGCTATGTGGCGCTGGTGGACGAGGCCGAGGTCGGCCTGCCGATCAGCGCCTTCGCGTCCATCAAGCTGGAACGGCAGCGGGAGGAGGAGCTCGACCGCTTCGGCAAGGCGGTGGCGCGCTGGCCGGAAGTCGCCGATTGCTACCTGATGACCGGGCAGCGCGACTACCTCATGCGCATCGTCGTGAAGGACCTCGCCTCCTACGAGCGCTTTCTCAAGGACAAGCTGACCCGTCTCGACGGCGTGGCGTCCATCGAGACGAGTTTCGCGCTCGGGCAGGTGAAGCGCTCGACGGCGGTGCCGCTCGGCTGAGCGGCAACCGCGGCCTCAGTTGATGACGAGGTTGATCTGCTTGATGATGCCCTCGAACGTCTCGAGCTCCTGCTTGATCTGAGCCGCCATCTCGGCCGGCGTGTTGGCAACCGGCTCCGAGCCGAGTTCGAGAAGGCGGGCCTTCATCTCGGGGGCGTTGACGATGGCGGCGATCTGGCGATGCAGCTTCGCCACGATCGCAGGCGGCGTGCCGGCCGGGGCCAGGATGCCGAACCAGGTGCCGACGTCGAAGCCGGGCAGGGCCTTTTCGCCGAGGGCCGGCACGTCGGGCAAGGCCGAGGAGCGCTTGGCCGTGGTCACCGCGAGGGCGCGGATGTTGCCCTCCCTTACCTGCGGCAGGCCCGAGGTCACCGTGTCGAACATCACCTGAACCTGCCCGGCCATGAGGTCGGTGACGGCCGGCGCGCTGCCCCGATAGGGCACGTGAACGAGGTTCGTTCCGGTCTTCAGCTTGAACATCTCGCCGATCAGGTGATGGGCGGTGCCGGCCCCTGCCGTGCCGTAGTTCAGCTCTCCCGGCTTCGATTTGGCGAGCGCGATGAACTCCTCGATGGTCTTGGCCGGGACCTTGGCATTGACCACCACCATGTTGGGCACGAGCGCCACAACGGTGACGGGCGCGAAGTCCCGGCCGATGTGGTAGGGCAGCTTGGCGTAGGCGCTCTGGGCGATGCTGTGATGCGTCGCGCCCATCAGCAGCGTGTAGCCGTCGGGCGTCGACTTCGCGACCGCGTCGGCGCCGAGCGTCGCACCGGCGCCGCCCCGGTTCTCGATCACGACCGGCTGGCCCCACTCGGCCGTCATCTTCTGGCCGATGAGCCGGGCCAGCACGTCCGTCGTGCCGCCGGCCGCAAACGGCACCACGATCTTGATGGCCCGGTTCGGGTAGGCGGCCGCCTCGTCCTGGGCATGGGCGCCGGTGACGGCCACGAGGGCGCCGAACGCGGCGCCGACGACCAGCTTCAACAGCCTCATCGTGTTCTGCTCCCTGTGACGGCCCAAAGCCGTCCGTCCAAACGTGACGCGTCTAAAGGACCCGCTGCCCGAACTTGGCCACGGCGGCCTCGGACAAGGTGAGGCCCAGCCCGGGCTGTTCCTTCAGCTTCAGCCGGCCCGCCTTGATGGCTGGCGGGTCCTCGAAGAGCTCGGCCTGAAGGGGATCGCGCTCGGGGTCGGTGAAGGATTCCACGATCGCGCCGGCCGGGCTCGCCGCCACGATATGGGCGTGGATGAAGCAGTCGTGGTGGGGCGCGATCTGCACGTGGTTCAGCTCGCACAGGCCGGCGAGTTTGCGGCCCTCGGTGAAGCCGCCCATCATCGTGCAGTCGAACTGGAGGATCTGGATCGCCTGCTCCTCGAGCAACGCCCGGCAGCCGTAGCTCGTGATCTCGCTTTCGCCGCCCGAGAGCGGGATGCGGGTCTTCTGGGCCAGCAGCTTGAGGCCGCGGCGATCGTCTTCCCAGCGCACCGGCTCCTCGAGCCAGCGCGGGTTCAGCGGCTCGAGCAGACGCGCCGCCTCGATGGCGGTCGGCAGATCCCAGGCGCGGTTCGGGTCGACCATGAAGTCGCAATCGGGGCCGATCACCTCGCGCATCAGGGCCATGCGGTCGATGTCCTCCGGCACCGGAATGCCGCCCGCCTTGGCCTTGAAGCCGGTATGCCCCTGGCCGACGAGCATCTGCATCTCGTCGCGAAGCTCGTGGTTGTCTTTGCCCTCGCGGTAATAGCCGCAGGTCACGTAGGCCGGGACCTCGTCCCGGAAGCCCCCGAACAGCCGAAACAGCGGCAGCCTCGCGGCCTTGCCGACGATGTCCCAGCAGGCGATGTCCACGGCTGCGCTGATGCGGACCATGGCCTCCTTGGACCAGCCGCGCTCGCTCGCCATCTTGCTGGTCGTGAGGCCGAACAGCTTGGCGTACAGCCTCTCGGGCGCGAGGGCGTCCTCGCCCACGATCAGATCGGCCAGGCCCGACGTCCAGGGCTTCAGCGCATAGTCGATCGGCGTGTAGCTGGTTGCGAGGCCGAAGCCGTCGATCCCCTCATCGGTGAAGAGACGGACCAGGAGTTCGTTGGCTTGAGGGACGATGAAGTGGCTCGTCCAGTGCGGCCGCTCCTGCTTGGGAGCGCGCAGCGCATAGACCTCGACTCTTGAGATCCTCACTCATGTCCTCCCGGCGACCTTTGCTCACCTCCTACAGAGTTCGGCTCCGGCCGGGAAGCGCCAATCAGGCGGCCGAAGCAGGGCCCGGCGCGCTTGCCGCGCCTGCGAGCGGCCGCTACGACCTGCCGGGCAGGAGGGACCTCATGGACATCACCCCGGCCTCGAAGCACCCGTCGCGACGGGTCAATCCGGACTGGTTCACCGGCACGGTCTGGCAGGACCCGATCGTCGAGGCGCCGCCTCCCGCCCGGATCCGGTCGGCCCGCGTCGCCTTCGAACCCGGCGCCCGCACCGCCTGGCACACCCATCCGCTCGGCCAGACGCTCTACGTCGTGCACGGCATCGGCCACGTGCAGACCAAGGGCGGCCCTGTGCGGGTGATCCGGGCCGGCGACACGGTCTACATCCCGCCGGACGAGAAGCACTGGCACGGCGCCTCGCCGACGCACGGCATGGTGCATATCGCCATGCACGAATTCGACGGCGAGAAGCACGTGACCTGGATGGAGCACGTCACGGACGAGGAATACGCGGTCGCGCCCACGGGCTGAGCCGCCCCGATCCGGTCCGCGTCGGTCAGTTGCCCATGCGGTCGCGCCATTGCGACTCGCCCGAAAAGCAGTTGGCCCCGCGGCCGCCCGCCTGCGCCGGGATCACCAGCCCGCCGCCCTCGCGCTCGGCCGCCTGGCCGGGCACCGGCCGGGCCGCTACCTCCATGATGATCTTGGTCTTCACGGCCTCGACGAACTGCTCGCGCGACCGCACCGGCACCATGAAGGCGCCCGGGCCGCCGATCACGCAGTCGCGGTAGTAGAGATCGAGTTCCGCGATGTCGAAATAGCCGGCCTCCTTGACCATGATGGGCAGGCCGTTGACCGTGATCCCGCTCTCGACCGCCTCGTCGCGGGCCAGCGTCACGGGCCGGCCCTGGTTGTTGGGGCCGTCGCCGGACAGGTCGATCACTTGTCGGGTCGCCGCGAGCCCGCTCTCGCCGAGAACCTGGCGGGCGAAGTCGATGGCGCCGGAAATCGAGGTCCGGGAGGCCCGGCGCGTAGGCCTGCCGGCGAGCTCGGCCGCAAACGCTTCTGCCGCGCGCGGCCCGTCGATCACCTGCCAGGGCAGCACCACGCGGCGATCGTGCACGCCGGCCCATTCGACATAGGCCACGCCGATGCGGCCGATCATGCCGCGGCGGATGGCGTCGTGGACGGCCGGCGACCGGAAGGCCTGGACGAAGCCCTCCCGCTGCAGAGCCTGCTCCTCGGGATCCATCGAAAAGGAGATGTCGACCGCGATCACAAGCGCGAGATCGACCTCCGTTTCGGCCCGCGCGGGTGCCGCCACGAGGAGCCCGGCCGCGACCAGGAGGCCGGAGAGGATGCGTCTGTCAGGGAAGAGCCGCATCCTCGTCTCCCGTCGGCGCGCCTGGGCGAGCCACGCCCAGCATGACGGGATAGGGCCCTCGCGCAAGCCGGGCCGCGACAGGGTCCGGTTCCGGGCGGTCCCGACCCGGCTGGCGCTGCCGGGCCGAGCCCGCCCGGTCAGGGCAGGCGGCTTGGCTCAGTTGCCGGCGGAGACGCCGGTCTTGGCCACCACATCCTTCCAAGTCGCGATCTCGCGCTCGAGGCGGGTCTGGTGCGCGGCGGGCGTCAGCTCCGCTTCGGGATAGACCTCGGTGCCGCCGGCCGCGAAGCGGGACCGGATGGTCGGATCGGCGACCGCGGTCCGCAGCGCCGCGTTCAGGGCCGCCACGATCGGAGCGGGCGTGCCCTTCGGCGCATAGAGCCCGTGCCACAGGGTGAACTCGAAGCCGGGCAGCCCCGCCTCCTGCAGAGTCGGCAGCTCCTTCACCACGTCGAGCCGCTTGGCGGAGGTGACGGCATAGCCCCGCACCGTCTTGGCCTCGATCTGCGGCACGCCGTTGGTGCTCTGGTCGCATAGGATGTCGACCTGCCCGCCCACGAGGTCGTTCATGGCCGGGCCGGTGCCCCGGTAGGCGACCTCGGTCAGCTTGGCCCCGATGGCCTGCTGCAGCAGCAGGCCGCAGAGATGGGCGTTAGAGCCCACTCCGGCATGCGCGATGGTGACCTTGGGCCCGTCCTGTTTCAGCCGGGCCAGAAACGCCTTGGCGTCGGGAGGGCCGAAATCCTTCTTGGCGGCGAGCACCATCGGGCCGGTATTCACGAGGCCCACCGGCTCGAACGCAGTTGCGGTGTCGTAGGGCAGGGACTTGTAGAGCGAGGCCGAGGCCGCCAGCGACACGTGCGCGATCAGCAGCGTGTAGCCGTCCGGCTCGGCCTTGGCGGTGCGGGCCGCCCCGACCGTGCCGCCGGCGCCGGCCACGTTCTCGATCACCACCGGCTGGCCCAGCGTGGTCGACATGGATTGTCCGACCAAGCGCGCGATGGCGTCGGTCGGCCCGCCGGCCGTGAAGGGCACGATGAGCGTGATCGGCCGCGACGGGAAACTCTGCGCCAGGGCTGGCCCGGACACGGCGGACAGGGCCAGGGCGACTGTGAGCAGGCGTCGGGTGATTCTCATGCCAAGGGTCTCCGTTTCCTCATGTTTTAGTCTTTTGCAGGAAGACTTTGCTTCCCTTTATCGGCAGCGTCCGAGCAGAGATCTGCCGTTCACCGCAGGTCCGAGAGGTAATGGAGGTCGTCGGTCCGACAGGCCGAGATCCGCCACTCGGCGGGCCGGCCGTCGATCGCGGTTGCGATGCGGTCCACCAGCAGCAGCGGCGCACCCGGCGCGACCCCGAGGCTGGCGCTCTCCTCGGGCCCGGCTGCGACCGCCTTCAGGCGCTCGCGGGCCCGCCCGATCGTGACGCCGAACCGCGTGGCATAGAGGTCGTACAGGTTGTTCGGCACCGGACGATCGCAGAGCGGCGCGAACGGCTTCGCCGGCAGCACGATCCGCTCGAATACGGCCGGCCGGCCGCCGAGCGACCGCTCGCGCACCAGCTCCACCACCCCGGTTCCCGGAGCGAGGCCGAGATGGCGCGCCGCCGCCTCGTCCGCGGCCGCAAGCCCGATCCGCAGCACGCGGCTTTCCGGAAAGCGCGGCTCGCCCTCGTCCGGCGCGAGCTTGAAGAACTGGAACAGGATGCGGGCGTCGTCGTGCCGGGCCACGAAGGTGCCGCGACCCTGGCGGCGCACGACCAGGTTCTCGGCCGCCATCTCGTCGAGCGCCTTGCGCACCGTGCCCTGGCTGGTGGCCAGCTCGGCCGCGATCTCGATCTCGCTCGGGATGGCCTCGCCGCCGCGCCAGGCGCCCCGCGCGATGCGGTCCACCAGCACCTCCTTCACCTGTCGGTACAGCGGGCGGAAGCCCACGGGTTCGGAGCTGGCGGGGTCCGGCCGAGAGCCGAGAGTGAGACGGTTGACGGCCATGTCTTACGTCTTATAGAAGACCACGCGTTCCCGCAATTCCACTTTCGGAGGTCCGATGAGCCAACCGCAACTCCTCGTGCACGACGCCAAGGACACGGTCGGCGTGGTCGTGGTCGAGGATCTCAAGGCCGGCACCGACATGCTGTGCGTCGTGACGCACGACAATTCGGATTTCCGCCTCAAGGCCGAGCAGGACATCCCGATCGGCCACAAGGTGGCGCTCCGGGACATCAAGTCCGGCGACACGATCTGGAAGTATGGCCAGGACATCGGCAAGGCCGTGGCCGACATCAGGAAGGGCTTTCACGTCCACACGCAGAACGTGAAGACCAAGCGCTGGTGAGCCGGCGGGCCCGGCCGGGCCCTGCCGCGTCCAGGCGCCATGCCAAGGGGGCGACCCCGCCATTCCGAGGGGCGGCTTCGGCCGCGCCTCCCCAGACCGCACGACGTCGACGATGTCGAACTCCCTGAAGACCTCACGACAGGACGGACGACCATGAGCCTCACCGCCACCCTCGACCAGGAGATGCGCTCCCCCTTCCCGGGCGGCGCGCCGGACCAGTTCACGACCGAAGGGCTGCCGACAGCGCGGGCCTCGCAGGACTACGAGAACGCCACCTTCATGGGCTGGCGGCGCGAGAACGGCCGCGTCGGCGTCCGCAACCACGTCATCATCCTGCCGCTGGACGACCTGTCCAACGCCGCCTGCGAGGCGGTGGCCAACAACGTCAAGGGCACCATGGCCCTGCCGCACGCCTATGGCCGGCTGCAATTCGGCGAGGACCTCGAGCTCCATTTCCGCACCCTGATCGGCATCGGCTCGAACCCGAACGTCGCCGCCGTGGTGGTGATCGGCATCGAGGACGGCTGGACCGGCCGCGTGGTCGACGGCATCCGCAAGACCGGCAAGCCGGTGGTCGGCTACGGCATCGAGGGTCACGGCGACATCGCCACCATCGCCAAGGCGAGCTACGCGGCCAAGCGCTTCCTGCAATGGGCCACCGAGCTGCCCCGCGAGGAATGCCCCATCTCCGACCTCTGGGTCTCGACCAAGTGCGGCGAGTCCGACACCACGACGGGCCTCGCCTCCTGCCCGACCGTCGGCAACATGTACGACAAGCTGATCCCGCACGGCATCTACGGCGTCTTCGGCGAGACCTCGGAGATCACCGGCGCCGAGCACCTCTGCAAGGAGCGCGCGGCGAGCCCGGAGATCGCCGACAAGTGGTACAAGATGTGGAAGTCCTATCAGGACGACGTGATCGAGCAGTTCAAGACCGATGACCTGTCCGATTCGCAGCCGACCAAGGGCAACATCGCCGGGGGGCTGACCACCATCGAGGAGAAGGCGCTCGGCAACCTCGAGAAGATCGGGCGCGACTGCCGCTACATCGACGCGCTCGAGCCGGCCGAGGCGCCCGCCAAGGGCCCGGGGCTGTACTACATGGACACGTCCTCGGCCGCGGCCGAATGCGTGACCCTGATGGCGGCGGCTGGCTACGCTGTGCACACCTTCCCGACCGGGCAGGGCAACGTCATCGGCAACCCGATCGTGCCGGTCATCAAGATCTCCGGCAATCCGAAGACCATCCGGACCATGGGCGAGCATATCGACGTGGACGTGTCCGGCGTGCTCCGCCGCGACATGACGCTGGATCAGGCCGGCGACGCCCTGATCGACATGGTGGTTCGCACGGCCAACGGCCGCCTCACGGCCGCGGAATCGCTCGGGCACCGGGAATTCTCGCTGACGAAGCTGTACCGGAGCGCCTAGAGCTTCCCCCCGCCTCGGCGTAAGCCGGGGCGGTTCACCGCCGGCCGGATGCCGGCTTCGCCGGCGCCAACGGTTCAACCATGCCCGATATCGTCATTTCCGAGTTCATCGAGAGCCACGTCATCCAGGACGGGCTCAAAGGCTTCGACGTCCATTACGACAAGACGCTCGTGGACCGCCCCGACGCCCTGAAGGCGCTGCTCGGGGACGCCCGGGCGCTGATCGTCCGCAACGCCACCCAGGTCACGGCCGACATCCTGCAGGCCGGTCCCAAGCTCGTCTGCATCGGTCGGCTCGGCGTCGGCCTCGACAACATCGACCTCGCGGCCTGCCGGGCACGGGGCCTCGCGGTGTACCCGGCCACGGGGGCGAATGCCGTGTCGGTCGCCGAATGGGTGATCGCCACCACCATGCTGCTGCTGCGCGGCGCCTACGGGTCCAGCCGCGAGGTGATCGCCGGCACCTGGCCGCGCGAAAACCTGATCAGCGGCCGGGAGATCTCCGGCAAGCGGCTCGGCCTCGTCGGCTTCGGCTCCATTGCCCGCGAGACGGCGCTCCGGGGTGCAGCCCTCGGCATGAGCGTTGCGGCCTACGATCCCTTCGTCGCGCCGGACGACCCGGCCTGGACCCAGCCTTTCGGCCGCGTCGAGCGCCTGAGCCTCGACGATCTCGTGGCCACGTCCGACGTGATCTCGCTGCACGTGCCGCTCACCGCCGAGACCCGCAACCTGATCGACGCTGAGCGGCTCACCCGCACCAAGCCCGGCGCCATCCTGGTCAACGGCGCCCGTGGTGGCATCGTGGACGAGGCCGCGCTGGCCCGCGCCCTCCAGGAGGGCAGCCTCGGCGGCGCGGCGCTCGACGTGTTCGACGAGGAGCCGCTCTCGGCGGCGCGCGGCGCGGTCTTCGCCGGCTGCCCCAACCTCATCCTGACCCCGCACATCGCGGGCCGGTCGGTCGAGGCGAATGACCGCGTCTCGTCCGTGGTGGTCGAGCGCGTGCGGGCGCATCTCGCCGCCGGATGAGCGGGATGGGCCGCGCCCGTCCCCAGCCTGACACCCGGAGTGCACCGCATGCCACGTCTCAGCCTCGCTGACGCCGAAGACCTCGTTGCGGCTGCGCTCATCCGGGCCAACACAGCGGACGGCAATGCCCGCTCGGTGGCGCGCGCCCTGGTGGCCGCAGAGGCCGACGGCCTGAAGGGGCACGGCCTGTCGCGCGTCAGCTCGTATGCCGCCCAGTCGCGCGTCGGAAAGGTGGACGGCCACGCCGTGCCGACCGCCGCGCGGCCGAAACCGGCGCTGCTCCTGGTCGATGCCGCGCATGGCTTCGCCTACCCGGCCATGGACCTGGTCACGGCGGAACTGCCGGCCCTGGCCCGGCAGGAGGGGGTCGCGGTCGCGGCGGTGCGGCGCTCGCACCATTGTGGCGCAGCTGGCCATCCCGTGGAGCGGCTGGCCGCGGCCGGGCTGGTGGCGCTGCTCTTCGCCAACACGCCCTCGGCCATCGCCCCGCACGGCGGCTCCCGGGCCGTGTTCGGCACCAACCCGATCGCCTTCGCGTGCCCCTTGCCGGGCCGCGCCCCGATCGTGGTCGACCTTGCCCTGTCCCAGGTCGCCCGGGGCCCCATCGTGGCCGCCCGGGCCCGGGGCGAGCGCATCCCCGAGGGCTGGGCGCTGGACAGCGAGGGTCGGCCGACCACCGACCCCGAGGCCGCCCTGAAAGGCACCATGCTGCCGCTGGGCGGCGCCAAGGGCACGGCGCTCGCGCTGATGGTCGAGCTGTTGGCCGCCGGCCTCACGGGCGCCACCTACGCGGCCGACGCCTCCACCTTCATCGATGCCGAGGGCGGCCCGCCCGGCACGGGCCAGCTCCTGCTGGCGCTCGATCCCGGCCCGATCGGCGGCCCGGACACGCTCAGCCGCTTCGCAGCACTGGCCGCCGCCATCGAGGACCAGCCCGGCGCCCGCCTGCCGGGCTCGCGCCGGCTCGACAGCCGCGCCGCGGCGGCCCGGGACGGACTCGCGGTGTCCGACGCGCTGCTGGCCGAGATCCAGGCGGCCTAGGCGGATCGGCTCCGGCCGCGCGGCCCGACGCAGCGCCGGGGCGCGAGCGCCCTCACCGGCCCTGAAGCAGGTTCGCGACCAGCCCCGTCCAGCCGGTCTGGTGCGAGGCGCCGAGGCCCTGGCCGGTGTCGCCGTGGAAGAACTCGTGGAACCACACGAGATCGGGCCGGTGCGGGTGTCCGGCCTCGCCCGACATGGCCGGCCGCGTGCCGTCGGGACCCGGCAGGAACAGGCCGGAGAGCCGCCGTGCCAGCTCGTCCGCCACGCCCGCGATGGTCAGGAAGCGGCCGGAGCCGGTCGGGCATTCGATGCGGAACTCGTCGCCATAGTAGCTGTGGAAGCGGCGCAGCGACTCGATGATCAGGAAGTTCAGCGGAAACCAGATCGGCCCGCGCCAGTTCGAATTGCCGCCGAACAGCCCCGTGTCGGATTCGCCCGGCACGTAGCGGACGCTCAGCTGCATGCCGAGTTCGTCGAGCCGGAAGGGCTGATCGCGATAGGCGGCTGACAACGACCGCACGCCGTGACCGGACAGGAACTCGGTTTCGTCCAGCATGCGGCGCAGCAGCGCCTTCATGCGGTGGCCGCGCAGCAGCGACAGCAGCCGACGCTCGCCCGATCCGGGCTCCTGCCATCGCGACACGAGCTGGGCGAGTTCGGGCCGGTTCTTCAGCACCCACTCCATGCGGCGAGCGAAGTCGGGCAGCGCCGCCAGCAAGGCGGGCTCGATCACCTCCACGGCGAAGAGGGGCACGAGACCGACGACCGAGCGCAGGCGCAGCGGCACCTTGCTGCCGTCCGCGAGGTCGAGCTCGTCGTAGAAGAACTGGTCCTGCTCGTCCCAGAGGCCGAGCCCGTCCTCGCCCATGGAGGTCATGGCTTCGGCGATCAGCAGGAAATGCTCGAAGAACTTGGTGGCCACGTCCTCGTAGACCGGGTTGTGGCAGCTCAGCTCCAGCGCGATGCGCATGAGATTCAGCGCGTACATGGCCATCCAGGCCGTGCCGTCGGCCTGGTTCACCCGGCCGGCGCCGGGCGGCGGGTTCGAACGGTCGAACACGCCCACATTGTCGAGGCCCAGAAAACCGCCCTGGAAGACGTTGCGGCCGCCCGCGTCCTTGCGGTTCACCCACCAGGTGAAGTTGATCACCAGCTTGTGGAAGACCCGCTCCAGAAAGGCGAGGTCGCCCGCGTCGCCGCGCGCCTCGCGGTCCATCTCGAAGACCCGCCAGGTGGCCCAGGCATGAACCGGCGGGTTCACGTCGCCGAACTCCCATTCATAGGCGGGGAGTTGGCCGTTCGGGTGCATGTACCATTCGCGGGTCAGCACCACGAGCTGCGCCTTGGCGAAGCCGGGATCGACCAACGCCAGCGGCAGGCAGTGGAAGGCGAGGTCCCAGGCCGCGAACCAGGGGTATTCCCAGCCGTCCGGCACGGACAGGATGTCGGCCGCGTTGAAGTGCCGCCAGCCCGCGTCGCGGCCGCGATGCCGCTCGGCGGGCGGCGCGGGCTGGGCCGGATCGCCCTCCAGCCAGCGGCGCACGTCCCAGCGGTAGCGCTGTTTCGACCAGATCATGCCGGCCAGCGCCTGCCGCTGCACGCGCCGAGCTTCCCCGTCGGCCATTCCGGCCTGGAGCACGGCGTAGAACCCGTCCGCCTCGGCGCGACGCTGCCCGAGCACGGTGTCCCCGAGGTCCACCGGTTTCGGCGTCTCGCCGGCCGCCAGCCGCAGCCGCATTCGGACCTCGCCGCCGGCCGGGATCACGAGCCGGCGGTGCAGGCAGGCCTTGGTGCCGGCGGGGCCGAGGGCGCGCCGGTCACGGCCGATCACGGCCTCGTGGAAGCCGTCCTTGAAGGGGCCGGCCGCCGCGCTGCCGTGAAGGCGGCGGGTGTTGGTTTCGTTGTTGCAGAAGAGGAGCTCGGCTTCGCCGTCCTGGGCCAGATGGTAGGTGTCGAGCCAGGGGTGCTCGGCCCGGACCGACCCCCCGTCGGCCGCCGGGGCGAGACGCGGCAGCCGCTCGAGCGCACCCTCGCTCCAGGACCAGACGTTGCGGAACCAGAGCTGCGGCAGGATGTGCAGCTCGGCCGGGTCCGGCCCGCGGTTGGCCGCCGTGATCAGGACATGGATGTCGTCCGGCGCCGCCTTCGCATATTCCACCGTGACGTCGAACCAGCGCCCGTCCTCGAACACGCCCGTGCTGCCGAGTTCGTATTCCGCATCGCCGCGTCCGCGGCGGCCGTTCTCGGCCACGAGATCGGCATAGGGATAGGCGGCCTGGGGGTAGCGGTAGAGGTGCCGGAGGTAGGAGTGGGTCGGCGTGGCGTCCTCGTGCCAGTACTGCTCCTTGACGTCCTCGCCGTGGTTGCCCTCCGGATTGGTGAGCCCGAACAGCCGCTCCTTGAGGATCGGGTCGCGGCCGTTCCACAGCGCCAGCGCGAAACACAGCAGCTGGCGGTCGTCGCTGATGCCCGCCAGCCCGTCCTCGCCCCAGCGGTAGGCCCGCGATCGCGCGTGGTCGTGCGGAAACGAACGCCAGGCGTCCCCGGCGCGGCTGTAATCCTCCCGCACCGTCCCCCATTGCCGGTCGGCCAAGTAGGGCCCCCACAGCCGCCACGGGGCCGCTCCGGATTCGGCTTCCTCGAGACGGCGGCGCTCGGGGTCGGGAGGGGCGGGCGGCATGCCCGCACCTTCGCCCGGGCCGCCCTCGGCCGGAAGCCCTCGTTGCCAGCGGGCCGGCCGCACGGCAGGCTGGGGCATGATCCCGACCATCCGCATCCAGCCCGAGGATTTCGACCCCGCCGCCGAGATGGAGGCGCTCACGGCCGGCCGGCCGGAGATCGGCGCGGCCGTGTCGTTTGTCGGGCTCTGTCGCGACGAGGGCGGCCGGCTCTCGGCTCTGGAGCTGGAACATTATCCCGGCATGGCCGAGGAGGAGGTGGCCCGGGTGGCGGCCGAGGCAGCGCGGCGCTGGCCGCTTCTCGGCCTCACCGCCATCCACCGCCACGGCCTGATCCGGCCGGGGGAACGCATCGTGCTGGTGGCCACGGCCTCCTCGCACCGCGACGCCGCCTTTGCGGCCGCGAGCTTCCTGATGGATTACCTCAAGACCCGGGCCCCGTTCTGGAAGCGCGAGCATCTTGTCGACGGCAGCCTCGGCACCTGGGTCGAGGCCAGGGAAGCGGATGACCGGGCCGCCTCGGCCTGGGCCGCCGGAGCGTGAACCGCCCGCGCCGCGCCGCGTTGCCGGACAGGGCCCCACCCGGGGGCGCCCCACACTCGACGGGAGCTGGGCCATGCGGCGAACGCCCTCACCGACGCTGACGGCCCTCTCGGCGGCGGCCGGGCTGCTCGCGGCCGTCGTGGCCGCGCCGGCCGAGGCCCGCCGGGGCGGAAGCTCGGATTACCAGGACTCGCTCGTCAACGACACGGTCCGGAACCCGCGTCTGATTGAGCCCGGGGGCGAGGAGACCCGCTACCGCGCGTATTACGGAGGCGCGGGCTACGACGACCGGGTCCGGGCGGAGCAGGGCTATCCCCACCCGTCCAGGGGCCGCATCAGGGTCCGGCCGTCCGGCCGCTGAGAGGGCCCGGCACGGGGGCGGCGGGCCCGTGCCGAGCCCGGTGATGCGCCGCTGACGAGCTGCGGCCCGCCGATCCAGGCGCGCTGCTGCCCCGCGCCTCCGGCGATTGCGGGACGCCCCTCCTCGTGGTTGTGTGAAGTCTCCGCCTCAGATCACGGACCGTGCCCATGCGCCTTCGCGCCTTGTCCGACGTTCTCCCGCACGACCTCTCAGACCGCCCGGGCGGCCATCCGGGCCTGACGGCGGAGAGCAAGTTCGGCATCGGCCAGCCCGTGCACCGGCGGGAGGATCCGATGCTGGTGCGCGGCGAGGGCCGCTACACGGACGACGTTTCGGTCGAGGGGCAGGTCTATGCCGCCTTTGCGCGAAGCCCATACGCCCACGGCGTGATCACCGGTGTCGACCTCGATGCCGCCCGCGACATGCCGGGCGTGCTCGCCGTCTACGGTCCGGACGACCTGGCCGGCTATGGGTCGTTTCCCAACGTCACCAACTTCAAGAACCGCGACGGTTCGCCCATGCTGAAGCCCGACCGGCGGCCGCTCGCGACCGACCGGGTGCGCTATGTCGGCGATCCGGTGGCCTTCGTGGTGGCCGAAACCAACGTCCAGGCGCGCGAAGCCGCCGAGGCGGTCGCGATCGAGATCGATCCGCTGCCGGCCGCCGTAACGGCGCGGGACGCCGTCGCCGAAGGCGCGCCCCAGCTCTACGATCACATCCCCGGCAATGTCGTCCTGGATTTCCATTTCGGGGATTCCGACAAGGTTGCGCAGGCGATGGGCAAGGCCGCCCACATCACCCGCCTGGATCTCGCCAGCCACCGCCTGGTCATCAACCCGCTGGAGCCCCGCACGGCACTGGGCCAGTGGGAGCCCGAGGGCGGCAAATACACGCTGACGGCCGGCACGCAGGGCGTGTTCGGCATGCGGGGCATGCTGGCCGGCGTGCTCGGCATCCCGAAGGAGCAGCTTCGGGTCGTGACCGGCCAGGTCGGCGGCTCCTTCGGCATGAAGATCGCGCCGTTTCCGGAATATGTCGGCGTGCTGCACGCCGCCCGCGAGCTCGGTCGGCCGGTGAAATGGACCGACCAGCGCTCAGAAAGCTTCGTGGCCGATTACCACGGCCGCGGCATCGAGGTGTCGGCCGCGCTGGCGCTGGACGCCGAGGGTCGCTTCCTGGCGCTCAAGATCGACGGGCTGGCCGATCTCGGCGCCTTTCTGACGCCCGTGGCGCCGCTTTTTGCGACCATCAACATCCCCAAGAACGCGATCGGCACCTACCGGACGGCCGCGATTTCGGCCGACATCAAATGCCTGCTCACCAATGCCGTGCCGGTCGGGGCCTACCGGGGCGCGGGCCGCCCCGAGGGCAATTACGTGATGGAGCGGCTGATCGACTTGGCCGCCCAGGAGACCGGCCGCGACCCGGTGGCGCTCCGGCGGCTGAACCACATCCGGCCGGACGAGATCCCCTACGCGACCCCGGCCGAGACGACCTACGATTCGGGTGAGTTCACGGCCATCCTGGACCGGGCTGTCGCGGCCGCCGATTGGGACGGGTTCGAAAGCCGGCGCGCCGAAAGCCGGGCCGGGGGCAAGCTGCGCGGCCGCGGCATCGGCCAGTATCTCGAGGTCACGGCCCCGCCGCAGAACGAGATGGGCGGCATCCGGTTCGAGAGCGACGGCACCGTCACGATCGTGACCGGCACGCTGGATTACGGCCAGGGGCACTGGTCCACCTTCGCCCAGGTGCTGGCGACCCATCTCGGCGTCCCGTTCGAGAAGATCACCCTGCTGCAGGGGGATTCCGACCAGCTCATCGCGGGCGGCGGCACGGGCGGCTCGAAATCCGTGATGGCGAGCGGGGCCGCCATCGTGGAAGCTTCCCAGAAGGTGATCGGCATCGGCCGGGTGGTCGCGGCCGAGCTGCTGGAGGCCGGCGTCGCGGATATCGAGTTCCGCAACGGCCGCTTCGAGATCGCCGGCACCGACCGGGGCATCGGCATCATGGATCTGGCGGCCCAGCTCCGGGCCGGGGTCGAGCTGCCGGACGGGGTGCCGCGCTCGCTCGACGTCAAGCACGTGCACGAGCTGTCGCCCTCGGCCTACCCGAACGGCTGCCATGTCGCCGAGGTCGAGATCGACCCGGAGACCGGCACGATTGAGGTCGTCCGCTACACGATGGTCAACGACTTCGGCACGGTCGTGAACCCGATGCTGGTCGAAGGCCAGCTCCATGGCGGCGTCGTGCAGGGCATCGGCCAGGCGCTCCTGGAGCGCACGAGCTACGACGAATCCGGGCAGCTCGTGTCGGGCTCCTTCATGGATTACGCCCTGCCGCGCGCCGGTGATGCGCCCGATTTCGTGTTCGAGAGCCGGCCCGTGCCGGCCACCACCAACCCGCTCGGGGCCAAGGGCTGCGGCGAGGCCGGCTGCGCCGGGGCGCTGCCGTCGGTGATGAACGCCGTGGTCGACGCCCTGCGCGAGGTCGGCATTGACCGCTTCGACATGCCGGCCACGCCCGATCGGGTCTGGCGGGCCATTCGGGACGCGAGGGCGGCCGCAGCCCCGCAATGACGGAGGTCGCCCGCAGCGCTGCCCTCGGCGGGATCCGCGACGCGGCGCTGGGACCGGCCTGGATCGTCGGCTTCTCGCTGCTCGGCGTCGGCAGCCTGGCCCGCGATGCCGGCCACCCGATCGGTGCCGCCATGCTGTCCACCGTGGCGATCTGGGCCGCGCCTGCGCAACTGATCCTCTATGCCGGGATCGCGAGCGGGGGCCTCTTGCTGGCGGCGGCCATCTCGGTCGCGCTCTCGGCCATCCGGCTCCTGCCGATGACCATCGCCATCCTGCCGCTGCTGCGCCGGCCCGGACAGTCGCTGCTGACGCAGCTCGGCCTTGCCCATCTGGTGGCCGCGACGGCCTGGATCGAGGGCATGCGGCGCCTTCCGACCATGCCGGAAGAGCGCCGGGTGCCGTTCTTTGTCGGCTTCGCACTGACCTGCATGGCCATCTCGACAGCCATGACGGCGGCCGGGTTTCTCCTGGTGGGCGCCCTGCCGCGCCCGCTCGCCGCCGCCATCCTGTGCCTGACGCCCATCTACTTCACGGTGGCGATGACCGGCGCCGCCCGCCACCGCGGCGATTGGGCGGCGATCGGCCTCGGGCTCGGGCTGCTGCCCGTGGCCCAGCTCCTGATCGGGCGCGATTACGACATCCTGGCTGTTGGACTGGTCGGCGGGACGGCCGCCTACCTGGTCGACCGGGCGTCGCAGGGCCGCCCCGCGTGAGCGGCGACCGGGCCCGGCCGTGAGCGAGGCGCTCTGGCCCTATCTCGTGGTGCTGCTCTTCGGCGCCCTGCCGAACGAGGTGTTCCGGTCCGCGGCCGTGTTTCTGGCGCGCGGGCTGTCCGAGGACGGAGAGCTGTTTCGCTGGATCAGGGTGGTGGCGATCACCCTGCTGGCGGCCGTGGTGTCCAAGATCGTGGCCTCCCCGCCCGCCGCGCTGGCGACGGTTCCGGTCTGGGTGCCAGTGGCCGCCATGGCGACCGGCGTGCTGGTCCACCGCCTCCGGCCATCGCTGTTTGGCGCCATTCTGGCCGGCGAGGTGGTGTTCGTGATCCTGGCCTGGGCGATCTGACCGCAACAGGGCCCGCCGCTGGCGGCAGGCCGCCGGTGCCGACCGGGTCCGGCCGCCCCGACGGTGTCAGAGGCCCCAATAGGGGGACACGCCGTAATAGGAATGCAGGTCCCGCTCCCGCTCGCGGTCGGACCAGCCGTATTCGTTTTCGCGGTAGAAGTTCGGCGCGTCCTTGACCTGGCTCTCGGACAGGTCGGTCCGGTATCCGCCGAGTTCCGTGTCGTAGGTCAGCTTGCCCCACGGGATCGTGTAGGTCTCCTCGCCGAGACCCAGGAAGCCGCCGAAGCCGAGTTCCGCGTAGGCGACCTGTCCGCTCACCTTGTCGATCATGAGCCGCTTCACCGAGCCGATATGCTGCCGGTCGGCGCCGTAGACCTCCGTGCCCTCCACCCGGTCGCTCTCGATGAGCGGGTTGGCGGATGTCGTCGCGGTGCCGGCTGCGCCGGCCGTTGCTCCGAATTGTGACATGGCGTCCTCCTGAAACTGTCTCCCGGGGGAAACTTCGGCCGCGTCACAATGTTTCCGGCCGGACCCTCGCGCCAATCGGTCCGGACATCCGCCGTTATCCTGCATGGCCGCCCGCGCCTCTGACCTTCTGACGCTGACGCCGCAGGGCCTCTATTGTCCGGGCGGGAATTTCCACGTCGATCCGGTGCGGCCTGTCGACCGGGCCCTGATCACGCACGGCCATTCCGACCACGCCCGCGCCGGCCACCAGCACGTCATGGCCACCGCCGAGACCCTGCGGATCATGCGAGTCCGCTACGGCGAGGATTTCGCCGGCGCGACACAGGAGGCGGTGCTGGGCGAGGTGCTGCGGGTCGGCGAGGTCCTGGTCACCTTTGTGCCGGCCGGCCACGTGCTGGGATCGGCCCAGATCGTGATCGAGCAAGGCCGCTGCCGCCTGGTCGTGTCGGGCGACTACAAGCGCGGCCGCGATCCGACGTGCCTGCCCTTCGAACCGGTGCGCTGCGACGTCTTCATCACCGAGGCGACCTTCGGCCTGCCGGTGTTCCGCCATCCCGACACCGCCCAGGAGGTCGCCAAGCTGCTCGCATCGGTGCGGCTCTTTCCGGAGCGCGCCCACATCGTCGGCGCCTATGCGCTCGGCAAGGCGCAGCGCGTGATGGCTCTCCTGCGCCAGGCTGGCTACGCCGAGCCGATCTGGCTGCACGGCGCGATGGAGCGGCTGACCGCCCTCTACAAGGACGAGGGCGTGGCCCTCGGCGACACGCCCCGGGTCGCGGCCGCCGACCGGGCCGGGCTGAAGGGCGCCATCGTGCTGTGTCCGCCCTCCGCCATCCAGGATCTGTGGGCCCGCAAATTCCCGGACCCCGTGACGGCCTTCGCGTCCGGCTGGATGCGGGTGCGGGCCCGCGCCCGGCAAAAGGGCGTGGAACTGCCGCTGATCATCTCCGACCATTGCGACTGGGACGACCTCTGCCGCTCCATCCTCGAGACCGGCGCCGAGGAGGTCTGGGTGACGCACGGCCAGGAGGACGCGCTGGTGCATTGGTGCCGGACACAGGGCATCCGGTCGAAACCGCTGCACCTGCTCGGCTACGGCGATGAGGAAGGTGACACCGCGACGGAGGGCGCGGCCGAGCCCGCCGCCGAACCGGCATGAACCGCTTCGCAGACCTGATCGACCGGGTCGGCTACGAGCCGCGCCGCAACGGCAAGATCCGGCTCATCGCCGATTACTTCCGGCGCACGCCCGATCCGGAGCGCGGCTGGGCCTTGGCCGCGCTGACCGGGGCGCTCAGCTTCCGGCACGCCAAGCCCGGTCTGATCCGCGGCCTCATGGAGGAGCGCTCCGACCCGGTGCTGTTCGGGCTGTCGCGCGACTATGTGGGCGACCTGTCCGAAACGGTTGCGCTGATGTGGCGGCCGCCCGGGGAGGCCCCGTCTGGCCAAGCCGACGGCGCTCCCGGCCCGGGCCACAACAACCCGCCCGCCGACGGCCCGACCCTGTCCGAGGTGGTCCATGGGCTCGCGAGCGCCGGCAAGGCGGAGCTGCCGGGCCTGGTCGCGAACTGGCTCGATGCGCTTGACGAGATCGGCCGCTGGGCGCTGCTGAAGCTGATCACCGGCGAGCTGCGCATCGGCGTGTCGGCCCGCCTGGCCAAGACCGCGCTCGCGAGCCTCTGCCAGGACGCCGAGCGGCCGATCACGGCCGACGACGTGGAGCATGTCTGGCACGGGCTGGAGCCGCCCTACCGATCGCTGTTCAGTTGGGTCGAGGGCTGCGGCGAGCGGCCGGAGAACGTGAACCCGGCCCCGTTCCGGCCGCCCATGCTGGCGCATCCGGTCGACGACGAGGATTTCGCCAAGCTCGAACCGGCGGCCTTTCGGGCGGAGTGGAAGTGGGACGGCATCCGGCTGCAAGCGGTCGCCGGGCGGGACGGCGACGGCACGCCCGTGCGGCGCATCTATTCGCGCACCGGCGAGGACGTCTCGGCGGCGTTTCCGGACCTGGTCGAGGTGCTCGATTTCGAGGGCGCCCTGGACGGCGAGCTCCTGATTGTGCGCGAGGGACGGGTCGAGAGCTTCAACGTGCTGCAGCAGCGGCTGAACCGGAAGGCCGTCACGGCCAAGATGCTGGTCGAGTACCCGGCCCATCTGCGGGTCTACGACCTGCTCGCGCTCGACGGCGAGGATCTGCGCGAGTTGCCCTTTGACGAGCGCCGGCGCCGGCTCGCCACCTTCGTGACGGGGCTCGGAGAGCCCCGCATCGACCTGTCGCCGCAGATCCCCTTCGCGACATGGGACGAGCTCGCGGCTGCCCGGGCCGATCCCGCCTCGGCCGGGGCGGGGCCGGATGCGGACGCGATCGAGGGCTGCATGCTGAAACGGGCCGACTCGCCCTACCTGCCGGGCCGGCCCAAGGGCCCGTGGTGGAAGTGGAAGCGCGACCCGTATCTGATCGATGCCGTGATGATGTATGCGCAGCGGGGCTCCGGGAAGCGCTCGTCCTTTTATTCGGACTACACCTTCGGCTGCTGGCGCGACGGCCCGGCCGGGCCCGAGCTGGTGCCGGTGGGCAAGGCTTATTTCGGCTTCACCGACCAGGAGCTGCTCAAGCTCGACCGCTATGTCCGCAACCATACCAGCCAGCGGTTTGGGCCGGTGCGAGAGGTGCAGTTCGGGCCGGACAGGGGCCTCGTGCTGGAGGTCGCGTTCGAGGGGCTGCAGCGCTCCGGCCGGCACAAATCCGGGGTGGCGATGCGCTTCCCGCGGATTCACCGCATCCGGTGGGACAAGCCGGCCGGCGAGGCGGACCGGCTCGAGACGCTTGAGCGCATCCTGAGCAAGGGAGAGACGGAGATGCACCCGACGGGCACCGACGGAGGCGAGACGTGAGCCGGGCCGCGCTGCGGGTCGAGCCGGTGGCCGCGGGGTCCGCCTTGCGGCAGGTGCTGGGCCGCTTGGCTGTCGAGACCTCCGGACCGGGCTTCACCGACATCACGGCCCCTCTCGCCCGCTTCGTGGCCGAGAGCGGGATCGCCAACGGGCTCCTCACCCTTCTGTGCCGGCACACCTCCGCCTCGCTCCTGATCCAGGAGAACGCCGACCCGGATGTGCGCCGCGACCTCGCGGCCGCGCTCGACCGGCTGGCGCCGCGCGGCGCGCCGTACGTTCATGATGCCGAGGGGCCGGACGACATGCCGGCGCATATCCGGGCCATGCTGACAGGGGCCTCGCTGTCCATCCCGGTCCTGTGCGGGCGGCCGGCGCTCGGGACCTGGCAGGGCGTCTACTTGGCCGAACACCGCGACGCGCCGCACCGCCGCGAGGTCATCGTCAACCTTACCGGTGCGTAAACGCCGGGCGACGGTGTCTTATGTAAGATACGGCTCGCGCGGATTGTGCGCGCTCTGGTAGAGCCAAGGCTGGCCTCCATGGGCGAGCCAGGCCGGAGACGGCGTTGCACAGTACCAAGATCATCCTCGCCGACGATCATCCGCTGTTCCGCGAGGCCCTGCGCCGCGCCATCGAGCAGATTTTGCCGGAAGCCTCCGTCGAGGAATGTTCCGGCCTCGACTCTCTCCAAGAGACGCTGACGCGGTCGCGCGACGCCGACTTGGTCCTGCTCGACCTCACCATGCCGGGCGTGCAGGGGTTTTCGGGTCTGATCTACCTGCGGGCCCAGTATCCCGAAATCCCGATCGTGATCGTGTCGGCGAACGAGGACGCGACCGTGATCCGGCGTGCCGTCGAATTCGGGGCCTCCGGCTTCGTGCCGAAATCGCTCGATCTCGAGGGCATCGGCAACGCGGTCCGGACCATCCTGTCCGGGGACATCTGGGTGCCGCCCGATGTCGATCTGGAGGCCGGCGAGGACAAGGAGACGGCGGACCTCGTGCAGCGGCTCGGCCGGCTGACGCCGCAGCAGATGCGGGTTCTGATGATGCTGTCGGAGGGGCTGCTCAACAAGCAGATCGCCTACGAGCTCAGCGTCTCGGAGGCGACCATCAAGGCCCATGTCTCGGCCATTCTGCAGAAGCTCGGCGTGGACAGCCGCACCCAGGCCGTGATCGCCGCCTCGCGAATTGGCGCCACCGGCCGGGTCACCGGCTTGACCTGAGGGCTCAGCGTCGGCGGCTGACGATCGGGTAGGAGGCGCGGCCCCGGCGCGTCCAGCGCCCCCGGCCGCCCCGCTGCGCGCGGGCGGCCGGCGCGGGTGCCAGCGAGGTGTCCGGGACGGCGGCCGTCGTGTCGGCCGTGGGCTGCAGCTCGTTCAACCGGGCGTTCTGGTTCTGCAGGTTGCGGTCGATCTCGTCGCGCTCTCGCCGGAGGGCGGCCAGGCTCCGCTGCGTGGTGGTGAGTTCCGCCTGCGCGTCGGACTTCGCCTGCGAGGCCCGGGTGAGGTCGTCACGCGTGGACGCGACCTTGGCCTCGATCTCGGCCAGGGACGCGGAGGCCGCCATGTGGCGGGCGAGGTCGGCGGAGAGCTTCTCGCCGCGCTCGGTCGCCTCCATGATCTGCAGGCGTTGCACCTTCTGGACCGAGGCGGCCGACCAGGACGAGAGCCCGAACAGCACCCAGCCCATGGCGGCAAACGCGGCCAGGATGAGCGCGAGGGGCCGCGTGAATTCCTGCTTCAGATCAACCGCCATGAAACCCCGAAAACCCCGGACGGCTCCGCCGTGCGGAGCGTGTTGCGGATCCGTTGTATGTCCGAGCTCCGGCTCCTTGGCCGGACATTATGATCGCAGCAAGGCGGTAGTCCCATGGATCGCGTGGCCAAGCGGAGGATGAGCGAGACCTGGCGCGAGGCCGTGGCCGGCCGCTGCGCCGGCGCGGAGCCGCTGGCGGCCTATGACGCCATGGTGGCCGGCGGCATGTCGGAGGCGGAGGCGGCCTTCCGGGCGCTTGCGGCCGCCGGCCTCCTCTGGGCCATCGAGGAACCGATCACCGCGGCGGCGCCGGATCAGGCCGTCACCAGCGGCCGCGCCGCGGGCTGACCGGCCCCTGCCGGCTGACCGGCCGCCGGCTTGGCCGGCGCTGGCCGATCGCCGTAGGGTCCGGTGCCGGCCGGGGTCGCGGTCCAGCCCGCGGCCGCTTCGAGGCAGATGCGGGCCGCATCGGTCAGGCGGCTCGCGCACCGGTCCGAGCGCGCCGCCTCGCACAAGCCCTCGCCCTCCGCGGTGCCGAGCCCCCAGGAGCCGATCACCACCAGCGCGTCCGGCAGCCGCCGCCGCAGCCGCCGAACGGCGAAGCGGACGTGAACCGTGACGCTGGTGTCGAGGTAGGACAGGCACACGATGCGGGCGGACCCGGTTGCGATCCGGGCGATGCCGGTCGTGGACAGGACATCGCTGCTCTCCACACGGGCCGGCAGCCCGTGCTTCTCCAGGATCTGGGCCAGCATCCGGGCGCTGACGAGGTCGAGGCCGTTGCGGCCCGCCACGCAGAGAACGGCGGGCTGGTCCGAGGCGCCCGGGCCGAGCGCGCCGGCCGGCAGGGTCGGCAGCTCGCCGGCTGCGGCGTCGGCGCTGTCCAGCGTCTGGTCCAGATCCTCGTCGCCGGCGGCGCGCTTGACCTCGATCTTCTTGCCCTCCGGGGAGCCGGCGGGCGGGTCGGCCTCGTGCTCCGCCAGCTCCTCGATGAGCTGGGTGGAGGCCTCCTCGATCCGGACCAGGGCCGCTTCGTCCAGGGCGCCTCGGGCCAGATCCACCTGGCCAAGGGCGAGCCCCTTCACGGCGACCTCGTCGTAATAGGCCGCCAGGCTGTGCTCCTTGAGGAACAGCTCGGCCTGTTCGATCGCCTCCCCGGCATCCCCGGCCAGGATGCGCTGGTAGAACACTTCGGCCACGGTGAGCGGCGGGCGGTCCCCCAGCATCACGTCCAGGAACTCGAGCTGCTCCACGTGCCGGCCGAGCACCACCAGGCACACGGTCAGCGGCATGGCGATGATCAGCCCGACCGGGCCCCAGAGCCAGGTCCAGAAGGTCACGCATCCCAGGACCGCCAGCGGGGTCAGACCGGTCGAGCGTCCGAAGATCAGCGGCTCGACGATCTGCCCGACGCCGAATTCGATGCAGATGAAGAAGCCGGCCGCCATCAGCAGCATGGTCCAGCTCGGATCCACGGCTGCGGCCAGCAGCAGCGGCCCGCCCGCCGCCAGCGCCACGCCCACATAGGGCACGAAGCGCGACACGAAGGAGAGGATGCCCCACAGGATCGGACTCGGCACCCCGATCAGCCACAAGCCGATTCCGACCACCGCCCCGAAGGCGGCGTTCAGCAGCACCTGGACCAGGAAGTAGCGGCTGAGCCGGTGAGCCGCCTCGTCCATGGCGGCCGTGGTGCGCTGGAGGTCGCGCGAGCCGGCGAGCCGAATGGCGCGATTACGAAGATCCTCGCGCTGCATCAGCATGAACACGGTGAACACGATCACCAGAGCCGCCGTGCCGAGCGGTTTCACCACGGGGGCCACGAAGGCCGCGATGGCAGCGAGGGGGCTGATCCGGGTCTTGGCGATCTCGACCGGCACGGGCGCCGGCTCTGCGGCCGCCGGCGGCGCGCCGGGCGTTTGCGGCTGCGCCGTGGAGGGCTGCGGGCCGAGGTCCTTGGCGAGCTCCTGCAGCATGTCGCCCAGGCGCTCGAGCGGCCCGCTGCCGGCGGTCGCGCCTTTCAGCGCGCTGATCTTGTCCCGGATGGTGGATTGGTAGCGCGGCAGGTCGTTTGCGAGTTCGGCGGCCTGCCCGACCAGCAGGGCCGTGATCCCGCCGATGGCCAGAAAGGCGAGAAGGACCACCGCCGTGACCGGGAGGACGCGGCCGAGGCCCCAGCCCTGCAGCAGCCGCACCGGGATGGCCAGCACGAAGGACAGGATGACGGCGAGGACGAAGGGGACCAGCACCTCGCGGCCCACATAGAGCGCGGCGACGATCACCGCGCCCGTGATCAGCGCGCCGGGCCCGATGGAGGGCGCGGCGGCGTCGACCTGCCCGCGCCGCGGGGACGAATAGGAATCCGGCATCAGCTCTGGACCATGCCGCCGACCCTCGGCCGCAAGCCCGTCTCCAACTCCCGTTGCGCCGGTTCGATCCCTCCCGCGGCCGGGATCTCTGGGCTGGTTAAGCCGAGGGCGCGCCGGTGTCGGGCGTGAGCCCCGCGGCTGCGATGCCGGCCAGCGCGCACAGCTCGTCCTTGTCCGACAGATCGCCCGACACGCCGACGGCACCGATCACCAGCCCGCCGGCATCCCGCACCAGCACCCCGCCGGCCACCGGAACCAGGCGCCCGCCACTCGCCACCGAGGCGGCCGCCACAAAGGCCGCCCCGGCCGCGCCGGACGCGACGCGGTCGGCCAGAACCCGGCTTCCGGCCCCGATGCCGAGGGCGCCCCAGGCCTTGCCGCCCGCGATCTCGACCCGGAGGATGCCCGAGCCGTCCTCGCGCTTCAGCGCCACGGGGTGGCCGCCCGCGTCCAGCACCACCACCGTCATGGGGGCGAGCTTCATGCGGCGGGCCTCGGCCAGCGCCGCGTCGACGACGAGGGAGGCTTGGGACAGCGTGAGGGAGGGCATGCGGTTCTCCGGGCCGGTCGGGCGGACGCGGCAATGGCGGTCCGGTTAGCACCCGGATCGGCCCCGCGCCAATGCCGCCGGCCGCCGAACGAAGCCGCCCGTGCCGCGTTGCCGGCCACGGGACCGGAGTTGCGCATGGCGGCGGCGAAACGGATCGAGGCGGGCCGGCGCGTCCGGTTCGCCGTGGTGGGCGCGGGCTGGATTTCCCAGGCGGCCTTCCTGCCGGCGGTGGCCGGAACGGCGAATTCCGAGCTCGTCGGCCTCGTCACCGGCGATCCCGAGAAGGGCAGGGCCCTGGCCGAGCGCTATCGGCTGCCGCATGTCTGGTCCTACAAGGAGTACGGCGACATGCTCGCCTGCCCCGAGATCGACGCCGTCTACCTCGCCCTGCCGAACGGCCTCCATCGCGACTTCGCGGTGCCGGCGCTCGAGGCAGGGCTCCACCTCCTGCTCGAAAAGCCGATGGCCGTGTCGGAGCAGGAGTGCCGCGACATCGAGGCCGCCGCGACCGGCAGCGGCGCCCGGCTGATGATCGCCTACCGGCTCCATTTCGAGCCGGCCACGCTGGAAGCCATCCGGCTCGTGCGGGCCGGGGCGATCGGCGATCCGCGCCTGTTCAGCTCCAGCTTCAGCCAGCACGTCTCCCCGACGAACCACCGGGCGCAGCAGGGCTTTTGGGCCGGGCCGGTGGCCGATATGGGCCCCTATCCGATTAATGCCGCCCGCAACCTGTTCGGGGCCGAGCCCACCGAGCTGTGGGCCGTCGGAGCCATGAATCCGGACCTGCCCTTTGAATTCGACGACACGGTCAGCGTCACCATGCGGTTCCCCGGGCAGAGGCTGGCGCAGTTCACGGTCAGCTACGGGGCGGAGAGTGCCGGCGCCTGGAGGCTTCTCGGAACAGCCGGCAACCTGCGGCTCGAGCCAGGCTATGGTTTCGGCACGCCGATGCGGCTTGCCGTTACGCAGGGGAGCGACACCCGCGAGCAGAGTTTTCCGGAGACGGACCAGTTCGGCGGCGAGCTCGGCTACTTCTCCGATTGCGTGATCGCCGGTCGCGACCCGGAGCCGGACGGGGAGGAGGGCCGGCTCGACGTGCGGGTTGTGGCGGCGATCGAGCGGGCGCTCGCCACGGGGCGGCCGCAGGTTCTCGAGCCCGTGGCGCGGAGCCGGCGGCCTGATCCCGCGCAGGCTGCCGCTCTGGCCCCGAGCGCCACGCCGCCCCTGGTGCATGCGGGCGCGCCGGGGGAGGATGTGCCACCGGCCGCGTGAGGCCCGTGACAGGTTCGGGCTGACGGCGTCCCGGAGCCGCCGCCCCCCACAGGAGGCTCGACCATGTTCGACCGTCGCTCCGCCCTCGCCCTCGCCCTGCTGCTGTCCGCGTCGTGGCCGGCGGCCGCCCAGGCGCAGCTCCTGAACGTCTCCTACGATCCGACCCGGGAGCTGTACCGCGACATCAACGCCGCCTTCGCCAAGAGCTGGCAGGCGCAAAGCGGCGAAACCCTGACCATCCGGGCCTCGCACGGCGGCTCGGGCGCCCAGGCCCGCAGCGTCATCGACGGGCTCGCGGCCGATGTGGTGACGCTGGCTCTCGCCCCCGACATCGACGCCATCGCCCGGGCCGGCAAGCTGCCCGAAACCTGGCAGTCGCGGCTGCCCAACAATTCCGCGCCTTACAGCTCCACGGTCGTGTTCCTGGTCCGCAAGGGCAACCCGAAGGGAATCACCGACTGGGAGGATCTCGCCAAGCCCGGGATCCAGGTGATCACGCCGAACCCGAAGACGAGCGGCGGGGCGCGCTGGAACTACCTGGCGGCCTGGGGCTACGCGCTCGGCCGGTGG